>NZ_JAMYOR010000001.1:0-318304 GCF_040319965.1 Mesorhizobium sp. M0830 | reverse complement strand
GCCGCCCGGGGCGCGCGTCGGCGGCGCCTCGCCTGCGTCTGCGGCCGCGCTGCCCGCCCCACCCCGCGCCCCCCCCCCCCCCCCCCGCCCCCCCCCCCCCCCCCCCCCCCCCCCCGCGACTGCAATGCCGGTTACCGATTCGGGGAGAGAACCGGAATCAACCCAACCCGATCCATGGACTTGGCGACAAGCGGCGCTAAATCGACTAGAATAGCGCTTGAACGAAAAGTGGCAGCTCCGGGCGGCCATCCTGGCGGTGACCGCCCCGACATACGGGAGGAAGGTTATGGCCGGCTTTCATGTCATGGCGGACGCACGTGGAATGCATGTGCAGCCAGCAGTGCGGCGCATTACCACGTCGGACCTTTGGGATGCACTGCGCCTCGGCGCCGAGGATTTCTGGGCAAAGCCGTCGCATTACGTGTTCCTGTGCCTGATCTATCCCATCGTCGGCCTGATCCTGACGCGGTGGACGTCGTCTGGCGCCAATGCCATCCAGCTCATCTACCCCCTGATGTCGGGTTTCGCGCTGGTTGGGCCGTTTGCCGCGATCGGCCTTTACGAGATCAGCCGCCGGCGCGAGCTCGGCATGGACACCTCCTGGTGGCATGCCCTTGACGTGCGCCGCTCGCCAGCGATTCCGTCGATCGTGGTGATCGGGGTGATGCTGGTCGCGCTGTTCCTATTGTGGCTGTACACCGCCCAGTCGATCTACACTGGCCTGTTTGGCGATCGGCCCCCGTCCTCGATCGGAGACTTCGTCCGCGAGGTGCTGACGACCAGCAAGGGCTGGACGCTGATCCTTGCCGGCAACGCTGCGGGTTTTGTCTTCGCCGCGGTCGTGCTGGCCACCACCGTGATTGCCTTCCCGCTGCTGCTCGACCGCGATGTCGGCGCCGTTTCGGCCATCGAGACCTCAGCGCGGGCGGTCATGACCAATCCGCTGCAGATGGCGCTGTGGGGCTTGACGGTTGCCGTGCTTCTGGTGATCGGCTCCATCCCGCTGTTCGCCGGACTGGCCGTAGTCATGCCGATCCTTGGTCATGCCACCTGGCACCTCTACCGCAAGGTGGTCGAGCCGGAGCGGGCGGAGCAGACAAGGCGGCCGATGTAGGCAAGCCGCCTCGTTGCCGATGAGCACCCCCGGAGCGCCTGACAAAGAGCGCCTGTACAGACCCCGATATGTTTGGTTTGTCAGGTGATCTCGATGGCCAACTGACTGAGATCTACCCATGGCGCGCAAACTGCGGGGATTGCTCAGAAAACTTGTTTGGCTGGCCTGCTTTGGCATTGTTGGCTATCTCGATGCCGCCCCCGCAAGCGCTGACCAGCCGGTGCAATTTGAAAGCGCAACTTTGAAGCCAACGCCGTTTCAGGAGCGCAATGCGCAACAAAACGGGCAAGTGATCAAAGCTGTTTCCGGCACACCATTGAACGGGTATCTAACGCGACCGCTGGGTGAGGGGCCGTTTCCTGCGATCGTACTTCTCCATGGGTGTGCAGGTGTGCTCTCGAATGACAAGCAAACCTGGCCCGAGCGGCTGTCCTCCTGGGGTTATGTCGTCCTCGTTGTCGACAGTTTCAGCACGCGCGGCATTCACGAGACGTGTGATCGCAGCCTGCTTGCTGATCGGGTCTATGACGCCTACGGCGCCTTGGAGTTCCTATCGAAATACAGTTTCGTCGACCCGCAGCGCATAGCGTTGATGGGGTTCTCCGCCGGCGGGATCGCAACGCTCGAGGCCGTGCAGCTTGGTGGCGCCGAGCAGCTTATGGAGCGCAAGTTCAAGGCAGCGATTGCCTACTATCCGCGATGTTCGCTAGCGAATGGCGACATGGCGGTCCCGACCTTGATTCTGGCCGGTGAACTTGACGATTTTAGCCCTGCCCAAGAATGCCGGGCGATGATGAAGCAGCGCAGCGGCAAGGGAAGCTCCGTGCAGCTCAACGTCTACCCAGGTGCTCGTCATGCATTTGACGCTCCGGAATTCAAGAACGGTATCGAGGCCTACGGTCACCGGGTAGAGTACAATGCAGCTGCGGCCGATCAATCGACAAGCGATGTCCGTGCGTTTCTGAAAGAAGTCTTCGGCGGCTGACAGCCGGGACCACCGTTTTGCCCTGTCGCTCTCAGCGCTGCGCGTCGGTTGCCATCTTCAGCGCCAGTGCCGCCAGCACGGTGCCCATCATCCAGCGCTGGATGACCAGCCACAAGGGCCGTCCGGAGAGGAAGGTGGCGATCGAACCGGCCGTCACCGCGATGATGGCATTGACGGTGAGGCTGATCGTGATCTGCGTGGCGCCCAGCACCAGAAGCTGCGACAGGACATGGCCTTTGCCCGGGCTGATGAACTGCGGCAGCAGCGACAGATACAGCACGGCCACCTTCGGATTGAGCAGGTTGGTCATCAGGCCCATCGCGAACAGCTTGCGCGGCCTATCCCTTGGCAGTTCGCGCACCTGGAATGGCGAACGCCCGCCCGGCTTCACCGCCTGCCAGGCAAGCCAAAGGAGATAGAGCACACCGGCAAAGCGCAGCGCGTCATAGGCATAGGGCACGGCGAGCAGCAGTGCGGTGATGCCGAAGGCCGCCGCCAGCACATAGAAGAGAAAGCCGAGCGCCACGCCACCGAGCGAGATCAGCCCGGCCTTCGGCCCTTGCGACAGGGAACGCGAGATCAGATAGATCATGTTGGGGCCCGGCGTCAGCACCATGCCGAGGCAGACCAGCGCGAAGGCGAGATGATTGGCGGTTTCGGGCATCGGTTCGTTCCCCTGCCGTGGGTACATGATCCCGCGAGCCGTTGAGATGTGCCTGTCCCGGCAGGCGCGCGCAAGAGCAGGGTTGCGCCAGCCGTTGCGCCAGTTGGTTGCCGATGCCTCTGGATCAGCCGACGATGTCGCTCAAACGTTCGGAGGCGTCTCTCATTTCACGAGAGTAATGCGGCGGCTGGCATACATCTCGCGATTTCCAAGAGCGGCCGTGCAATCCGTTCTGACGGATGAGTTTCCCGTCATCTGCACGGTCTTGCCAACAAGCCTCAGGCAGTCGCCTTGGCCGCTCATATCCGAGTTGCCGGCGTAGGAAATGGGAGCGTCAGGCGCATAGATGAAACCGCTGATCACGGAATTTGCGCCGCCATTCAGCGTCAGGGCGGACGTGTTCCCGCGATCCTCGAAAATGGTGATGCCGGCGTAAGGGCCGCTGGTCGGCGGGGAAAGGTTCACCTGCTCATTGGCGTTTATGTAGATCTGTGCGCCCTCCATGAGGAATATAGTCACGCCCTGGCCGGTCAGGCTACCGTTGCCTCCGGGCTTGATGGCGGTGCCGCGCAGGATGTAGACGCCCGGATCAAGTGTGATGTTTCCCGACAATGTTTTGTCGCAATAGGTGCCGGGTGACAGCCTGTAGGTCTTGCCGTTCCCGTTCGGGACCGGCAGACACAATGTGAAGGGAGGAGGGACGACGTCGGCCAAAGGATCAAACGACGCATATTGATGTTCGAGCGGCGTTCCACAGGTGAGATTGGCGTTGGGTAACGAAAGGCCGGAAGTGCCGCCGACGGTCGAGACGCAGCCCGCTGAAACCAGCGCGGAACCGCCTCTGTTCACAGCATCGGACGCATCGGAGTTTGCCGCAATCACGCAGTTGGTCATCGAGACATTGGTCGAGCCCTGCAGGCTCACGGCGGCCGATGCCTGCGGATCGAGCGCCAGCACGCAGGCTTGCGCGCCGGGTTCCAGTTTGACCGAGGCGGAGCGGTGAGCCGGCCAGGACGGCGCGCCGCGGATAAAGCTTGCTCGGCTGATGCTGGAGGAAACCGAAATGTAGTAGGCGCTCGCGTCCCCGCTGGCTGCCGCCGAAAAGTTGGAGACGCTGCCCGAATATTCTTGCTGGTCGGCGGTGCTCATGTTGGCCGAGAAAAATGTCAGCCCGAGCGCCCGGACATTACTTGCCGTCATGCCGGGCGAGTACTTCGTGCCGACTGCGAGCCCAGCCGCGTCCAGTGAGTTCTGCAATTGCGCGGCGTCGTCGCTCGTGCCCACCAGATCCATGATGCCGGCCACGCTGATCATTATCGGCAGCATCGCTATGGCGGTCGCCAAGGCAAAGTTGCCGCGCCTGTCGCGCGCGAATCTGAGGATCATCGCCTTCAGCATCCCTGCCCAGAAGCCAGTTTTCGGCATGACAATGCTGACAAAATGCTAAATTTCATGTTGCTGGATGTCTCAAAGGCCGGCCAGCTTTTTGATGGTTCGTTAACCATGCCGGCTCCGACGGCGCAATAATGCGCCGTTATGACAACTCTCTGAAGCGGCGAAAACATTGGCGCCGCGCTCCTTTGTGCGAGGCATCCGCTACCGCTCCCGCGGCCACGCTGAAAGCGGGTGACAGGCCGGGGCGGTTCGGCTAATCCGAACCGGCTGCGGCGAACCGTCGGCCGTGGTGCTCGTGGTGATCATGACTGAAGGAAATGGCATGGCGGATTCGCCTGAAATCATCGGCTCGCTCGAAGACGTGTCGAAGACCTATTCGGCAATCCTGTGCGATGTCTGGGGCGTGGTCCACAATGGCGAGAGCCATTTCCCGGTGGCGGCCTCGGCGCTTGCGAGGGCTCGAGAGGTAGAAATCCCCGTCGTCCTGATCACCAATTCGCCGCGCAGAAGTGCCGATGTCGTGGCGCAGATGAACGCTATCGGCGTTCCACTATCAGCCTACGACCGGGTGGTCACGTCCGGCGACGTGACCCGAGATTTGATCGCCGAGGGCCCGCGCAAGATTTTCCATATCGGCGCCGACCGTGACTTCACCCTCTATGAAGGTCTCGACGTCGAACTTGTCGAGGAATTCGAGGCGTCCGGCGTCGTCTGCACCGGTCTATTCGATGACGAGGTCGAGAAGCCCGAGGATTACACCGAGCTTCTGCGGCGGCTGCGCGCCAGGAACCTGCCCTTCATCTGTGCAAATCCCGACATCGTGGTCGAGCGTGGCGAACGCCTCATCTGGTGTGCCGGCGCGCTGGCACGCGATTATGCCCAACTCGGCGGCCGCACATTGATCGCCGGAAAACCCTATGCGCCGATCTACAACCTCGCCATGAAGGAGGTTGTGGAGCTTCTCGGCCGGCCGGTCGAGCGCGGCCAGGTGCTGGCCATAGGCGACGGCATGATGACGGATGTGAAGGGCGCTGCCGACAATGGCTTCGACGTTCTCTATGTCTCCGGCGGTATCCATGCCCGCGACTACGGCGATGCACTGCAACCGGATCCGGCAAGGCTGGCTGCCTTCCTGGAAAAGCATGGTTATCGTCCGGTGGCCGTCATTCCCAGACTGCGGTAGATGATGATGGCAGCTTTCCAACACATTCTCGCAACCGCACCGCTGCCCGCCGACCTGCGCGGCGGCGTGGTGGCGATCGGCAATTTCGATGGCGTCCATCGCGGTCATCAGGCGGTGCTCGAGCGGGCATTGGCTGAAGCCGGGCGGCGCGGGGTGCCGGCCCTGGTGCTGACATTTGAGCCGCATCCGCGCAAGATTTTCAGGCCCGATATACCGTTGTTCGTGCTGACGCCGCCGCCGATGAAGGCGCGGCTCCTGTCCCTGCTGGGTTTTGCCGCGCTCGTCGAACAGCCGTTCACACGCGACTTCGCCTCGCTGTCGGCGGAAGCATTCGTGACCGATGTGCTGGAAAAGAACCTTGGCATAACCCACGCCGTGACCGGGTTCGATTTCCATTTCGGCAAGGATCGTCAAGGCGGTCCGGCCTACCTGATGGCAGCCGGCGAGCGTCACGGCTTCGGCGTAACGCTCGTCGACGCCTTCCGTGACGAGGGCGCCGAGGTGATCTCGTCCAGCCGCATCCGCGAGCTGCTGAGCGAGGGCGAGGTGGCCGAGGCCGCCGGACTGCTCGGCTATCGCTTCACCGTCGAAAGCGAGGTGGTCGGCGGCCAGCAACTCGGCCGCACACTTGGCTTTCCGACCGCGAATATGAGGCTGTCGGCCGAAGCCGCCCTGAAGGAGGGTATCTATGCCGTCAGCTTTCGCCGCGCTAACGGCACGCTTCACGACGGTGTCGCCAGCTTCGGCCGTCGCCCGACGGTCGACGACAACGGTGCGCCGCTGCTGGAAACCTTCGTCTTTGATTTCTCCGGGGATCTCTATGGCGAGATCTGCCGGGTTTCCTTCTTCGGGTTCCTGCGCCCCGAGGTGAAGTTCGAAGGGCTCGACGCGCTGGTCACGCAGATGAAGCGCGATGAAGCCGAGGCGCGCACGCTGCTTGCCGGCGTCAAACCGCTCTCCGACCTTGACGCCGCTATAGCCTTTTGAAGCATGATCCCGAAAAGTGGGAACCGGTTTTCGGACCAGATCATGCGCAAACGGGATCAAGCATGATCCCGAAAAGTGGGAACCGGTTTTCGGACCAGATCATGCGCAAACCGGACACTACCTTTTCAGCGCCAAACCGACGGCAATGAAGGTCCAGCCTTGGAAGATCAGGTCGATCGCCAGGAAGAGCCCGAGCACCCACAGGCTGTTGACCGGCCAGCCCATGGCGATGATCAGGCCGGCAAGTGCACTGATGACACCGGCCGCGACGACCCAGCCCCAGCCGCGTTGCGGCCGGTGGCTGTAGCCGACCCATGCCCTGAGCACGCCTGACGCGACCAGCGCGATCGCCAGCAGGAACGTCAGCACCGCCGAGGCAAGCAGCGGATTGTTGAAAGCGAAGAAGCCTGCGATGGCATAGAGCAATCCGCTGAGCAGCCAGTAGAAGAAGCGGCCCCACGTCTTGACCCCGAACGCATGCACGATCTCGATGACGCCCGCCACCAGCATCAGCCATCCCACGACATAGACCGAAGCCACCGTGGCGATGAACAGATTGCCGAATGCAATGCCGCCGAAGATGAGCAGCAGCACGCCGAGCGCGACAAACCACCCCCATTTTGTCCGGGTCTGTTCGATCGCGATTTTCAAGGCGTCGCCATTCAGGGTCATTGTCGCGGTCTCTACCAAGGGCTGCGGGATGCTGCCGGACGTTAGTCCTGGCGCCGGTCAGCGTCCAGTCGATGGCCGGCAGTGAGGGATCGTCGCAAACCGCGTGCGGATGTCTCGGGCTTAAATCAAATTTTACCAAACGGCCGTCAAAGCTGTCATCGGTAGCCGTGGGCGTCGTGTTAGTGGAGTGGCCATGAGTCCGGTCGGAAAAATCTCTCTGGTGTTGGCCGCAGCGCTGCTCGGTTGGGCGGGCGCTGCCAATGCGGGCGAGGGCAGCTGGTTGTCCGGTGACTGGTATCTGACAGTTGGCGCCACGGGCATGGTGGCGCCGAACTTCGAGGGCGGCAAGAAGTACCTGCTCAGCGCTTCTCCGATCATATCGTTGGGTAAGGCCGGACCGGCGGCACGTTTCACCTCGCGCAACGACAACATCTCGCTGGCGCTGGTCGACGATGGCAGTGTCCGTGCCGGCCTGACCGGCAAGTTCCTGTTTTCCCGTGACGACGGCAACGCCGATGAACTGAAGGGCCTCGATCCGGTGCGCTGGGGCGGCGAGGTTGGCGGCTTCTTCGAATTCTATCCGACCGATTGGCTGCGTGCCCGCGCCGAGCTTCGCCACGGCATTCGCGCTCACAACGGCTTTGTCGCCGACATCGCTGCCGACGCCTTCTACGATGTGACGCCAACCCTCAGGATTTCGGGCGGACCGCGCGTTTCCTTCGCCTCGGCCAACTATTTCGACGCCTATTATGGCGTCAATGCGCAGGAAGCCGTGGCCTCGGGCCTTAGCGAATATCACCCCGGTGGCGGCCTGAAATCGACCGGCCTCGGCGGCGCAATAACCTGGAAGGTGACCGAGCCGATGACCGCCAGCCTGTTTGGCGAATATTCGCGCTTGATGGGACCGGCCGCCGATTCCAGCCTGGTCAAGCAACGCGGCGACCGCAATCAGTTCATGATCGGCGTGTCGACCACCTATCGCTTCGATTTCACGATGTAGGTGAATCGAACGAGACGCTTTATTCCTGCGCTCATCTCCGCTAAAAGCCGGGGCATGACGAGCTTTTCGCGCCTTTGCAGGCTGACGATACGAATTATGAGCCCGGTGTTCCGGGTGGCCTGAGCGCCGCCGGAACCGCCGGGATTTTGGCGTGCGCCCTCTCGCGCTTTTTCCAGATCATCAGGCATGTCGCCCAAAAGTGGCCCCGGTTTTGGGAAACCGACATGCGTAAAAGTAAAGTTCAACGCCCGAGCTGCTTAGCCTCCGGGCAAATGCACATGGCAGACCAATGACCGATGCAGCGATGACCGACACCAAAGAAACGATCGATTATTCCAAGACGCTTTATCTGCCGCAAACGGATTTCCCGATGCGCGCCGGCCTGCCGGATAAGGAGCCGCTGCTGGTCAAGCGCTGGCAGGATATGGACCTCTACCGCAAGCTGCGCGAGAGCGCGGCCGGCCGCACGAAATACGTGCTGCATGACGGCCCGCCCTACGCCAACGGCAACATCCATATCGGCCACGCGCTGAACAAGATCCTCAAGGACGTCATCACCCGCTCGTTCCAGATGCGCGGCTATGACTCGAACTATGTGCCCGGCTGGGATTGCCACGGCCTTCCGATCGAATGGAAGATAGAGGAGCAGTATCGCGCCAAGGGCAAGAACAAGGACGAGGTGCCGGTCAACGAATTTCGCAAGGAATGCCGTGAATTCGCCGCGCATTGGATTTCGGTGCAGGGCGGTGAGTTCCAGCGGCTCGGCGTCATCGGCGACTTCAAGAATCCCTATACGACGATGGCATTCCATGCCGAGGCGCGCATTGCCGGCGAGCTGTTGAAGTTCGCCATGTCGGGCCAGCTCTATCGCGGCTCGAAGCCCGTGATGTGGAGCGTGGTCGAACGCACGGCGCTGGCCGAAGCCGAGGTCGAGTACCAGGACTATGAGTCCGACACGATCTGGGTGAAGTTTCCGGTCGCCAGCCTCGTCCGTCCAATCGAAGGGGGTGAGACCAAACTGACGGAAGGAGCGCTCGATCTGCTGCAGGCCCATGTCGTCATCTGGACGACGACGCCGTGGACGATCCCAGGCAACCGGGCAGTCAACTATTCGCCGCGCATCAGCTACGGCCTCTACGAGGTAACGGCGGCCGAGAACGCGTTCGGCCCGCAGCCGGGTGAAAAGCTGATTTTCGCCGATGCATTGGCCGAAGACTCCTCGGCCAAGGCCAAGGTCACCCTGGATCGACTTCGCAGCGTTTCGGCGCAAGAGCTTGGAAGCCTTACGCTTTCACATCCGTTCAAGGGGCTTGGCGGCGGCTACGAATTCGCCGTGCCGATGCTCGCCGGCGACCATGTCACCGACGACGCCGGCACCGGCTTCGTCCACACCGCGCCCGGTCACGGTCGCGAGGACTTTGACGCCTGGATGGATGCGGCGGTGGATTTGCGCGCACGCGGCATCGACAGCGCCATCCCGTTCGCCGTCGACGACGGCGGCTTCTTCACCAAGGACGCGCCGGGTTTCGGACCGGACCGCGAGGGTGGACCGGCGCGCGTCATTGACGACAACGGCAAGAAGGGCAACGCCAACCAGGCCGTCATCGACGAGCTGATCAAGCGCAACGCGCTGTTCGCGCGCGGCCGGCTGAAACACTCCTACCCGCATTCCTGGCGGTCGAAGAAGCCGATCATCTTCCGCAACACGCCGCAATGGTTCGTCTATATGGACAAGGATCTCGGCGACGGCTCGACGCTGCGCAGCCGTGCGCTGAAAGCGATCGACGACACCCGTTTCGTGCCCGCCGCCGGCCAGAACCGCATCCGCGCAATGATCGAGGAACGTCCCGACTGGGTGCTGTCGCGCCAGCGCGCCTGGGGCGTGCCGATCGCCGTCTTCGCAGATGCCGACGGCAATGTGCTGAAGGACGAGGCGGTCAACCAGCGCATCATGGACGCATTCGAGAAGGAGGGTGCCGACGCCTGGTTCGCCGCCGGCGCCAGGGAACGCTTCCTCGGCAATCACGATGCGTCCAGGTGGAAGCAGGTGATGGACATCCTGGACGTCTGGTTCGATTCGGGCTCGACCCACGCCTTCACGCTGGAGGATCGTCCGGATCTGAAATGGCCGGCCGACGTCTATCTCGAAGGCTCCGATCAGCATCGTGGCTGGTTCCACTCCTCGCTGCTGGAAAGCTGCGGCACCAGGGGCAGGGCGCCTTACGAAACCGTCGTCACCCATGGCTTCACCATGGACGAGGACGGCCGCAAGATGTCGAAGTCGCTTGGCAACACCGTGGTGCCGCAGGACGTCATCAAGCAGTCGGGCGCCGACATCCTGCGCTTGTGGGTGGTGACGACGGACTATTGGGAGGATCAGCGCCTCGGCAAGAATGTGCTGCAGACCAACATCGACGCCTACCGCAAGCTGCGCAACACCATCCGCTGGATGCTGGGCACGCTTGCCCATGACGATGGCGAGGAGGTGCCGCTGGAGAAAATGCCGGAGCTGGAGCGGCTGATGCTGCACCGGCTTGCCGAACTCGATGAGGTCGTGCGCGCGGGCTACGACGCTTTCGAATTCAAGCGCATCACCCGTATGCTGCTCGATTTCATGGTGGTCGAGCTGTCGGCCTTCTACTTCGACATCCGCAAGGACGCGCTCTACTGCGACGCGCCCTCGAGCGTGAAGCGCAAGGCTTCGGTGCAAGTGGTGCGCCATCTCTTCGACTGTCTGGCGAAATGGCTGGCTCCGATGCTGCCCTTCACCATGGAAGAGGCCTGGCTTGACCGTCATCCTGACGCCGTCTCGCTGCATCTCGACCAGTTCCCGCAAATCCCGGCGGACTGGAAGAACGAGGCGCTGGCCGAAAAGTGGCGCAAGGTGCGGCAGGTGCGACGCGTCGTCACCGGCGCGCTGGAGATCGCGCGCGCCCAGAAGGTGATTGGGTCGTCGCTGGAAGCGGTGCCGGTCGTCACCATCAACGATGCGGCACTCGAAGCGGCGATATCGGATGTCGACATGGCCGAGATGGCGATCACCAGCGATCTGGTAATCGCTCATGGGCAAACGCCTGTGGGAGCCTTCACGCTTGACGACGTCAGGGGTGTCGCCGTGGTGGTCGAAAAGGCCGAGGACCGCAGCTTGGTGAAATGCGCACGCTCCTGGCGCTACACCGCGGATGTCGGTCAGGATCCGGAATTCCCCGACGTTTCGGCGCGCGATGCGGCGGTGCTGCACGAATTGAAGGCGCTTGGCCGGCTTTGACAGGCCAGCCAGCCAGGTTGATGGGTGCACAAATGCCACGCCGGGCGGGCGAAAACCGCCCGCGCGTTGCCCTTAACGACTGGTTGAGGTAAACACGCGAAACTTCGGAAGACAAATTGTCGCCGGATTTCAGTCGCAAGTGCTTGGACGATGGGGACCGGTCACAACGCCGGTGGCAATCGAGAGGGCTGTCTAGAGTGGGACTTTTTGGCATGACCGAGAGATATAATGCGCGCCTGGCGCTGCTGGCGCCGCTTGTCGCATCGGGCCTGGCTTTGTCCGGCTGCATGGGCTCTCCGACCTATGGCACCGACAAGACCGCCGGCGAACAGCTGGCTGGCGATCTGACCGGCGCCTTTTCGATCGCGCCGAAGCACAAGGAGCAGATCGACTACAAGCCGCGTCCGACGCTGGTGAAACCGGCGCCAGGCCAGAAGGAAGCGCTGCCGGCGCCGCAGGACAGCATCGAGACGGCGAGCGCCGAATGGCCCGAATCGCCCGAGCAGCGCCGCGCCCGCTTGCGCGCCGACGCCACCGCCCACCAGAACGACCCGGCTTACCAGTCGGAGATCGTCGACGACGTGCAGACCGACCCGGCCTCGGTGAAGAAGGCAATGGCGGATTCAGGCTCGAGCCACCCGCCGGCGTGGAGCCCAGCCGATTCAGACAAGGGTCGCGCCGCCGAGATCCAGCGCCGGCTTGCCGACAGCAAGCAGGGCGACCCGAACACCCGCAAATATCTGAGCGAACCGCCGGTGCAGTATCGTGTCGCAGCCGGCACGGCGCCGCAGAACGAGCTTGGCGAGGACGAGTACAAGAAGGAACGCCGCCTGAAGAAGGAGGCGGAGGGCAAGAAGGGCAGCGGCTGGTTCGACTGGCTGCCGTCGCTCTAAAAAACCGACGGTCCGCGTTGCCTGCCGTTGACCGGCCTTGCGCCCGGTTCAGCCGCGCCGTTCCTGGAAAAATCCTTTGAGCAATAGGGCCGCTTCGGTCTCGCCGATGCCTGGATAGATGTCGGGCGTGTGGTGGCAGGTTGGCGAGGCGAAGAAGCGCACGCCATTGACCACCGCGCCGCCTTTGTCATCGGCGGCGCCGAAATAAAGCCGGCGCAGCCGGGCGAAGGAAATAGCGCCGGCGCACATGGCGCATGGCTCCAGCGTTACATAGAGATCATGGCCGGTCAGCCGCTCGGCTGACAGCTTGCGGCAGGCTTCGCGGATGACCAGCATCTCGGCATGCGCCGTGGGGTCGGCAAGCTCGCGGGTGCGGTTGCCGGCACTGGCAACGACCGTGCCGCCGTTGGCGATGACGGCGCCGACCGGCACTTCGCCGCGCAAGGCTGCCGCTTCCGCCTCTTTCAGCGCCATCGCCATGAAATCCGGTCGCTTCACGCGGTGTCCATTCCTATTATCTCCTCGCCACCCCCGGCTTTTGGTTTTCGTTTGTCTTGCCGGAAAACCGGTCTCCACTTTTCCCTGACAAACTCTGATGATCCTGTTATTGAGCGCATCAACCCGAAAATCGGACTCGATTTTCGGAAATGATCATGCGCCAAATCAAAGTGCTACAGCGTTCGTTGCGCGCCCGAGAGGATGCGCCACGCTGTAGCAGCGCAAACGGACAAAGGCCACATGGACGACAACGACAAGAAATTCCGACCCAAGAAGGGTCCGGCCAGGAGCGGCTCGAAAGCGGCGGGACCCCGCGGCCGTGATGGCGCCGCCGGCAAGGGCGGCAAGCCGTCCTTTGGCGCCAAGAAACCCTACGCGCCGCGCGGCGATCGGCCGATGGCCGCCGAGGGCGAGCGGCCGAAGCGCGACTTCAAGGGCGGCGACAGGCCATTCAGCAAAGGACCGCGTCCCGAAGGCAAGCCTTTTGAGAAGCGTGAGGGACCACGCAAGCCCTACGCACCGCGCGGCGACCGTCCGATGGCGACTGAAGGCGAGCGCAAGCCCTATGAAAAGCGCGAAGGGCCGCGCAAGCCCTATGCACCGCGCGGCGACCGGCCGATGTCGGCTGAAGGCGAACGGCCGAAACGCGACTACAAGCCGCGCGAAGCCGGTGAGCGTGGCGCTCCGCGCGCCGAGAGACCATTCCACAAAGGCCCGCGCCCCGAAGGCAAGCCCTATGAGAAGCGCGAAGGGCCACGCAAACCCTATGCGCCTCGTGGCGACCGCCCGGCTGCAGCGGCAGGGGGCGGCGAAAAGCGCTTCGACCGTCCCAAGCGTGAGTTTGGCGACCGCGCGCCGCGCGACGCCGCTGACCGCCCCAAGCGCGATTTCGCTGATCGTCCCAAGCGCGACTTCAGCGATCGGCCGCAAACTGCATCCGGCGCCGGCTTCAGGCCGCGCCCGCGTTCCGCCGACGCTGCCGAAGAGGCAGGCGAACGCATCGCCAAGCGGCTGGCGCGCGCCGGTCTGGCCTCGCGCCGCGATGCCGAGGAACTGATCGCCGCCGGTCGCGTCAAGGTCAATGGCCGCGCCCTGACGTCGCCGGCCTTCAACGTCATGCCTGATGACATCATCCATCTCGACGGCATGGAGATTCCGCCGATCGAGCGCACCCGGCTGTTCCTGTTCCACAAGCCGGCCGGCGTCGTCACCACCAACCGCGATCCCGAGGGCCGCAAGACCGTCTTCGACGTGTTGCCCGCCGAACTGCCGCGGCTGATGACCATCGGCCGGCTCGACATCAACACCGAAGGGCTGCTGCTGCTTACCAATGATGGCGGCCTTTCGCGCGTGCTCGAACTGCCGGCCACCGGCTGGCTGCGCCGCTACCGCGTGCGCGTCCACGGCAAGGTCGAGGAGAGCGCGCTTGCCGGCCTGCGCGAAGGTATTGCCGTCGACGGCGTCTTTTACGGCGCCATCGAAGCGACGCTCGATCGTGAGCAGGGCACCAATGCCTGGCTGACGATCGGCCTGCGCGAGGGCAAGAACCGCGAGGTCAGGAACATCCTCGGCTCGCTCGGCCTTGATGTGACGCGGCTGATCCGCATCTCCTACGGTCCGTTCCAGCTCGATGACCTCGCCGAGGGCCATGTGCTGGAGATTAAGGGCAGGGTGCTGCGCGACCAGCTTGGCGAGCGCCTGGTCGAGGAATCCGGCGCCAATTTCGACGCCGAGGTCACCAAGCCATTTTCCAACAAGCCGGTGCGTCGCACCGAAATCCGCGAGCCGGAGCCGGAACGGCCAAAGTTCACCCGTGACGGCGAGCGCCGACCGATCGGCGAGGGCGGCTTGATCAAGAACCGCAAACGCCGCGAAGGCAGCCGCGACGAGGCGCTGGGCAAGCTATCGACCAGTCCCGACAGAAGCTCCGGACCGGAAAAGAGTTTCGGCGAACGCGGCCCGCGGCCCGAGCGCAGCTTTGGCGACAAACCCCGCGGCAATTTTGGCGACAAGCCGCGCGGCGGCTTTGGCGACAAACCGCGTGGTGCTTTTGGCGGCAAGCCCGGTGGCAAGAAATCCGAGCGCGAGCAGCGGCCGATCGAGCCGCCCGGCCAGCGCAAGGCCAATGTCTGGATGGCGCCGGGCGCGCGGCCGATCGGCAAGGGCAGGGCTGAAGCCGATGCGGCCAAGGCCGCTGACGCCAAGGCGCGCAAGGCGTCGTTCAAGCCGTCCTATGGCAAACCGGCCGGCGCAAAGCCATTCGGCAAGCCGAGAGGCGAGCCGGGCGGCGGCGAGCGGCCGCGCGGCGGCCCGAAGGGTCCCAGAACGAAATGAGGCCCAAAGCGAGATGAGAATTGTCGGCGGTGAGTTTCGCGGGCGTCCCTTGGCGACGCCTCGCTCAAGCGCCATCCGTCCGACGACCGATCGCACCCGCGAGGCCGTCTTCAACGTGCTGGCGCATCGCTTCGCGGAGAAACTCGACGGCGCACGCGTGCTCGACCTGTTCGCCGGCACCGGTGCGCTCGGGCTGGAAGCACTGTCGCGAGGTGCGTCCTACGGCGTCTTCATCGAGGAATCGGCCGAGGGCCGTGGCCTGATCCGCGACAATGTCGAGGCGTTCGGCCTGACCGGCCGTACCAAGATCTTCCGCCGTGATGCCACCGGCCTCGGCGAGGCCGGCACGCTTGCGCCATTCGGCCTCGTCTTCGCCGACCCGCCCTACGGCAAGGGGCTTGGCGAGCGTGCCCTGCAGTCGGCCAAGGCCGGCGGCTGGCTCCGTCCCGGCGCGCTGTGCGTGGTCGAGGAGGCCGCAGTGGCGCCCTTCGAGCCAGGCCCCGGCTTTTCCGTGCTGGATGAGCGCAGTTACGGCGAGACGGTGATCCGCTTCATCGAGGCGGGCTGATAGCTTTTGACGCCCGGCCTCTTTGCCGCCGCCTTTGACGGCAAGATGGCCAACAATTCACTTTGCTTGTGGTCCATACCCTGCCTATCGTCTGCCAAGGAAATCGGAGCCATTGATGACATCTAGAGCTGAATGGCTGCGCGGGACTCTGCTGGCGACCTCGCTGGCTTTCGTCATGACCGGTCCGGCGCTGGCCGAGAGCCTCGTCTTGCCCGATACGATTCCAGCCACGTTCAAGGTCACGGATTTTCTGCTCGACAACGGTTTGGAGGTCGTCGTCATTCCCGACCACCGCGCGCCGATCGTCACCCATATGGTCTGGTACAAGATCGGCAGCGCCGACGAGCCGCCGGGCAAGTCCGGCATTGCCCATTTCTTCGAGCACCTGATGTTCAAGGCGACGACCCACCATGCGGCAGGCGAGTTCGACCGCGCCGTCTCCGACATCGGCGGCTCCAACAACGCCTTCACCTCATACGACTACACGGCCTTCCACGAGACGGTTGTGCCGTCGGCGCTCGAGCTGATGATGAGCTTCGAGGCCGACCGCATGCGCAATCTCATCCTCACCGACGATGTGATCAAAACCGAGCGCGACGTCATCCTCGAGGAGCGCCGCTCGCGCATCGACAACAATCCCGAGGCCGTGCTGGACGAGGAGGTCGACGCCACGCTGTGGCAGAACCAGCCCTATCGCATCCCGGTCATCGGCTGGATGCAGGAAATGCAGCAGCTGAACCGCACCGACGCCACCGCCTTCTATGACAAATACTACCGGCCCAACAACGCCGTGCTGATCGTGGCCGGCGATGTCGAACCGGACACGGTGCGGACGCTTGCCGAAAAGACCTATGGCAAGGTCGCGCGCGGCCCCGATTTGCCGCCGCGCATCCGCCCGGTGGAACCGGAGCAGAACACCAGGCGCACGGTAACGCTCGCCGATGCCCGCGTCAGCGTGCCGAGCTTTTCCACCCAATGGGTGGTGCCGTCCTATCATTCGGGCAAGCCGGGCGAGGCGGAAGCGCTCGATCTGCTGGCGGAAATCCTCGGCGGCGGCAACCGCAGCCGGCTCTACCAGGCCTTGGTTGTCCAGCAAGGCATTGCCTCCAATGCCGGCGCCTATTTCCAGGGCACCATGCTCGACGACACCAATTTCACCATCTACGGCTCGCCGCGCGGCGATGCCAAGCTCGTCGATATCGAGGCGGCGGTCGATGCCGAGGTGGCTCGCATCGTCAGGGATGGCGTGACGCCATCGGAGCTGGCAAAGGCCAAGGACCGCTATATCAGGTCGATGGTCTTTGCCCGCGACAAGCAGGATTCCATGGCCAACATCTACGGCTCGACGCTGGCCACCGGCGGCAATGTGCAGGACGTCCAGCAATGGCCGGATCGCATCGGCAAGGTCACCGCCCAAGACGTCAAGGCCGTCGCCGCGCGCTATCTGGTGCTTGCCCGGTCGACGACCGGTTATCTCTTGCCGCAGCAACAGGCGGGGAATTGATTTGATGACGAAAACGAACGCGATGCACGCCGGCGCGCCCTTACCTTCTCCCACAAGGGGAGAAGGCAGAGCGCTCGCCGCCCTCGCAACCCTCTTCCTCTCCATCGTCTTCCTGATCCTGCCGGCACTCACGGCGCGCGCGATGGACATCCAGTCCGTCACCTCGCCAAAGGGCATCACCGCTTGGCTGGTGGAGGACTATTCCGTGCCGGTCGTCGCCATCCGTTTCGTCTTCGGCGGCGGCTCGACGCAGGATCCGCCGGGCAAGGAAGGGTTGGCCAACCTGATGACCGGCCTGTTCGACGAAGGTGCCGGGCCGCTAGACTCGGAAGACTTCCAGATCAAGCTCGACGATGCCGGTGCCGAGATGAGTTTCGAAGAGAGCCGCGACGGCACCTACGGCTCGATGCGCATGCTGGCCGAGCAGCGCGACGAGGCGTTCGACCTCCTGCGGCTGGCGGTCAACGAGCCGCGCTTCGACCAGTTGCCGATCGACCGCATCCGGGCTCAGATACTGTCCGGCATCATCGCCGGCGAGAACGACCCCGATACTGTCGCGCAGAGCAAATGGGCGCGGGCACTCTACGGCGACCACCCCTATTCCCGCTCGGACGAGGGCACCAGGGAGAGCATCGCTGCCATCACGCCGGACGACCTGAAAGCCCTGCATAGGGCGGTGTTCGCGCGCGGCGGGCTGCATGTCGCCGTTGTCGGCGCCATCGACCCCGAGACGCTGAAGAAGAAGCTCGACATGGTGTTTGGCGACCTGCCGCAAAACCAGGCGCTCGCTCCCGTGGCCGATATCGACCCCAAGCTGGCGCAGCATGTCGAGGTCGACTACGACCTGCCCCAGACCTCCCTGCAACTCGCCTATCCCGGCGTGAAGCGCAAGGCGGCGGATTTCTTTCCCGCCGTGCTGATGAACGAGATCCTCGGCGGCGGCACCTTCACCTCGCGGCTGTTCCAGGAGGTGCGCGAAAAGCGCGGGCTGGCCTATAGCGTCAACTCCTCGCTGATCAATCAGGACCACGCCAATGCGCTGATCGTCAGCACTGGGACCCGCTCGGACCGGGCGGCCGAGACGCTGGCTATCGTCCGCGATGTGGTCAAGCAACTGGCCGATGAAGGCCCGACCGAAGCGGAGCTGGCGGCGACCAAGAAATATATGATCGGCGCCTACGCCATCAACAACCTGGATTCGTCGAGTGCCATTGCCTCGACGCTGGTCGAGCTGCAGCTCGACGGTCTCGGCATCGACTACATGCAGCACCGCGCGAGCTACATCAACGCGGTGACGCTCGACCAGGTCAAGGCGGCGGCGAAAAAGCTGCTGACCACAGAGCCGACCATCATGGTCATCGGCCCGAAACTGGCAGGGGCCGGCAAGGGATGAGCCCGACCTTCGGCATCGCCTTCGGCGGCGGCGGTGCGCGCGGGTTGGCGCATATTCATGTCATCGAGGCGCTGGACGAACTGGGCATCAGGCCCGTGGCGATTGCCGGCTCGTCGATCGGCGCCATCATGGGCGCCGGCATGGCCGCTGGAATGACCGGCAAGGACATCCACGACTATGCCCGCGCGATCCTCGGCCGCCGCGCCCAGGTGGCGAGCCGCATGTGGCGGGCGAGGCCGGGCACGATCGCCGAAGCCATGCAGGTCCGCGTCAGCCAGTTCAACGTCGAGCGCATCCTGAAGGCCTTCCTGCCCGAAGCCATTCCCGAAACTTTTGCCGAGCTCAAAATTCCGCTGAAGGTGACGGCGACGGACTATTTCGGCCACAAGCTGGCCGTCTTCGACGATGGCGACCTGCACTCGGCACTGGCGGCGTCAGCGGCCATACCCGCCGTGTTCCGCCCGGTGATGCGCGACGGCAGGCTGCTGATCGACGGTGGCATTTACAACCCCGTGCCCTTCGACCTGATCGAGAACGATGCCGACATCATCATCGGCGTCGACGTCGTCGGCGCGCCGGTAGAGCTCGACCGCAAGCACCCGACCACCGTCGACCTGATATTCGGCGCCACCCAGCTGATGATGCAGTCGATCATCGCCAACAAGCTGAAGCAATGCCGCCCCGACATCCTGGTCCGCCCGGCGGTTTCGAAATACCGCGTGCTCGATTTCCTGAAGATCGACGCCCTGATGAATGAGACGGTTGACATCAAGGACGAGCTAAAACGGCAGGTGGAGAAGGCTATGGACGCGCGGGCTGATGCCGCCGTCAAAGCGAGGCGGGGAAAGCTCATCGGGTGAGGATGGTGGTTGTGCCGCCTCGATCTGCAAGGAAAGTAGCGCTAACCGATTTACGATTTCGCCGCCACCGGCGCATACTCCAGCGCCACCACGCCGTTGTTGAATGGCTTGGCGGAAACCAGTTCGAGCGAGATCGGCTCGCCGACTGGAAACAGCGGCTTGCCCTGGCCGACGGCGCCGGGATAGCTGAGCAGTCTGACGCGGTCGACCAGGCCATGGCGCAGCAATTCCTGCGCGACGCTCAGGCTGCCATGCACATAGATGTTGCCGCCAGTGCCCTGCTTCAGCGCCCTGACGGCTTCCGGCAGGGAGCCCTTCAGCAATTCGGCCGGCTTCCACTCGAGCGCCTTCAGGCTGGGCGACATATTTCGGCAGCGCGTTGAACCGGTCGGCAAAATCCCCGGTTTCCTTGGGCCATGAGCCGGCAAAAATCTCATAGGTCGTGCGCCCCAAAAGCATGGCGCCGCTGTCGGCAAGCTCCTCTTCCTTGAACCTGTTCATCTCGTCGTTCCAGGTCACGCTGGGCAGCTTCTCGACCTCGGCAATGCCATCGACGCTGATGAATTCAGTAACGATAAGTTTTCGCATGGCGCTCTCCTTCATTGGTCAGAGGACGAACCGCGCGGCCTGCCTGCGACACGCTTCGTGAAAAATAGCGCGGCGCTTTGTCGTTTATGCCAATGCCAAAGACACGCATTGACCTCAACCGGCCTGACGGCGCCACGCAGCTGATGATGCAGTCGATCATCGCCAACAAGCTGAAGCAATGCCGCCCGACATCCTGGTCCGCCCGGCGGTTTCGAAATACCGCGTGCTCGATTTCCTGAAGATCGACGCCCTGATGAATGAGACGGTTGACATCAAGGACGAGCTAAAACGGCAGGTGGAGAAGGCTATGGAGGCGAGGGCTGATGCCGCCGTCAAAGCGAGGCCGGGAAAACTGATCGGGTGAAGATGGTGGCGTGCCGGTAAGGCCTGACGCCTGTTCTGCTTGCGGACCTGGCCTAAGCGAACAAAAGGCTGGGAACGGTCGCATTTGACCCGATGCGGCCATAGGCGAGTTCACGGCCGAACGGCGGCAAGGCGCCGCAAGTTTGCCGTAGGGATCGCATTTGGGCTTCCTGAGAGCAGACGTCGTCTGCAGCTTCACTGGAGGTCAAGCAGTCACCTATTGGCAATAATGCGGGGAGAGCGCAGGATTGTCCAAGGGCGTTCGCCTGCGACAGGACATTTGCGCGATGAGTCAATTTGGTGGCGAACCGGTTCGTGATCCTGCACATCTCGGCTTCGACAAGGCGCGGCTGGCGCGACTGAAGCGGTGGATGCTGCGATATGCCGACACAGGGCGCTGGCCGGGTGGTGCGGTGCTCATCGCGCGTCATGGAGAACTCGCCTTTTTCGACTGCGCCGGGCACGCCGACGTCGAAGCCAAGCGGCCTTGGCAGCGCGACCTCATCGCCCGCATCTACTCGATGACCAAGCCTGTCACCGCCGTCGCGCTGATGATGCTGTACGAGGAGGCGCGCCTGCATCTCGACGATCCGGTCGAAGCTTACCTGCCGGAATTCAAAGACAGGCAACTTCTGATACCGGGCGCAACGTCGCTGGACCAGACAGTGCCCATCAAGACGAAGATGACGATCCACCATCTGCTGACCCACACATCTGGCCTAAGCCTTTTTACGAACCCCGGACTGCTCGGTGAAGCTTATGCCAAGGAAAAACTCGGCCTCGCCCTTGCTTACGGTGGGCTCGACAAGATGGTGCGCAGGATCGCCGAGCTGCCATTGGAATGGGAGCCGGGCACGAAATGGCAATACAGCACCGGGTCCGATGTCATCGGCCGAATCGTGGAAGTCGTTTCCGGAATGACGCTCGACAAGTACTTCGCGACTCGCATCTTCGAGCCCCTCGGCATGACTGACACCGGCTTCTCTGTGCCGGGGTCTGAGATCAGCCGTTTTCCCCCGCTCTATGAGGCTATGGCCGGCGGAATGGCAGTGCACGAAGCGCCGGAGGTTTCGGAGTGGCGGGAAGGCAAGGTTGATACGTTCTGCGGCGGAGGCGGGCTCGTCGGAACCATCGACGACTATTGGCGGTTCACCGAAATGCTGCGGGCTGGAGGTGAAATCAACGGCGAACGCATCCTCAGTCCCCGTACTTTGAGATTGGCTGCGTGCAATCACCTACCGGGAGATCTTGCCTCGATGGCAGCCGAAGTTTGGGCCGAAACCCAGTTTGACGGCGTCGGGTTCGGTCTGTTGGGCTCCGTCGTCCTCGATCCGGCTAAGGCACAAATTTCGGCGCAAGTCGGCGACTATGGCTGGGGCGGGGCGGCAGGCACCTTCTTCTGGGTAAGCCCGGTCGACGACATGGTTGTCATTCTCTTCACGCAACTGCTGCCTTCAAGCGCCATTCCGGTGCGCAAAGAGCTGCGCGCACTCGTCCATGGTGCGTTGACAGGGGCCTGAGACTCGTCAACAGAAACGGCGCGGAGCAACCTTGCGCTTGGCAAGCCGGGCCGGCTCGGCTTCGTCGTGCTCGATGAGCTCTTCGCCCAACCCTCTAGGCAGTTGCTCTTCCATCTCATTGCCTCAACAGGGAAGTTCGAAACCCTCTTGGTCCGCCAATCCCGCCGATTGCACGCTGCGGTGCGATATTCTGCAAGATAGCCACCCAACCACGGACGATAGCCGCATTGCTCTCGACAAGAGCACTCCTGCCACAGACCACCTAGCTGGCAGACACTTGGCTGATCCCGGCATCGACCCAGGCATGCGTCTGCTCAAGCACTTCATCCGAGAGCGCGGGATCGTCGATCGCCCGAGCGAGGATTACTGCCCCCACCATCGCTGCCCAGCTTCCGATCGCCGCGCGGCGTCTGTCTGCCGGATCCAACTCCGGGAGCGCCTTGCCGATACGGTCGATCTGCGATCGTAGGCCTTCCGTCATGGCCGAGCGTGCAGCCGGGGTCTGATGGCGGATGGCTGCAGCAAGGCCCGCCGTCGGGCAACCGCCGGCGCAGTTGTCGCGATGCCGGGGCGAAAGATAGGAACCTAAATAAGCGCGAAGATCGCCCCCTCCGCCTGAGTCCGCGGCGAGGACGTGGGCAAGGGTCTGCGCGATCAGGTCGTCCTTCGAACTGAAATGGCCGTAGAAGCCGCCATGGGTGAGCCCTGCGGCTTTCATCACTTCCGCCACGCTGACCGCGTCGAACCCCTTCTCGCGAAACAGTCGGCTGGCCGCATCCAATATCCGGTGACGATTCTCCGCCATCTGCTCTCGACTGACCTTCATTTCAAAATTCTCCGTCGGCCCTGTTGACATTTACATGATGCCCATCATATTTAGCCGCAATCATGATGATCGTCATGAATATAGGTTCCATCAGAGAAAAGAGCAATGCCATGACCACTATTCCGTCAGTCCTCATCACCGGCGCCTCCACGGGCATCGGCGCTTCCTATGCCGAACGGTTCGCCCGCCGCGGACACGACCTCGTGCTGGTTGCCCGTGACGTGGCACGAATGGAGGCACTGGGAGCCCGGCTCCGTCAGGAGACTGGCGTTGCGATCGACATCATCCAGGCTGATCTTACGCAGCCTGCCGAGCTTGCAACGATAGAGACGAGGCTGCGCGACGACGCCCGCATCGGGATTCTCGTCAACAATGCCGGAACAGCCATCGGCGGAAGCTTCATCGAGCAGAGTACCAATGACGTCGCCCGGCTCGTTGCGCTCAACACGACCGCGCTTCTGCGACTTGCCAGCGCCATCGCCCCGCGACTTGCGAAGGCCGGCGAAGGGTCGATCGTCAACATCGGTTCCGTGGTCGGGCTGGCGCCGGAGTTCGGCATGACGGTCTACGGCGCAACCAAAGCCTTCGTGCTGTTTCTGTCGCAGGGGCTCAGCCTCGAGCTTGAGCCGAAGGGCGTCTACGTCCAAGCCGTGCTACCCGCCACGACGCGAACCGAGATCTGGGGCCACGTCGGCGCCGACATCAACACGCTCTCCAACGTCATGGAGGTGGACGATCTGGTTGACGCGGCGCTGGTCGGCTTCGATCGCCGCGAACCGGTGACCATCCCGCCACTCCCCGATGCCGGTCAGTGGGACGCGCTTCAGGCCGCGCGCCAGGCCATGCTTCCGAACTATCGGAACGAACATCCCGCCGAGCGGTACCGCAAGGTCGCCTGAGCACCAATGAATCCATTTGATAACGACCTCGTCGCGGCGGGGACAAACAAGGTGACCTATGACCGACAAAGCACTTTTTGAGCCTTATTCTCTCGGCTCGCTGACGCTCTCCAATCGTATCGTCATGGCGCCCCTCACACGCAATCGCGCTGGCCCGGGCTTCGTTCCGGGCGATCTTGTCGCCGAGTACTACGGCCAGCGGGCCTCCGCCGGCCTGCTGATCTCCGAGGCCACGCAGATCTCGCGGCAGGGACAAGGTTACCAAGACACGCCCGGCATCTACTCCCAGGCTCAGATCGACGGCTGGCGCAAGGTCACGACAGCCGTGCACGCCAAGGGCGGGCGTATCTTCCTGCAGCTCTGGCACGTCGGCCGCGTCTCGCACGTCGATCTGCAGGAGAACGGCGCCGCGCCCGTCGCGCCCTCAGCAATCCGGGCCGCGACCAAGACGTTCGTGAACAACGGCTTTGTCGAGGTTTCGGAGCCCCGCGCGCTGGCGCTCGACGAGCTTGCGGGGATCGTCAACGATTTCCGGCAAGCAGCCGCGAACGCCATTGAGGCCGGCTTCGATGGCGTCGAGATTCATGGCGCCAACGGCTATCTGCTGGACCAGTTCGCCAAGGACGGTGCCAATGTCCGCACGGATGCTTATGGCGGATCGGTCGAGAACCGCGCCCGGCTGATGCTGGAGGTTGCGACTGCGGTGGTTGAGGAGATCGGCGCAGAGCGCACCGGCATCCGGATTTCGCCCGTCTCGCCCGCCAACGGCGTCTCGAGCAGCGCCCCCCAGGCGCAGTTCGACTATATCGTCGATCAACTCGACGCTTTGGGCATCGTCTATATCCATGTCGTCGAGGGCGCCACGGGCGGATCGCGCGATGTCGCGCCGTTCGACTTCGGATCGCTCCGCCGGCGCTTCAACAATACCTATATCGCCAATAACGGCTATGACCTCGAACTCGCGGCGTCGCGGCTCGCCGAGGGCAAGGCGGACCTGTTCGCCTTCGGGCGCCCGTTCATCGCCAATCCCGACCTTGTGGAACGGCTGAAGACGCGCACGCCGCTGACGGAGTTCAACTCGGCGACGCTCTATGGCGGCGGCTCCGCTGGCTATACCGACTATCCCGCGATCGCCGCCTCAAGCCGCCCATGAGCTATCGGAGGGCAGCGCCCTGCGAGGCAGCCACCCCAGCAGCCATCCCACGTGACTGCAGCGCCTCAGTCCTTGGCCCGCTCCACATAAGCCCCATCCGCCGTCATCACCACCACGCGGGTGCCCGGCGCGATGTGCGGGGGGACCAGCGTGCGCACGCCGTTGGACAGCACGGCCGGCTTGTAGGACGAGGAGGCCGTCTGTCCCTTGGTCGTCGGCTCGGTTTCCACCACTTCGAAGGTAGCGCGCTGCGGCAGCACCAATGAAATGGCAATGCCGTTGAACTGTGACAACTGCACGGCCATGCCTTCCAGAAGGTAAGGCGCCATGTCGCCGACCACGGCTTCCGATACCGCCACCTGGTCGTAGGTTTCCGGGTTCATGAAGTGAAAGCCTTCGCCGTCGCGATAGAGGAAGGTGTGTTCGCGCTCTTCGACATAGGCGCGCTCAACCTGTTCGGTGGTGCGGTAGCGCTCCGAAACCTTCACTCCGTCGCCGATGCGGCGCATGTCGAGCTGCGTCACCGGCGTGCCCTTGCCTGGGTGGATGTTTTCGGCAAAGAGGATCACATAAAGCTTGCCGTCCTTTTCGACGACATTGCCTTTGCGGAGCGAACTGGCGATGACTTTCACCACGGTTTTAAATCCTGCGAGAGTTGATTGGCGTTTGCCGGCTTGTGCGGCGCTGGTTGGGGGCCTACCGCATCTTGGCCGCCGCCGCCAGCCCCCTTCCGCCATGATCTGCGCCCCATGACCGAAGCTTCGCCCTGGTGGACGCCGCATGTCCATGCCGACCGCCGCCCGCGGCTGATGCTGCGCAATGCCATCGCCGCCAGCCTGCGCGACTGGTTCGCCTCCCATGATTTCGTCGAGGTGGAAACGGCGGCCCTGCAGGTCTCGCCTGGCAACGAGGCACATCTGGCGGCCTTCGCCACGGAAGCGATAGGGCCGGACGGCTCGCGGTCGCCGCTCTATCTCCACACCTCGCCGGAATTCGCCTGCAAGAAGCTGCTTGCCGCTGGCGAGCAGCGCATTTTCAGCTTCGGTCCCGTCTACCGCAACCGCGAGCGCGGCCCCTTGCACCATCCAGAATTCACCATGCTCGAATGGTACCGGGTGGGCGAAGACTACCAGAGCCTGATGCAGGATTGCGCCGCCTTTCTGGCGCTGGCTGCGACAAGGGCAGGGGCGACGCGCTTTTCCTTCCGCGGCCGAGACTGCGATCCGTTCGCCGAGCCGGAACGGCTGACGGTTGCGGATGCCTTCACCCGCCATGCCGGCATCGACCTGCTGGCCACGGTCGCCATCGACGGCAACACCGACCGCGACGCACTTTATGCCGCCTTGGTCGAGGCCGGCCTGCGCACCGCGTCCGACGACAGCTGGGCCGACCTGTTCAGCCGGGTGATGGTGGAAAAAGTCGAACCGTTTCTCGGGCAGGGGCGGGCGACCATTCTGTGCGAATATCCTGTGGCCGAGGCGGCCCTGGCGCGGCCGAGCCCGATCGACCCGCGCGTCGCCGAGCGCTTCGAGCTCTATTGCTGCGGCGTCGAACTCGCCAACGGCTTTGGCGAACTGACCGATGCCGAGGAGCAGCGCCGGCGGTTCATCGTCGAGATGGACGAGAAACAGCGCATCTATGGTGAGCGCTATCCGCTGGACGAGGATTTCCTCGCCGCCCTAGCCATCATGCCGCAGGCCAGCGGCATCGCGCTCGGCTTCGACCGGCTGGCGATGCTGGCGACCGGCGCGCAGAAGATCGAGGACGTCATCTGGACTCCGGTCGCGGCGTCCTGAACCAGTCGGCAGCCGTTCCTGACCTGTTCAATGCGCGAAAACCTGCTCCAGCGAGCGGAAGCCCTTGAATTCCAGCGCATTGCCCGAGGGGTCGCGGATGAACAGCGTCGCCTGTTCGCCGGGCTCGCCCTTGAAGCGGACCATCGGCCGTTCCAGCCAGTCGATGTCGTCGCGCGCCTCCAGTCGCGTTGCCAGGCGCTGCCAGTCGTCCATCAGCAGCACAGCGCCGAAATGGGGGATAGGCACGGTGATGCCGTCGACCTTGCCGTCACTGGGGGCTTGTGCCGCCTGCGGCCGCAGATGCGCCGACATCTGGTGGCCGAACAGGTCGAAGTCCACCCAGGTCGCCGACGAGCGGCCGATCGCGCAGCCCAGCACCTCGCCATAGAAAACGCGGGTTTCATCGAGATCACGGACCGGGAAGGCGAGATGGAAAGGCGTCATCGAAAATGCTCCGAACAGGCTGCGGACTGGTTATGCGTCGCGGGGTTCGCAGTTTGAACCCTCAACCCTGCATTTTGATTGAAGCCTATGCCATTGCACAAGCCGGACTGGAACAATAGATGGGTGGGCAACGACCGGACGTCGGCCGCACCAGCAGGATTTCAGGCATGACCGATATATCAGACGCAGCAAAATTGACCGACCGCGTCGCGGCTCTGGTCGAGGCTGCCAAAAAGGCCGGCGCCGATGCCGCCGACGCGGTGGCCGTGCGCGGCCGCTCGACCGGTGTGTCGGTGCGTCTCGGTAACGTCGAGGGCACCGAATCGTCCGAGAGCGAGGATGTCGCGCTGCGCGTCTTTGTCGGTGGCCGGGTGGCGAGTGTCTCGGCGACGGCGGCCTCGGATCCGAAGATGCTGGCCGAGCGCGCCGTCGCGATGGCGAAAGTGTCGCCGCAGGATCCTTACCAGGGGCTAGCCGACCCGGCATTGCTCGCCAAACAGACGCGCGATCTCGACCTGTTCGATGCCACCGAAGTGTCGGCCGACCAGTTGAAGGAAGCAGCCCTTGCGACGGAAGCGGCAGCCCTTGCCGTCAAGGGCGTGACCAATTCGGCCGGCGCCAGCGCCAGTGCGGGCCTGGGCGGGCTGGTTCTGGCCACCTCGCATGGCTTCCTCGGCCACTATGTCGGCTCGCGTTTTTCGCGTTCGGCCAGCGTCATTGCCGGCGAGGGCACCGGTATGGAGCGCGACTACGAATTCTCTTCGCGCCAGCACTTTGCCGATCTGGATACACCCGAGGATATCGGCCGCAAGGCCGGCGAACGCGCGGTGCGTCGCATCGGCGCGCGCAAGGCGGCGACCGGGCCGGTCGACGTGGTGTTCGATCCGCGCGTCGCGCGCGGCATCGCCGGTCATCTTGGCGGCGCCATCAACGGCGCCTCGGTCGCGCGCAAGACCTCGTTCCTGCGCGACATGATGGGCAAGCAGGTGGCCGCATCCGCCATCACCGTCACCGACGAGCCGCTCAGGCGGCGTGGCCAGGCGTCGCGTCCATTCGACGGCGAAGGCGTCGAGGGGGAAAAGCTGTTGATGGTCGAGAAGGGCGTGCTCAATCACTGGTTCCTGTCGACATCGGCCGCGCGCGAGCTTGGCCTCGTCACCAACGGGCGCGGCGCGCGCAGCGGCTCTTCCGTCTCGCCGTCCTCCACCAATCTCGCCATCGAGCCTGGCGAGCGCTCGCCGGAAGAGCTGATCAAATCGCTCAAGACCGGGTTCTATGTCACCGAGGTGTTTGGCCAGGGCGTCGACATGGTCACCGGCGAATACAGCCGTGGCGCCTCGGGCTTCTGGATCGAGAATGGTGAACTGGCCTATCCGGTCGCCGAGGTCACCATCGCCTCGAACCTGAAGACCATGTTCCTCAACATGGTGCCGGCGAGCGATCTTGACCGCAATTTCGGCACCGCCGCTCCAACGCTCCTGATCGAAGGGATGACCCTTGCCGGAGCATGACCTGACCACTGCCGGTGCTATCGAAGATTTGCCGCTGCTGCGCGATGCCGCCCGCGAGGCGGGTATCATCGCCATGCGCTACTTCGGCAACAGCCCGCAAGTCTGGATGAAGGGCGGCACATCGCCGGTCAGCGAGGCCGATCACGCCGCCGACGCCTATCTGCGCGAAACGCTGCTGGCGGCACGGCCGGATTATGGCTGGCTGTCGGAAGAAACAGTCGACGATCCGGTTCGGCTTTCGGCACGCCGCACCTTCGTCGTCGATCCGATCGACGGCACGCGAGGCTTCCTGGAAGGCCAGCGCACCTGGTGCGTCAGCGTTGCCGTGGTCGAGCATGGCCGCACGCTGGCCGGCGTGCTGGAATGTCCGGCGATGGAGGAGACCTATTGGGCGCTGCCCGGTCATGGCGCCTTTCGCAACGGCAAGCGGATTGCGGTGCGCAAGCTGGCAGATCCGGCCGAGATTTCCGGGCTGAAGCAGTTGACCGACCTGATGCCTGCCGAATGGCAGGCGCGGATGAAGCGCGCGCCTTACAGTCCTTCGCTCGCCTATCGGCTGGCCATGATCGCCAATGGCGCGCTGGATGCCACTTTCGTCAAGCCGAACGCGCATGACTGGGACATTGCGGCCGCCGATCTCATCCTGCGCGAGGCCGGCGGCCAGTTGCTCGACCAGCATGGCCGCGCCCCGCTCTATGCCGGCGAGGTGACCCGTCACGGCGCGCTCGCCGCCGGCAGTGGCGAACTGCTGGCCGTGCTCGCCGGCGTCATCGCCGGGCTGGATGCCTGAAAGCGCTTTCCTGAACGAGATGAATTCATCAGGCTCTAAGGTTCCAAAGTCGGCGGCTTTGGTCTAGACCTGTCACAAACTCACGATATGTGAAGGACCGACATGGCCGCGGAAGACGGAAAGAAACAGCTTTTGCATCTGGTGTTCGGTGGCGAACTGAAGAAGCTTGGCGGCACCGAATTCCGCGATCTCGACGGGCTCGACATCGTCGGCATCTATCCGGACTATCAATCCGCGCACACGGCGTGGAAAGCCAAGGCGCAAGCCAGCGTGGACAATGCCCACATGCGTTATTTCGTCGTTCACCTACATCGGCTGCTGGACCCCGATCACAAGGCTGCCGGTTGACTTCGATGGAGCATGATCTGGCGAAAGGGCCAGCGAGAGAGGCCTCGCCCACGGGCAGGGGACGCAGCCGCACGACCAAGGCCTTCTGGCGCAAGATTCGCCAACCGCTGGCGGAGTCGCGATTCGTCAAGAACGCCATCGCCAGCCTGTTCGCCCAGTTCGTCCGGTTCGTACGCCTCACCAACCGTGTCGTCGAGGGATCGGCGCGGTTTTCGGGCGGTGCCTATACCGAGTTCGAGCCCGGTATCATCGTTCTGTGGCACGGTCAGCATCTGCTGACGCCGGCCTATTACCCCAAGCGCAAGCCGTTGGTCGCCATGGTCTCGCGTAGCGCCGATGCGGAACTCAACGCGCTGATGCTGGAGAAATTCGGTATCGAGGCGGTGCGCGGTTCGGGCGGGCGAGAAAATGCCAGGCATCTCGACAAGGGCGGAGCAAAAGCGCTTATCGCCCTGAAAAAGTCGCTCGCCGTCGGCAAGAACGTCGCCATGATTGCAGACATTCCGCACGGTACGCCGCGAGACGCAGGGCTTGGCATCGTTCTCCTGGCGCGCCTCTCGGGCCGGCCGCTACTGCCTGTCGCCATCACCACCAGCCGCCGCAAGGTGCTGGACAAGAGCTGGGACAAGACCACCATCAACCTGCCGTTCGGCCGATCGTCGATCGTCATCGGGTCGCCGATCTTCGTGGCGGCCGGCGCCGATGACGCCGAAATGGAGCGCAAGCGCCAGGAAGTGACGGTTGCGCTCAATGCCGCGACCGCCGAGGCCTACCGTCTCGTGGATGCCGCGCGATGAGCGGTCGCTGGGCGCGAGCCATGCTGTCGGCATACCGTTTCGCGGGGGCGGCCGCCTATCCGCTGGTCGGGCCCTATGTCGCCTGGCGCACCTCGCGCGGCAAGGAAGATCGCTACCGCCGGCGCGAGCGCTATGGCGTCGCCGGCCGCCCGCGGCCCCAGGGTCCGGTGATCTGGATCCATGCCGCGAGCGTCGGTGAGACCATAGCCGTCGTGCCGCTGGTCGAAAGCATTCTCGACTACGGCGTCAACATCGTGCTGACGACCGGCACGGTCACCTCGGCGCAGGTCGCCGACGAGCGGCTCGGTGATCGCATCATCCACCAATATGTGCCGCTCGACCTCAAGCCCGCGGTCAGCAGGTTCCTCGATCACTGGCAGCCGGATCTGGCGATCATCGCCGAATCCGAGATCTGGCCGATGACCATCCTCGAGCTTGGCGCGCGCCGCGTGCCGCAGGTGCTGGTCAACGGCAGGCTGTCCGACCGTTCGTTCAGGTCGTGGAAGAAACGGGCAAACATCGCCGAGGCGTTGTTCGAGAACCTGGCTCATGTGGTGGCGCAGTCGGATGTCGATGGCGAGCGCTTCCTCGCGCTCGGCGCCAGGCCGGTCACCGTGTCGGGCAACCTCAAGGTCGATACTTCGCCGCCGCCGGTCGACGAACGGGTGCTGGCGACGCTGCGGCGGCAGATCGGCGCGCGCCCGACCTGGGCGGCGATCTCGACCCACGACGGCGAGGAGGTGGTCGCGGCGGAAGTCCACGCGACACTGCACAGGCGTCACCCTGGTCTTCTGACGATCGTCGTCCCACGTCATCCCGATCGCGCCGAGGCGCTTGCCACGCAGATTTCCGGCATGGGTCTGAAGGTCGCGCGGCGCAGCAAGGGCGACAGGATCACTGCCGACACCGACATATTGCTCGGCGATACGATCGGCGAGATGGGGCTTTATCTCCGGCTGACGGAAATCGCGTTCGTCGGCCGCTCGCTGACCTCGGAGGGTGGCCAGAATCCGCTGGAGCCGGCCATGCTCGACACCGCGGTTCTCGCCGGCCGCAATGTGCAGAATTTTCGCGAGGCCTACCAGCGTCTGCTCGACAGCGGCGGCGCCAAGCTGGTGCGCGATCGCGACATGCTGGCCGGCGCCGTCAATTTCCTCCTGACCAACGAAGTGGCGCGCCACGAAATGATGGCGGCGGGCGTTGCGACCGTCGATGAGATGCGCGGTGCGCTGGCGCGCACGCTGAAATCCCTTGAGCCTTACATCCAGCCGCTGGTCATCAAATCGCGCCTGAAGGGCGCTAACGGGCGCTAACGTGGCTTCCGAAGCACCACCATTCTGGTGGGAAGAGCCGGACTGGCGGGTCTTGGCACTGTCGCCGCTGTCGGCCATCTATGCGCTTGCCGCCGGCCGCGGCATGCGGCGGGCCAAGCGTGAGAAAATCGAGGCACCGGTTCTGTGCGTCGGCAATTTCACCGTTGGCGGTACCGGCAAGACACCGGTGGCCATCGCGCTCGCCCAACAAGCCAAACGCATGCATCTGAAACCCGGCTTCCTGTCGCGCGGCCATGGCGGCTCCTTCGCCGAGCCGCATGTCGTCGATATCAATCACGACAGCGCCAAGCATGTCGGTGACGAGCCGCTGCTCTTGGCCGAACACGCGCCGGTGGCGGTAACGCCCAACCGCGCCGCCGGCGCCCGGCTGCTGCTGGAAAAGCATGGCTGCGATTTCCTGATCATGGACGATGGCTTCCAGAGCGCGCGCATCCATATCGACTACGCGCTGGTCGTCGTCGACGCGCGCTACGGGATCGGCAATGGCCGGGTCATTCCGGGCGGTCCGCTCCGCGCCAAAATCGTCGACCAGCTGGTCTTCACCAGCGGCCTGTTGAAGATCGGCGAGGGCACCGCCGCCGACGCCGTCGTCCGCCAGGCGGCACGCGCCGGCCGGGCGATCTTCGAAGCCCATACCGAACCAACCGGCAAGGCAGGGCTTGCCGGTAAGCGGTTCCTTGCCTTCGCCGGCATCGGCCACCCCGAGAAATTCTTCGACACGGTGCGCAAAGCCGGCGGCGAACTGGCATTGACGCGGCCGTTTCCGGATCACCATTTCTATGGCGAGGATGAACTGGCCGAACTGGCGGCGACCGCACGCACCGAGGGGCTTAGCCTCATCACCACCGCCAAGGACGCCGCCCGGCTGCGGCACGGCGCCTCACAGGACTTTCTCGACCGGCTCGAAGTGCTGGAGATCGACACCGTTTTCGAACTCGATCACGTGCCCGCGCGCATCATCGATGAAACGCTCGATGCCTGGCGCCAGCGTAAGATGAGGGGCTAACCGCGCCTACGCAGCTCCGGATGCACCTCGATTTCGCGGCGCAGGGATGCAGTTGCGCTGACATAGGGCTCTTGCCTGGCGACGCTCCAGTATTTCAACTCATCGAGCGGAATGCTTTCGCCGGTCACCGCGCAGCGCACGAATGCGCCAGGGCTGGTAACCTGGAAATCGCCATCTAGATAGCGGATGCGGGCTTCCTTGCTGCCGCCGGGGCCTTCGAAACGGTTCATCATGCAGGGACGCCGAGGTTCATGGGGATTTCATCGCCATAAATTTCCGGCGAGGTCAAGCATGTGACAAGCCTGAGACAATGCTGAACCCCTAATGTTGGGAAGAAAAACGCTGTTGACAGGGCACTATGGATATTTCCTCTGCTCGTCTTGCCGCCTTGCTTAGGGAAGCAATAGCTCCGCAGGCCGTGCCGTCGGCGAAGGCCGATCCGGTAAAAGCCGCACTCGTGAAGGCGCTGGTGGCGCCGCCGGCGCCATCCGGCGCGCCCGTGCGTCCGGCAGCGGCACCGACACTGCCTATGCTGATATTGCCGGCAACAACGGTGAGAGCCCAGCAGACAGCATCGGCGGAGATGTTGCAGGCCTATCTGGCGCTCGCGGAACCGGCTGGCGAAACGACCGGCGATGCCGCAGCGACTGCGGCGAGCACATCGGCCGACGGCGACACGCGACGTGGCCTGGCGCCGCCGCCGGCAAGATTCGATGAGGCCGCCGCAAGGCCCACAGCACTGCGATGGCTTGCGATTCTATCACCTGAGGTGCCGGCCCTGCGCCGCGCGACGGTAGCCAATGCGGTTGCAGGACAAGGGCGGGCGGCTTCCCGGTCGAACGACGTGGCGCGACCCGAAAGCAGGCAGATGAGCGTCGGGCTAACGTCGTTGGCTGCCGGGCTGTTGGTCGCGGCGATCGTCGGGTTCGTCCTTCTGGTGCTACGCTAACCCTCAGCATCGATGAAGGCTTCCATCTTTTCCGGCGGCAGTCCTGCCTGCACCGCGATACGGCGCGCCAGTTCCGCCGCGGCGGCCCGTGGCCGTCCCATCGGCCGGTCGAGCCAGTAGGATACCGGATTGAGGGCGGTGCGCTCGTCGACGGGAGCGATGCGGCCCGACTCCAACTGATGCCCGGTCAGCGGCGGACGCGCCAGCGCGATGCCGAGCCCATAGGCGGCGGCGTCGAGCACCAGATTGTAGTCCTCGAAGCGACGGTCCTGCGGGCGCGGGCGGTAGTCCATGCCTTGCGCGGCGAACCAGGCGCGCCAGGCCGACGCATCGGAATCGTTGATCAGCGGAAATTTGAGCAGCCGGGCAGGGTCGCCGCGACCGATCTCGCGGGCTAGCTCGGGCGAAGCGATGGGGAAGACATGTTCCTCGAAGAGCTGCACCGAGACGCGGCCTGGAATGCCGCCGCGGCCGCAGCGGATCGAGAGGTCAATGCCTTCGTCGGCAAGGTCGGTCTGACGTATATCGACATCCAGCACGATGCGCAGCTTGGAGGGATCGTTCTCCAGCGCTGCCATGCGCGGCATCAGCCACAGCCCGCTGACCGAGGGGATCGAGGTCAGACGCACCACGGCGGTGCCGCGCGGTTCGACCCAGCGGTCGGAATGGCTGGAAATCAGCGCGAAAGCTTCGGCTGTGCGCAGATGCAGCCGGTTGCCCTCGATGGTCAGCGAAACGCCGCGCGCGCCACGATCGAAGACTTTCAGTCCCAGCCAGTCTTCGAGCTTGGCGATCTGCCTGCTGACGGCGCCGTGGGTGATGTTGAGCTTTTCGGCCGCCGCCGAAAAGCTCCCTGTTCGCGCCGCCGCATCGAAGGCGCGCAGCGTTTCGAGCGGCACCATTGTGTCTGAGCTGTGATCCATAGTCACAGGTGATCCTCGATTTGGTCGTTTGTCAACTGGCCCGAAAAGGCGTTTTCTGCCTTTCAGGACCGAAGAATGCGAGGACGGTGAGATGGGTGCAATCACGGGCACGTTGAATTCGACACAGCGAGTGGACACCACGGCAGCCATTGCGGTGGCGCTGACGGTGGTTGGCTGGGCGTCAGCCTTTCCGGCGATCCGCGCCGGTCTTGCCGCCTTCGGGCCGCTGGAACTCGGCGCCCTGCGCTTTTCCATCGCCGCGGTGCCGGCGGCGGTCTTCCTCGCGGTCAAGCGTCCGGCGCTGCCCAGGCTGGACGAAGTGTGGCGCCTCGTCTTCGGCGGCGCCATTTTCGTCGCGCTCTACACCGTCATGCTCAATTTCGGCGAACTGACCGTCTCGGCAGGTGCCGCCGGCTTCATCATCAATGTCAGCCCGATCTTCACCGCCATCATGGCGATGGCATTGCTTGACGAGCGCTTCTCGGGCATGGCGTGGTTCGGCACGGTGATTTCCTTTGCCGGCATTGGCATCATCGCCATGGCAGACGGGCAGGGCCTGCATTTCAACGCCGGTGCCCTGCTGGTACTTGGCTCGGCCTTATGCTCGGCCGTCAACACCATCGTCCAGAAGCCGCTGTTTGCCCGCCACCATCCGTTGACCATTTCGGCTTCGAACATGGTGCTCGGCGCACTCTGCCTGTCGCCCTTCCTGCCGTCAGCCTTTTCGCAGGCGGCGGCTGCTGACACCGCAGGCCTTGGCGCTGTGATCTTTCTCGGCATCGTCCCCAGCCTGATCGCCTATGCCGCCTGGGCGACCGCACTGTCGCGTCTGCCCGCGGCACGCGCCTCGAACTTCCTTTACCTGGTTTCGCCCATGTCTGCCCTGATCGGCTTCTTTTGGCTGGGCGAAGTGCCGACCCTGCTCGGCATCCTTGGTGGCGCGCTGGCGCTTGGCGGCGTCATCGTGGTGAATTTGAAGAGATGAATGCTGGAGTCGTCCGACTCCAAAGAAATGCTGAAGCCCGACCCTCCGACGTCTACCTGATCGGCCAGTGTCCCTTGCGCTCCGATAAATCCCGGAACGAACCCCGGCTAGACGCGTTTTGCCGGTGTTTATTCGACGGAGGCCCGAATGGTGGGTGCAACGACGCACCGGCGCATGCAACTGGATGATTTATCCGTTTTCTACCGCGACGCAGGGCCACCCGAAGCACCTGTCTTGCTCTTGCCGCACGGCTATCCCTGTTCCTCATTCCAATTCCGCCAATTGATGCCCGCGCTCGCCGACCGCTGGCGGACGATTGCACTCGACTGGCCGGGCTTCGGGTACAGCAGCACACCCGATCTGACCGCCTTCGGCTATGATTTTGACGCCTATGCCGACGTGCTTGCCAAACTTGCCGATGCATTCGGTCTCGAGCGCTACGCCTTGTGGCTGCATGATTATGGCTCGCAGATAGGACTCCGGCACGCGATCTCGTATCCGGATCGGGTCACCGCGCTCATCATCCAGAACTGTGATATCTACGAGGACGTCCTCGGTCCCAAATACGCCGTGATCAAAGCTTGGTGGGCCGACAAGACGCCCGACAAGCACCGCCCACTCGAGGCGGCGGTGAGCGAGGACGGGTTTCGCGCCGAGTTCATCGGCGAAGTGGCGGACGACGTCGCCATGCGCGTGCCGCCCGATCTGTGGAAACTTCACTGGCCATTGATGGACACACCCGTCCGTCGACAGGTCGCCGTCGATCTAATGGAGAAACTGGAGGCCAACCTTGCCTGGTTCCCGCGATATCAAGCCTATCTGCGCGCCCATCATCCGCCGACGCTGATCGTCTGGGGGCCAGAGGACGGCTATATGCCGGCAGCGTCCGCCCGGGCCTATCATCGCGATCTGCCCGATGCGGAACTGTATTTGATCGATCGCGCGGGCCACTGGCTGCTGGAGACACATTTCGACGATGCCCTGCCACTGATTCGCGAGTTTTTGGCACGTGTCCACGCCTGATCGTCGCTCAAGGTTGGGGTTCGCAGTGCCCGTGCCCGTCTGTGCGAAGGAGTTTATCATGCCGACTAAGCCGACAATCGCGCGCATTTGGCGCGGTCGCACACGCCGCGAGGTTGCCGACGCCTATGAGTCATACATTCGCGCCGAGGGTATTCCACCCCTCGAGAAGACCGCGCTCGGCGTCCAATTGTTGCGCGAGGACCGCGGCGAGGAGACGTGGTTCACGACCATCTCCTATTGGGCCGATATGCAAGCGATGACCGCCTTCACCAAAGGCGAACCGACCAAAGTCCACCATTTGGACCGCGATGCCGAGTTCCTGATAGAATTGCCCAAGCGGATCGATGTCCATCGGATACTCGTCGATAGGCAGGGACTGCGCTGACGGCCACGTGGTCATTCGCAACCTCACCTTTCTTCGCGGTGATGTCGCTGATGTGGGGGCTGACCTGGACGGCGATCAAGTTCGGTCTCAATGACTTACCCCCCACTTCTGTTGGCGGCGATGCGCTACCTGCTGGCTGCTGCGATGCTGGCGATTGCCGTGCGTGAAGCCGGCGCCGCATTCGGGGCGAGCGCGGCGAACGGTTGTCTCGGCATTGCTTGTGAACACTGGCACCTACGGTCTGCTCTTTCGCCGACCAAACGCTCCTCCTGCATCGTCTTTCCCAGAACTGAACTAACGCCGCCCAAACAGCCTCTCGATATCCGCCAGCTTGAGCTCGATATAGGTCGGTCGCCCGTGGTTGCAGGTGCCGGAACCCGGCGTCGCTTCCATCTGGCGCAGCAGCGCGTTCATCTCCTCGGCCTTGAGCAGGCGGCCGGAGCGGACCGAGCCGTGGCAGGCCATGGTCGCCGCGATCTTGTCCAGCCGCTCCTTCAGCGTCTCGACCGTGTCGTTGTCGGCGATCTCGTCGGCAAGATCGCGCACCAATTGCTGGACATTGGTTTCACCGAGCATCGACGGCGTCTCGCGCACTGCGACGGCGCCCGGGCCGAAGCGCTCGATGCCGAGGCCGAAGCGGGCCAGCGTCTCCGAATGCATCGCCAGCCGTTCGGCATCCTCTTCCGGCAGGTCGATGATTTCAGGCAGAAGCAGCATCTGCGAGGGCACGGGGCGCGAATGCAGCGCATTTTTCAGCGCCTCGTAGACCAGCCGCTCATGCGCTGCGTGCTGGTCGACGATGACGAGCGAATCCCTGGTCTGCGCGACGATGTAGTTCTCATGCACCTGGGCGCGCGCCGCACCCAGCACCGCGCCAAGCAATGTCTCGGCGGCTTCGCCCTGTCCGGCGCGCGCATCGGCGCTGGCAAGCGGACCGGCATCGAACGCAGCCTGATCATTTTCGCGCAAACCGCGATGCTCAAAGCCAGCCCCTTCGAAACCCATGTCGAGCGGCCGCTGCGGCGAACGGGCCGCATCGAAGCTGGACGTACCTGACGCGCGGTAGGCCGCGTCGTAGCTGCGGTGGCCGTTCGCCGGGCCACCGTAGGATGCGGCACCGGGTCGGAAGGCCGCCATCATACCGGCAGCGCCCGTGGTCGCGGCACGAATGCCGGAATCGGCGAGTGCTTGCCGGATTGCTCCGACGATAAGCCCACGCACCAGGCCAGGGTCGCGGAAGCGCACATCGGCCTTCGCCGGATGGACATTGACGTCGACGATGGCCGGATCGAGCGTCAGGAACAGCACCGTCACCGCATGGCGGTCGCGCGGCAGGACGTCGGCGAAGGCACCACGAATGGCGCCGGCGATCAGCTTGTCGCGCACCGGGCGGCCGTTGACATAGGCATATTGTTGCAGCGCGTTGGCGCGGGTGAAGGACGGGATCGACACGTGACCGGTCAGATGCACGCCTTCGCGCATCGCATTGAGGGCAATCGAATTGTCAGGAAAGTCGGCACCCATCACCTGGGCGATGCGGCGCAGGCTGCCTTCCGCGCTGTCGTCCGTCGCCGGGAGTTCCAGCGTCGAGCGGTCGGAACCGGCCAGCGTGAAGCGCACGGCGGGGAAGGCGATGGCTATGCGCTTGACCACGTCGCTGGTCGCCGAGCTTTCGGCACGCTCGCCCTTCATGAATTTCAGTCGGGCCGGCGTTGCGAAGAACAGGTCGCGCACCTCCACCGTGGTGCCACGATTGGCCGCCGCCGGTCGGACGGGCAAGACGCGGCCACCCTCGATGCCGATCTCGGCGGCACTGTCGCCGGCGGCCGTGCGCGAACGGATCGACAGCCGCGACACCGAGCCGATCGACGGCAGCGCTTCGCCGCGGAAGCCGAGTGATCGGATATCGTTGATATCCTCGGTGAGCTTGGAGGTGCAGTGGCGGGCAATCGCCAGCGCCAGCTCCGGTTCTGGAATGCCGGAGCCGTCGTCGGTGACGCGGACCAGGTTCAGCCCGCCGCCGGCCGTGACGATCTCGACCCTCCCGGCACCGGCATCGAGCGCATTCTCGACCAGTTCCTTGACCACGCTTGCCGGACGCTCGATGACTTCGCCGGCGGCGATCTGGTTGATCATCGTTTCGGAAAGCTGGCGGATGAGCATGCCGTCCACTATAGGCGGATTCGAAGGCGTTGGGGGAGGGTAGAATTGCTCAGGCCGTGGATCAGTGGAAAACCACCTATGCCTGCGCCGCCAGCCAATCCCTTACCTTGCGCGCGTTGTCGCTCAGTTCCCGGTTCTTCGGCCAGACGACATAGAACGCCTTGCCGGTCCTCAGAACATGATCCGTCACCGGCACCAGCAGGCCTGATGCCAGCAGCCGCTCGGCAAGATGCCGCCAGCCGAGGGCAATGCCTTGCCCTTCCATCACGCCCTGGATCACCAGGCCATAGTCGTTGATGCGCAGGCCGCGCGCGGTGTCGCTTAGGCTGGCGCCCGCTGACAGGAACCATTCGTCCCAACTGGCCGCCTCGCGGTACGGCTCTTCCAGATGGATGAGACGGTGCGTGGCCAGTTCCGCCACCGATTTGGGCAGGCCGAACTTCGCCGCGTAGCTGGTGCCGGCAACGGGAAATATCTCCTCATCGGCCAGCGGCAGCGAATGATAGTCGGGCCAGTCCCGCGGCTCGCCTCCGCGCACGCCGAGAGGGATGCCTTCGGCGATGATATCGAGATCGCGGTCGGCGGTCTGGATGCGAAGGTCGATGCCCGGCAGTTCGTCTCGGAACTGCTGTAGGCGCGGCATCATCCAGAAGGAACCGAAGGCAGTCGACGCGGCCAGCGTCACATGGCCGCCAGTTGCCTGCAGGCGCAGATCCTCCGCCGATTTACGAATATGCGAGAGGCCGAGCGAGACATCGGCGTGGAAGCGCTCCCCGGCCTCGGTGAGGACGACCTGACGATGGCGGCGCTGGAACAGCTTGGCGCCGAGCTGTTCTTCCAGTCCGCGCACCGCATAGGAGACGGCAGCCTGCGTCATGCCGAGTTCGCGCCCGGCGGCGGTGAAGCTCGACAGACGCCCGGCCGCCTCGAAGACGATCAGGCTGCCCGCGGAGGGCAGGAGGTGGCGCAGGCTTCGCATAAGCTCAGCTTATACAAGCGATCAGGATTTTCCAGCGTCACATCACCATTTTGTCCCGTTAGGCTGGTCTCAATGAGTGGAATGGAGTTGCCATGAACGCACCGGCCCCTGAAGTGACCGAACACGCCAACCGTCGAAGTGGCGGACGCTTGGGGCGCAAGGCGCTGCGCGGAGCGCCGGTAATGTCGTTTCCGACGCTGGTCCGCAAGATCCCCGTCTATCAGATGGTTCCCGATGAGGCGGTGGAACTGATCCATGAGGAGTCGCTCTCGATCCTCGAAGAGGTGGGATGCGAGTTCCGCGACGACGAGGCGATTGCGATCTGGAAGGCGGCCGGGGCAGACGTTTCGGAGACGCGTGTCCGCATCGACCGCGCGTTGCTGATGGAGCTCGTGTCGAAGGTCCCGTCGGAATTCACGCTCAATGCGCGAAATCCGCAGCGCTCGGTGCGCGTGGGCGGCAACAACTCCATCTTCGTGCCGATGTACGGCGCGCCTTATGTGCGCGACCTCGACAACAACAGGCGCTACGGCACGCTCGCCGACCTCAACAATTTCCACAAGCTCGCCTACATGGCGCCGGCGCTGCATTCATCGAGCTCCATCATCTGCGAGCCGATGGAGATTGCGGTGCCGAAGCGTCACCTCCACATAATCCATTCAGCGCTGAAGCACTCCGACAAGCCGTTCATGGGCATCGTCACGTCCAAGGATCGGGCGGAAGACACGATGGCGATGGCGGGCATCGTGTTCGGCGAGGATTATGTCCGCGACAACCCGGTCCTGGTGTCAATCACCAACTGCAATTCGCCGCTTGTGTGGGACGCCACCATGCTGGACGCGATGAAGGTCTATGCGCGGAGCAACCAGCCGCTGATCCTCGCGCCCTTCGCACTGTGCGGCGCCTCGACCTCGGCCTCCGCCGTGGGCGCGGTGGCGCAGGTCAATGCGGAAGCGCTGGCGGGCGTCGCGTTCACGCAACTGCTGCGCCCGGGGTCGCCGCAGGTCTACGGACAGTTCATGGTGACGGTGGACATGAAGACCGGCGCTCCCATGGGCGGCACGCCGGAGGCGGCCCAAATGATGTATCTGATGGGGGCGCTGGCGCGGAAATACCGGCTGCCGTGGCGCACGTCTGGCTTCCATGTCGGGTCGAAGCTGAACGATGCGCAGGCCGGTTACGAGGCGAACATGCTGATGCATGCCGCCATCCTTTCAGGCGCCAATTACATCTGGCACTCCGCCGGATGGCTCGAGGCCGGCCTGACTTGCGGCTATTCGAAATTCGCGACCGACTGCGAACAGCTTGTCGGCTGGTACAAATACGCCGGCGGGCTGCCGTTCGACGATTTCAAGGAAGCGATGGCGGCGATCCGCGAAGTGGGGCCGCAGGGCCATTTCCTGGGCACCCAGCATACGCTCGAACATTTCGAGTCCGCCTTCTTCATGCCCACCATCATGGACTTCAACTCGTTCGAACAGTGGAAGGCCGAAGGGGCGAAGGACCACGACACGCGCGGCCGCGAAAAGGCACGCAACATGCTGGCCGATTATGAGGAGCCGAAGCTCGACGAAGGCATCGCCGACGGCCTGACAGACTTTATCGCGCGGCGCGAGGAGAAGCTGCCGGACAGCGTCAGCTGACGCAACGAACCAAGACCAAGGGAATCAGACGGGAGGAAACAATGACCTTATTCAGAAGCAATGGCGATCAGGTGCCGAGCGCCATCGAAGCAATGGCCGCCGAAGCACGCGCGGGTCGCGTCGATCGGCGCGAATTCCTGGCGCTGGCAAGCGCCTTCGGCGCGTCAACGGCGCTTGCCTATGGCATGATCGGCCTAGCCGTGCCCGACAGGGCGGTGGCGCAGGAGGCGAAGAAAGGCGGAACGCTGCGCGTTTCCATGTCGGTGAAGGGGCAGAAGGATCCGCGCACTTACGACTGGGTGGAACTGGCCAACATTTCGCGCTGCTGGCTGGAGCCGCTTGTCCGCTACACCAGGCAATTCACATTCGAACCGGTTCTGCTCGAAAGCTGGGACATCAACGACGATGCCACAGAATACGTGCTGCACGTGCGCAAGGGCATCACCTGGAACAACGGCGATGCTTTCAACGCCGATGACGTCGCCTACAATCTGACTCGCTGGTGCGAGAAAGGCGTCGCCGGCAATTCGATGGCCGCCCGCGTCGGCGCGCTGATCGACGCAAAGACCGGCAAGGCCAGGGATGGCGCGATCACCAAGGTCGACGACAACACGGTCAAGCTGAAACTCGCCGAACCCGACATTTCGCTGATCCCGAACTTCACCGACTATCCCGCGCTGGTTGTTCATCGCAACTTCGATGCCGACGGCGCCGATCCGATCAAGAAGCCGATCGGCACGGGGCCGTTCGAACTGGTCTCATACGATGTCGGCCAGAAGGCGGTGGTCAAGCGCCGCGAGAACGGCAAATGGTGGGGTGGGGAAGCGCCGCTCGACAGTGTCGAATTCATCGACTACGGCACCGACTTCAACGCTTCGGTCAATGCTTTCGACTCCGGCGAGATCGACCTCAATTTCGAGACGCCCGCGGACTTCATCGACATACTCGACAAGATGGGCCTGGTGAAATCGGAGGTCGCGACGGCGACGACGCTCGTTGCCCGCACCAACATCACCCACAAGCCCTATGACGACCAGCGGGTGCGCAATGCCCTGCAAATGGCCGTCGACAACAATGCGGTTCTCGAACTTGGCTATGCCGGACGAGGCACCCCCGGCGAAAACCATCACGTCGCCCCGATCCACCCGGAATATTACCCGCTGCCCAAGAAGACACGTGACGCCGCCGGCGCCAAGAAGCTGATGGCGGAAGCCGGGCAGGCCGACTTCGAGCATGAACTGATCACCGTCGAGGACGATTGGCAGAAGAATACGGGCGACGCGATCGCCGGCCAGCTGCGCGATGCCGGGATCAAGGTCAAGCGCACGGTGCTGCCGGGTTCGACCTTCTGGAACGACTGGACGAAATATCCCTACTCGATGACGATCTGGTACATGCGCCCGCTCGGCGTCCAGGTGCTGGCGCTGGGATATCGCACCGGCGAGGCCTGGAATGAAACGGCATATTCGAATCCCGATTTCGACGCCAAGCTCAAGCAGGCTCTCTCGCTCATCGACGTGGCGAAGCGCCGCGAAGTGATGAAGGACGTCGAACAGATCCTGCAGGATCCGGGCGTCATCGTTCAGCCGTTCTGGCAGAAGCTCTACAGCCACATGAACAAGAAGGTGAAGAACTACGGCGTCCACCAGACCTTCGAGATGGACCTGCAGAACGTCTGGCTGGATGGTTGAAACAAGCGTTGCGGGGCTTCATGAGCCGAAAAAAAGCCGATATGCAGGATGCGTGGTATTGATAGGCTCAAGCCATCAAAAGCCGGAGATTCTGCATGAGACTGACAGTGCTCGTTGCCGCCCTTTCGATAGCCTTGCCGGCGGCCGCCGTCGCCGGACCGGCGTCCAACGCCGTGAAGTTCTTCTATGTTCCGGCGGTCAAGTTCGAGGCCGACGAACAATACCGGGATCGGTTCACCGAGCCGGTGACGAAACTGTTCGACCTGAACGACCAGGCAACGAAAAAGAACCCGGACGAGGTCGCGTGCATCGATTTCGATCCTGGCCTGGACGCCCAGGATTTCGATCAGAAGACCATCTCGAAAACGCTGAAACTGTCTGAGAAGCTGGATGGCGACAATGCAGAGGTTACAGCGTCCTTCAGCCTTTTCTCCGAAGGCGACGATTCCAAACGCGAAATGGTGTGGTCGCTCAAGAAGATCGAAGGCAAATGGAAGATATCGGACATTGCCTCGAGGACCAACGACTGGAAGCTCAGCGCGCTGGAATGCATGGCCGGCCAGACAGCGGAGTGATGCGATGGCCCATCGCCCGTTCCTGGCACTCTCGACCATGTGCCTGCTGGCGGTGAGTCTGAGCGGTGCCGCCGCCCAAGGTTTGTTGGGTGCGCCGCCGGCAAACACCCCGGCTGACACCGCGCCGGGCGACAGCGGGGCGCCGCCGGCAAATGCGCCCGGCGGGGCCGTGGAACCGGCAACACCCCCGGTCGGATGGTCGCCAGCCGAGGCAGCGCCGGCAGCACCCGTCCAGCCGGGATCCCCGACCGCCGTGGTGCTGCCGTTTTACGATCAGGCTGGGCTGGAGATCGATCCGGCGCAGCGCAGCCATTTCATCGATCCGGCAAAAACGGTGCTCGACAAGAGCGACGCCTTGCGCAAATCCGGGCAGGGCGAATGCCTCGACCCCAACATGGCGCTCGACAACGCTGATTACGACAAGGCCGAGATCGCCAAGAGCCTGAAGACGCTCGAGGCGATCAGCGGCGACCAGGCCAAGGTCATTGTCGCCTTCGTCATCGCTGGAAACCCGCACCGGCTGGAGTGGAAGTTCAAGAAGGTCGACGGCGACTGGAAGATCACGGATCTGTTGTCGGTGACCGGTGAATGGGCACTCAGCCAATATCAGTGCGAATGATGAGCGAGCTAGCCGCGCCCGCGATAGGGCGCGACGCCGGTGTCAGGCAGCCAGGCGCCTTCGGGCGGCGCGCCGGTCTGCCAGAACACGTCGATCGGAATGCCGCCGCGCGGATACCAGTGGCCGCCTATGCGCAGCCACAAGGGCTTGGTTGCCGCCACAATACGGCGGCCGATCACTACGGTGCAGTCTTCATGGAAGGCGCCATGGTTGCGAAACGAGGTCATGAACAGTTTGAGCGACTTGGATTCCACCAGCAGCGCATCGGGCGCATAGTCGATGACGATATGGGCGAAATCCGGCTGGCCGGTGACCGGGCACAGCGAGGTGAATTCCGGGCAGGTGAAGCGCACGATCGCCGGCGGCCCGTCGCCGCGCGCAAACGGCACGGTCTCCAGGATCGCTGCTTCGGGGCTCTGTGGCGTCTCGACGTGGGCGCCGAGCTGGGTGAGGGTTTTGGTGTCGATCATGAGCGGGATCCTTATCGCATGCCGGGAAATGTGGGGACGACATGCTTGAAAACGAAATTTGCCGCTCATTAGCACAATTTGAAACCGCAGGAAGACGATGACCAGCAGCGATCCGCTTCTCCAGCCCTATCAGCTCAAACATCTGACGCTGAAGAACCGGGTCATGTCGACCAGCCATGAGCCGGCCTATTCCGAGGATGGCATGCCGAAAGAGCGCTACCGGCTCTACCATGCCGAAAAGGCCAAGGGCGGCATGGCGCTGACCATGACCGCCGGCTCGGCGATCGTTTCGCGCGACAGTCCGGCCGCCTTCGGCAATCTGCATGTCTATGAGGACAGGATCGTGCCGTGGCTGGCCGAACTCGCCGACGCCTGTCACGAGCACGACTGCAAGGTGATGATCCAGATCACCCATCTCGGCCGCCGCACCGGCTGGAACAAGGCTGATTGGCTGCCGGTGCTCTCGGCTTCGCCCGTGCGCGAACCGGCGCATCGCGCTTTCCCGAAGACCATCGAGGACTGGGACATCGAGCGCATCGTCGCCGACTATGCGTCAGCGGCCCAGCGCTGCCACGCCGCGGGCCTCGACGGCATCGAGTTCGAGGCCTACGGCCATCTGATGGACGGCTTCTGGTCGCCGGCCACCAACCACCGCGACGACGAATTCGGCGGCTCGTTGGACAACCGCCTACGGTTCACCAACATGGTGCTCGATGCCGTCCGTGCGGCGGTCGGCGATAAATTCGTCGTCGGCATCCGCATGGTCGCCGATGAAGATTTCGAAAAAGGCCTATCGAAGGCGGAAGGCATAGAGATTGCAAAACGGCTGGCCGGCTCCGGCAAGGTCGATTTCCTCAACATCATCCGCGGCTCGATCGAGAGCGATGCGGCACTCACCAAGGTTATCCCGGTGACTGGCATGCGCTCGTCGCCGCATCTCGATTTCGCCGGCGAGGTGAGGGCGGCGACAAAATTCCCGACCTTCCATGCGGCGCGCATTTCCGATGTCGCCACCGCGCGGCACGCCATCGCCACCGGCAAACTCGATATGGTCGGCATGACCCGCGCCCACATCGCCGATCCGCACATCATCAAAAAAGTGATGGAGGGCAGGGAGCACGAAATCCGCCCTTGTGTCGGCGCCACCTATTGTCTCGATCGCATCTACGAAGGCGGTGAAGCGCTGTGCGTCCACAATGCGGCGACCGGCCGCGAGGCCGACATCCCGCACATCATCGTCAAGACTGAAGGACCGAAGCATAAAGTCGTCGTCGTCGGCGCCGGCGCCGGCGGGTTGGAACTGGCGCGAGTCGCGGCAGAGAGAGGCCATCAAGTCACGATCCTGGAAGCATCGTCACAGGCCGGCGGCCAGGTTCGGCTGGCGACGCAGAACCCGCGGCGTAAGGAATTGATCGGCATCATCGACTGGCGATTGGCCGAACTCGACCGGCTCGGGGTCGAGATCCGTTACGACACCTGGGCCGAGAAAGACGACGTTCTGGCACTGTCGCCCGACATTGTGGTGGTTGCCACCGGCGGGCTGCCGCAGAACCCGCCGCTGACGGCTGGTGACAATCTGGTCACCTCGAGTTGGGACATCATGGCCGGCAGCGTCAAGGCGGCCGAAAATGTGCTGCTCTATGACGACAATGGCGGCCATCAGGGCATGGGCGCTGCCGAACTGATCGCCAATGCCGGCTCGAAACTTGAGCTTGTTTCGCCGGAGCGGTTCTTTGCGCCGGAAATGGGTGGCATGAACCATGTGCCATACATGCGCGCATTCCAGGAAAAGGGGGTCACCATCACTATCAACACCCGGCTGCGCTCGGTGAGGCGCGAGGGCAACCTGTTGGTCGCCGAACTGGCCTCGGATTTCGCCGATGGCTGGCGCGGCGAGCGCAGGGTCGACCAGGTGGTGGTCGAGCACGGCACACTGCCGCTCGACGATCTCTATCTCTCGCTGAAGCCGCTGTCGAAGAACGGCGGCGCGATCGACTATGAGCGGCTGGTGAGTGGTGGCGACATTTTTCCCGAGCGCAATCCAGAAGCGCACTTCGTGCTGTTTCGGATCGGCGACGCGGTCGCCTCGCGCAACATCCATGCCGCCATCTATGACGGCATCAGGTTCGGCTTGCGGATTTGAAATTCGTTATCGCGAGAATCGGTGGCGCGCGGTCGGACCTGCGTACGAGAGCCCGTGTACTTCGGTCCGACCGCGCGCCCGCACGTCATTGGCTCGTCGCCAGACAACATGCGATTCCGTGAAATTGTGCTGCGCCTCAGACCATCCGCGCGACGGCCATGCACAGCACGGTGATGACCAGCAGACCGCCGGCGATGCGCTCGCCTCTTGTCATTTTCGCGCGCAACCCGGCTTCTGTCGCCGCGTCGGTGCCGGCAAGCTGCCTGGCGGCAGAACCGACCAGCGCGCCCTGTACGCCGGCGGCAATTAGAGCCGTGGCGATGCCCAGCGCCAGCACCTTCTCCATCGGGCCGAAAAGGCCTTGATGGAAGAAATACCAAAGCAGTATGCCGGTGAGGAAAACCAGGCCGGCCGCGCCCATTTGGGGCCGGAAGAACCGTTCCGCCCGGATCTCCGGATCGCGGCCGACCGCGATGGTGGTGCCGGCCCAGAACACGCCGGCCATGACATGAAGACCGAGGACGACGATGTAGACATATTGCATGACCGCATTTCCTCTTTTTTGCCCGTCGTTCGCATATAATTAGATATCAAATGATTAGATGTCAATGTATAAGACTGTCACCCAGTTCCCTCTACGGAGAACACCGCCTAGTGTCCGACGATGACGCCCTTTGACCGCCCGCCAGTCGGCATGAATCTCGGCCGCACCGCCAAACTTGTCGCCCAGGCCTTCGATGCTGCTCTTGTCGAAGCGGGCGGTACGTTGCCGGTCTGGCTCACTCTGCTGTCGGTCAAATCGAGCAAGCTTGCCAATCAGCGCGAGCTTGCCGGCATGATCGGCATCCAGGGGGCGACGCTGACCCACCATCTCAATGCGATGGAGGCGCAGGGCCTGCTGATACGCCGCCGCGATCCCGTGAACCGCCGGGTTCATCTGGTCGAACTGACCGCGGCGGGAGAAGCGATGTTCGAGACCTTGCGCAAGGCTGCGTTGTCCTTTGACAAGCGGCTACGGGTCGGACTGTCCGACGAGCGGCTGGCGGAGTTCGCGCAGGTTCTGGCGGCGTTGCGGGCGAATGTCGGGGGATAGGAGCGCGGGCCCGGCTCATCGGCTCAGTCGTCGTAGCCCCGGATTGTTCCAAAAGTGTAATGGCGTAGCTTTGGCGCGGTGATCAAATTGGTCAGCTTCGTCTTGCGTCGAAGCCGTCCTGGAACATCTCGCCCAAAAGTGCGTAGCGGTTCGGGATAATAAAGCGCGTCGCTCGGTTCCGCTCAAGCGCGATACGCTTTGGGCGACGCCTATGCCAGGCTTCCCTGCAGCACCGTCAGCCTGGCCTTCTTCGGCATGCGGGCAGTCAGCCATTCCAGTGCCTTGTCGTGCGGCATCGGGAAGGCGATGGAGTAGCCCTGCACCTGGTCGCAGCCGATCGCCATCAGCGATTCGAGTTCGGCTTCGGTTTCGGCGCCTTCGGCGACGATGGAGATGCCGAGGCCACGGGCAAGCTCGGTGATGGCGCGCACGATCTTCGAGTTGTCGCCATTCTCATGAATGTTCTGGACGAAGCGTCGATCGATCTTCAGCCGGTCGATCTCGTTCGGATTGACATGGCTTAGCGAGGCATAACCGGTACCGAAATCATCGAGTTCCAGGTGGACGCCGGCCGCCCTGATGTGGCGCAGCTTGGCGGCGATACCCGTCTTCTCGTCGTCGAGGATAACGGATTCGACGATTTCCAGCGACAGTTTCTGTGGCGGCAGCCCGGCCTTTTCCAGCGTCTCGAAAAGAAACTCATCGAAATCGTGCTCGCGCAGTTCGGTGCCGGAAACATTGACCGCAAGCCGGCCGAAGGCAATGCCGGCGCGGTTCCATTCGGCGGCTTCGTTGATCGCCTTGGCGATGACGATGCGGCCGATCTCGGGCATGAAGCCGCATTTTTCGGCGACCGGGATAAATTCGCCCGGTGGGATCATGCCGCGCTCGGCATGGTTCCAGCGCACCAGCGCTTCGATGCCGCTGATCGTGCCGTTGGTCAGCGAAACCTGGGGCTGGAAATAGACCTGGAATGCCCGCTCCGCGATGGCGACCTTGATGTCGTGCTCGAGCTGCTTGCGATAGTCGAGCTCGCGGCGCAACTCTTCGGAGAAGAAGGAGAAGTTGCCGCCGCCCAGCTTCTTGGCGGAATAGAGCGCCAGATCGGCATGAACCAGCAGATCCTGAGCATTGTCGGCGTCGATCGGGTAGACGGCGATGCCGGCGCTGGCGCCCGGGAGAACGGTCGTGCCCTGGAAGACGATCGGCTCGTTGATATGCGCCAGGATGCGCCGGGCCAGCATGTTGATGTCTTCGGTGCCGCCGGCGCCGCCGAGGATCATGACGAACTCGTCGCCGCCCAGGCGCGCGCACAAGTCCGACGCTCGGCAGGAATCGCGCATGCGCTGCGCGGTGACGACCAGCACATAGTCGCCTGCGGCATGGCCTAGCGTATCGTTGATCTGCTTGAACCGGTCGAGGTCGAGCTGGATCACAGCCAGGCGCTCCCGGCGGCGGTGTGACCCCTTGATCAGCGTGTCGAAATGATCGGTCAGGAACGTGCGGTTGTGCAGGCCGGTGAGGCCGTCATGCACCGCGATGAAGGCCATCGAATTGCGCGCGTCGATCAGCTCATGCGTCTTGCGCAGGATGGCGTTCGACATCGGCCTGAAGATGAAGAGTGCCACCAGTATGATGACGCCCAGGGTGGCGTAGAACAGCGTGCGGTGGAGAGCGAGCAGCCTCTCGGAACGCTCGTCTGCATCGGCGCTGATGCGCTGGCCAAGCGCGGCGTAGCCCGACAAGTTCGCATTGGCGACGGAGGCATCGAGATTGACGCGCTCGCCGCCGCCCTTGTAGCCGCCATTGCCGCTGAATTGAGATTCATAGGCCGAGATCAGGCGGTCGCCATTGGCGATCAGCCCGACCGAGAAATAGTCGAGGTGGAAGGGCTTGGCGAAAAGGACGCTGTCGATCGACCTCGGATCGAGCTTGGCCGGCGATTGGGGGTCGGCTCCCGTCTGCTTTAGCAGCAGATCGTAGTTGGTCTCGAACTCCCCCGTGGCCTGCTTGAGCGCGCTGACCAGCGCCGGCTGTTTGTCACGCGAAGCAGCACCGGTTGCGCCGGCTAGGAAGACGATGCGCTGCGAAAGCGTCTTTTGCGTGCTGACGATGTCGAGCAAGGTGTTGTTGTGCTGTTGGGTGGCCATCATCTGCTGCAGCAGGATGAAGGAGGCTATCACCATGGCGGCAATGATCAGCAGGGCCAGCCAGTAGCCAGCTTTGATCAGCAGTATGAGTTTGCCTGAAACGGTCTGCGCCGGCTGCTGCGACATTTTCGGGGGCGGTCCTCTTCGCCAACGGATTCCTGCTGCGAAGACTGGCCTGCAAACATTAACAGGTCTGGAAATCCACAGCCGTCCGGCAAGGTTGGGACGTGGAAAGATCGCGAAATGGTTATCGGCCCGTTTAGCGTCATGCCGGCATTCGAGCGGTCACCAGCCAGCACCATTTGTTGTAGTGTCGCTTTAGTGATCATCGGGGCCACATCGGGTCGCTTGCCACCGATCCGGTCGTTTTTGCGATGGATTTTTAGCTCGGACGAGACGACAGTCGGCCCACATCGAACGAGGCCCAACCATGACCGCAGCATTCCTTTCCCACATCGACAACGAGCTCGCGGGGCTCAAATCGGCCGGCCTCTACAAATCCGAGCGCGTGATCTCCTCGACCCAGTCGGCTGAGATCGAGGTCGGCGGGCAGAAAGTGCTCAACTTCTGCGCCAATAACTATCTCGGCCTTGCCGATAGCGACGACCTGCGCGATGCGGCCAAGCAGGCGCTCGACCGCTATGGCTATGGCATGGCGTCGGTGCGCTTCATCTGCGGCACGCAGGAGGAGCACAAGCAGCTCGAGGCGACGATTTCATCCTTCCTCGGCCTGGAAGACACCATCCTCTATGGCTCCTGCTTCGATGCCAATGGCGGCCTGTTCGAGACGTTGCTCGGTGAAGAGGACGCGGTCATTTCCGATGCGCTGAACCACGCTTCGATCATCGACGGCGTGCGGCTGTCGAAGGCCAAACGCTTCCGCTACGCCAACAACGACATGGCCGATCTGGAGGTGCGCCTGAAGGAAGCCAGGGACTGCCGCTTCCGGCTGATCGCCACCGACGGTGTGTTCTCGATGGATGGCATCATCGCCAATCTCAGGGGTGTCTGCGACCTTGCCGAAAAATACGACGCCATGGTGATGGTTGACGACAGCCATGCGGTCGGCTTCGTCGGCCAGAACGGCCGCGGCTCGCCCGAGCATTGTGGCGTCGAGGGCAGGGTCGACATCATCACCGGGACGCTCGGCAAGGCGCTCGGCGGTGCATCCGGCGGCTACACCTCTGGCAAGAGGCAGGTGGTCGATTGGCTGCGCCAGCGCTCGCGGCCCTATCTTTTTTCCAACACGCTGATGCCGGCGATCGCCGGCGCTTCGATCAAGGTGTTCGACCTGATCCGCAATGGCGATGCCTTGCGCGAGCACCTCTATGCCAATGCGACGCGGTTCCGGTCGCAGATGGGCAAGCTCGGTTTCACGCTGGCCGGCGCCGACCATCCGATCATTCCAGTGATGCTGGGCGATGCGACGCTGGCGCAGGAGATGGCGGCTCGCATGCTGAAGCGTGGCATCTACGTCATCGGTTTTTCCTTCCCGGTGGTGCCGAAGGGCCAGGCGCGCATCCGCACCCAGATGTCGGCGGCGCATTCCGCCGCGGACATCGACCGTGCGGTTGAGGCATTCGAAGCGGTCGGCAAGGAATTGGGCGTGATTTCCTGAAAGGCCGCAATCGAAAGCCATTCCGGATCAAGAGATTCAAGGGACAAAAGCATGTCGAACATGATGAAGGCGCTGGTGAAGGCCAAGGCCGAGCCGGGCATCTGGATGGAAGAGGTGCCGGTGCCGGAAATCGGCCCTAACGACGTGCTGATCAAGATCCGCAAGACGGCAATCTGCGGCACCGACGTCCATATCTACAATTGGGATCAGTGGGCGCAGAAGACGGTGCCGGTGCCGATGGTCACCGGCCATGAATTTGTCGGCACCGTCGCCGATTTCGGCGCCGCTGTCACCGAATACAAGGTCGGCCAGCGCGTGTCGGGCGAGGGTCATATCGTCTGCGGCCATTGCCGCAACTGCCGTGCCGGGCGAGGGCATCTCTGCCGCAACACGCTCGGCGTCGGCGTCAACCGTCCGGGCGCCTTTGGCGAATATCTGGCGATTCCGCAGCACAATGTCGTGCCGATCCCCGACGACGTGCCCGACGAGATCGCCGCGATCTTCGATCCCCTGGGCAACGCCGTCCACACGGCATTGTCCTTTGACTTGGTCGGCGAGGACGTACTGGTCACCGGGGCCGGACCGATCGGCATCATGGGCGCGCTCGTCGCGCAATGCGTCGGCGCACGAAAGGTGGTGATCACCGACATCAACCCTGTGCGGCTGGCGCTGGCGAAAAAGCTCGGCGTCCAGCATGTCGTCGACGCCTCGAAGGAAAAACTGCGCGACGTCATGCCGGCGCTCGGCATGACCGAAGGCTTTGATGTCGGCCTCGAAATGTCGGGCGCCGCCCCCGCCTTCCGCGACATGATCGATACCATGAACAATGGCGGCAAGATTGCCATCCTGGGCATCGCGCCCACCGGCTTCGAGATCGACTGGAACAAGGTCATCTTCAAGATGCTGCACCTCAAGGGCATCTATGGCCGCGAGATGTTCGAGACCTGGTACAAGATGATCGCGCTTGTGCAGGGTCCGCTGGATGTCTCCGGCTTGATCACGCACCGCATCGGCATCGATGACTTTCAGGCCGGCTTCGATGCCATGCGCAGCGGCAGTTCGGGCAAGGTGGTGATGGACTGGTAGGCGTTGGCGCCGGGGATCTGAAACCAGCCAGCCGGCTGACGGCGTGCGTGGGATTTTCCGCTAGGTATTGACGGCCCGCGGGACTAGCATGCTCATTGGGAGGTGGGCGATGACAAAAGTCTCGATCCGCCGGGCGGACTTCATGATGGTCCTCGCCTATGCTTCGGACCTCGCAACCGGCCATTCTCGCGACTTCGCGCTGAAATCCTGCGTGCTTGCGATGCGGATCGCAGATCGTGCGGGCGTTTCCGAGCAGGTTCGGCGCGATGCCTACCACCAGTCGATGCTTCGCTATGTTGGCTGCAACGCGGATACCGATCTTCTGTCGGCAACCTTCGGCGACGAAATCGCGCTCCGCCAGGACCTTGTCGGTCTCGACATGGGCAATCGTGCGGAACTGGGCAGGGTCTTCGTACAGGCCTTCAAGCGGTTCTACTACGATCTCCAGCCTGACGCGCAGGCCAGGGCGATCGAGGCCGCCATGTCGCAGGCGTTGGCGGTGGCCCGCCCGGTGCTGATCGCGCATTGCGAGGTCGCGCAGCGCATCGGTGAGCGGCTTGGCTTGTCCGGGGAGATGGGCCGCAATCTTGGACAAATCTACGAACGCTGGGACGGCAAGGGTCTGCCACGTGGACTGAGCGGCGAGGAGGTGCTGCCGGCCGTCCAATTGATCACTCTGGCGCAGGATGTCATTGCGCTTAGCGATGCCGTCGGGATCGTGGAAATGGCCGAAACTGTCGCCAGCCGCGGCGACGGCCCTTACGCGGCTGATCTGGCCCGGCTTGTCTCGGCAAACGCGGCGGTGCTGATGGAGGGCATCGGCGTGACGGTCGACCGCGAGACGATTTTGGCGCTGGAGCCCGATCCGCCGGTGTCGCTCGATGAGGCGGACTGCGACGAGGCATTTCTCGCCATCGCCGACATGATCGACATGCGCATGCCGTTCACACAAGGCCATTCGCGGATGGTGGCGGAACTGGCTGAGGGAGCGGGGAGACAGATGGGGCTGCCCGCCGCCGACGTCCGTGCGCTGCGCTGGGCGGGCTGCATCCACGACATTGGCGAACTTGTCGTGCCGGTGGCGACCTGGATGCGCAATGGTCCGCTGTCGGTCCGCGAGCGCGACGCAGCCCAACTGCACGCCTATTACGGCGAGCGTGCGCTGGCCTCGTTCGGCCGCGAGGGCGAGGCAATGGCCTCACTCGTCCTGCGCCATCACGAACGCCTGGACGGCTCTGGCTATCACCGCAAGGTCGGCGGTTCCGACCTGTCCCCGGCGGCGAGGATCCTGGCCGCTGCCGAAGCGTTCCAAACGTCGCGGGAGGAACGTCCTCACCGCAGGGCGCTGTCCAGCGACGCTGCAGCGACGCAGTTGCGCGCTGCCGTTCGTGAGGGCAGTATCTGCCCCGACGCCGCCGAGGCCGTGCTGTCCTTCGCCGGGCAGCGGTCACGCCGGGCGGCGCACCGGCCGCTGGCCGGAATGACGCCACGTGAGATCGAGGTGCTGCGCCTGATCGCCGCCGGCCTCACCGCCAAGGAAGCGGGGCGCGAGCTGGATATCTCGCCCAAGACCGCGGACCACCATATCCAGAACGTCTATGCCAAGATCGGTGTGACCACTCGCGCCGCCGCGGTACTCTATGCGGTCGAGCACGGCCTTGTCCGGCCGGGCGAGACGTAGTCATCGGCATAGGGAATCCTCCCCATGTGCACCTGCTCCGAGGCGCGCATCGTGATCCTGTCGACGGACCAATGGTGGCCGCGACCGACAGGAGGAAATCAGATGCTTCTCGCAACGACCAAGGTGGCGGACGTCGACCGCTTCATCCGTATCTTTTCGACCAAGGGCGCCGACAAGCGCCGACTGCACGGTTCGAACGGCGCGACCGTGTTCCGCGACCCCAGCGAGTCCGACCGCGTCTGGGCGATCTTCGACTGGGATGCCGAGGGTTGGAAGAACTTCGTATCGGATCCCGAAGTGCCGGCGATCCTGCAGGAGGCTGGCCACGTGGGCAAGCCGCAAGCGGCGATGCTGCTCGGCCACTATGAGGCCTGACGTGCCTTTCGCGCCGCCTGCTACCGGCGGCGCACCCACGAACCCCAAAGATCGGAGACATGAGATGGACCAGAAACCCATCAAGATCGGCCTTATCGCCGAACTCACCGGCCCGTTGTCCTTCATGGGCATCGCCAACGCAAACCTCACGACCATGCTCGTCGATGACATCAACGCCAAGGGCGGCTTGCTGGGCCGGCCGGTGAAAGTCATCATTGAGGACGGTGAGACCACCGACAGCGTTGCCAAGGCAAGGACCGCGAAACTGATAGATGTCGACAAAGTCGATCTGGTCGTCGGAGGCATCTACAGTTCGACCCGCCAAGCCATCAAGAGCGAGGCGGTCACACGCGGCAGGACGCTCTACATCTACACCGAGCAATACGAGGGGCAGGAAAGCGATCCCCTGATCTTCTGCACGGGCCCGGTGCCCGCGCAGCAGGTCGAGCCGCTGATCCCATGGTTCATGAAGAGCACCGGGGCGAAGAAGTTCTATCTGCCTTCGGCCGACTACATCTGGCCCCATCTGTTGAACAAGGCCGCGAGCCGGGTGGTTCGCGCCAATGGCGGCGAGATCGTCGGTGAGGAGTATTTTCCGCTCGATACCGTCGATTTCCGGCAGACGGTGCAGCAGATCATGGCGAGCGGCGCTGAAGTGGTCTTCAACACCCTGGTTCCGCCGGGCTTGACGCCGTTTCTCGACGAGCTGCACAGGGCTGGTTTCGGCAAGCGAGGCGGCAAGTTCATCTGCACCTACTTCGACGAGAACTTCTTCAATCTCGTGCCGTCCGAGCAGATCGAAGGCCTCTACAGTTGCCTCGACTACTATCAGGAACTCGAGGATCCGTTTGGCCGGGCGCTCTTGCGGCGCTACCAGGACCGATTCCCCGGCAGCGCGATGTTGACCGCGGGCAGCGGCTGCACCGGCCACTACCGGGCGATCAAAATGTGGGAAGCGGCGGTGGCCGAAGCCGGCTCGGTCGAGCGCGACGCGGTTATCCGGGCGCTCGACCATGCTCGGATCAGCGAGGGGCCGGGTGGCCCGGCCGAAATGGTCCCCGGCCAGCACCATGTTCGCATGAACATGTACATTGCGCAGGCACAGAGCGGTCGCTTCCGGATCGTGAAGAACCTTGGACCGATCGATCCCAACGAACGGATGCTTGCCGGCGAAAGCCAAGTCATCGGCGCCGACTGAATCCGCGGCGTCGATCAATGTTGTTCCAAGTGGCGGGGGCGAGTAGATGCCGCCCTCGCCATCCAACCGGGCCAGCAAGGGCTGTTCCTTGCGCCTGTTCGATGTCATTCCGTAACTAGGCGTGGGTCGATGCCAAGGCGGCCTCCAGCGCGGCCAATCCGTTCGAGATCGCCGCACGCTCGCTCGCGCTAAGCTTGTCCAGCAAATCCCTCTCGAACGCCTTCGCCAGCGGCACCATTTCGCGATAGGCGGCAAGGCCGGCCTTGGTCAGCGCCAGATGTTCGACGCGACGATCATTCTCGTCAGCGGTTCGGGTGAGCCAGCGTCGTCGTTCGAGTTCAGCCACGGCGCGCGATACCTTGGTCTTGTGCATGGCCGATTGGTTGCCGAGTTCAGTCGCGGTCATCGTTCCATGCTGCCCAAGCCCGGAAAGGGTACGCCATTCCGGCCGCGTCAGGCCGTGACTGTCCTTGTATATTCGCGAAAATTCGCGGCTGACGGCGTCGGCAAGCCGGTAGAGCCGGTAGGGCAGGAAATTTTCCAGATTGAGAATTTCAGGCGCGTCGGACGCTTCGCTCTTGATCGCCATTTTTTCAAAGCCGCCATTGATGGTTACATTTTCGATGGTTACAAATGAAACCAGTTTGGTCAATTGAGATCTATTCCGGGAGGAAGCAATGGCCTTTTCCTACATGCCGGGGTTCGGCAACGACTTTGAAACCGAGACCTTGCCGAGTTCGCTCCCGCAGGGGCGGAATTCGCCGCAGCGGCCGGCCTATGGGCTCTATGCCGAGCAGCTTTCCGGCTCGCCCTTCACCGCGCCGCGCGGCACCAATGAGCGCTCCTGGCTCTATCGCATTCGGCCGAGCGTCAAGCACACTGGCCGCTTCAAACGGGCGAGCTATCCCTTGTGGAAGAGCGCGCCCAATGTCGGCGATCACGAACTGGCGCTCGGCCAGTACCGCTGGAATCCGGTGCCGATGCCGAAAGAGCCCACCGATTTCATCGCCGGCATGCGCAGCATCACCACATCAGGCGATGTGCTGGGACAGACCGGCATGGCAGCGCATGTCTACGTCGCCAACCGCTCGATGGCGGACGATCATTTCTTCAATGCCGACGGGGAGTTGCTGGTCGTGCCGCAAGTCGGTGCCTTGCGCTTCATCACCGAGATGGGCGTCATCGAGCTGCGGCCCGGCGAGCTCGCAGTGCTGCCGCGTGGGCTGGTCTTCAAGGTCGAGCTGGTCGATGCCGAAGTGCGCGGCTATGTCTGCGAGAATTACGGCGCCAAGCTGACGCTGCCCGATCGTGGTCCGATCGGCGCCAACTGCCTGGCCAATCCGCGCGATTTCAAGACACCTTGCGCATGGTTCGAGGACAAGGAAACGCCGTGCCGGCTGATCGTCAAATGGTGCGGCAATTTCCATGTCACCGAGATCGGTCACTCGCCCCTGGATGTCGTCGCCTGGCACGGCAACTACGCGCCCTACAAATATGATCTGGCAACCTTTTCGCCGGTCGGCGCGCTGTTGTTCGACCATCCAGACCCGTCGATCTTCACCGTGCTGACCGCGCCGAGCGGCGAGGAGGGCACCGCCAACATCGACTTCGTCATCTTCCCGCCGCGCTGGCTGGTGGCCGAAGATACGTTCCGGCCGCCCTGGTACCACCGCAACATCATGAGCGAGTTCATGGGGCTGATCCACGGCCAGTACGATGCCAAGGAAGAGGGTTTTGTACCCGGCGGCATCAGCCTGCACAATCTGATGCTGGCCCATGGACCGGATGCGCCTGGCTTCGAAAAGGCCTCGCGCGCAGACCTGAAACCGGTCAAGCTCGACAACACCATGGCCTTTATGTTCGAGACCCGTTTTCCGCAGATGCTGACCCGCTACGGCGCCGAACTGGAAACCCGGCAGGACAATTACATCGACTGCTGGGCGGACCTGAAGAAGCACTTCAACGGCACGCCGGAGGGCGACTGGTCTTGAGCGCTGAGACAATGCCGGACCGGCTGGTGCTTTTGGGCTCGAAGGGTGGCCCGGCATTGCGGCCAGGCGGACCGTGGCCGAGTTCGTCGCTGCTGCAGATCGGCGGCCGCAGCATCGTCGTCGATTGCGGTCTCGGCGTGACGCGCGGTCTGGTCGATGCCGGCATCAGCCTGAAGGCGCTCGACCTGGTCTTCATCACGCATCTGCATTCCGACCATGTGTTGGAACTGGGACCGCTGATCCACACCGCCTGGACGGCGGGGCTGGCGACACCCATCGAAGTGTTCGGTCCGCCCGGCACGGGCCACTACTGGCGGCGCTTTTGTCAGTCGATGGAGTTCGACATCGAGATACGCATCGTCGATGAGGGCCGGCCGGATATCCGCGAACTGGTTTCGATGGTCGAGTTCGGCGAAGGCCATGTGGTCGAGCAGGGTGGCTTGAAGGTCTCGGCGCTGCGCGTCGAGCATCCTCCGGTGACCGACTGTTTTGCCCTGCGCTTCGAGCATGACGGGAAAAGCGTTGTGTTCTCCGCGGATACGGCCTTTTTTCCACCGCTCGCCGATTTTGCCCGGGACGCCGACGTCCTGGTCCACGAAGCCATGCTGGAAGACGGCATCGAGCGGCTTGTGGCTAAGACCGGCAATGGCGGGCGGCTGAGAGACCATCTGCTCGCCAGCCACAGCTTTGCCGAAGAAGCCGGGCATATCGCCCGCGATGCCGGCGTGACGAGCCTGGTGCTCAATCACCTCATTCCGGCCGACGATGCCGAGATCGGCGAGGCCGACTGGATCGCCGCTGTCAGGAAAACATGGGCCGGCGACTTGACGATCGCCCGCGACGGCCTTGTTGTGGAATTAAGCGGCGCCAAAGCCGCACAGGGAGAGGAAACCGCATGAAGCTTGCCACATTGAAGGACGGGACGCGCGACGGAAAACTCGTCGTCGTCTCGCGCGACCTGACACACTTCACCGACGCCTCGTTCCTGGCGCGCACGCTGCAGGCGGCGCTAGACGACTGGCGGCGCATCGCCCCACATCTCGCGACGATAGCGGAATCGCTGGAGAACAATGCGATGCCGTCGGAACGCTTCCACGAGCATGACGCCCATTCGCCGCTGCCGCGTGCCTATCAGTGGGCCGATGGCTCGGCCTATGTGAACCACGTCGAACTGGTTCGCAAAGCCCGCGGCGCCGAGATGCCGGCGAGCTTCTGGACCGACCCGCTGATCTACCAGGGCGGCTCGGATTCCTTCATTCCGCCACGCGATCCGATCCGGATAGTCGACGAGGCGTTCGGCATCGATATGGAAGGCGAAGTCGCTGTTGTCGTCGACGACGTGCCGATGGGTGCAAGCCTCGAGGAAGCGCGCGCCGCGATCCGGCTGATCATGCTGGTCAACGACGTGACGCTGCGCGCACTGACAGGACCGGAGCTGGCGAAAGGTTTCGGCTTTTTCCAGTCAAAGCCGTCCTCGGCGTTCTCGCCTGTCGCAGTGACGCCGGACGAACTGGGAGACGCCTGGGATGGCGGCAAGGTCAGCCTGCCGCTGCTCGCCGATGTCAACGGCAAGCCCTTCGGCCGGGCCAATGCCGGCATCGACATGACCTTCGATTTCCCGGCGCTGATCGTGCATGCCGCCAGGACAAGGCCGCTGGCCGCCGGCACCATCGTCGGCTCGGGCACCGTCTCCAACAAGCTCGACGGCGGGCCGGGCAAGCCTGTCCAGGACGGCGGCGCCGGCTATTCCTGCATCGCAGAACTGCGCATGATCGAGACCATTGTATCAGGCGAACCCAAGACGCCGTTCCTGCGCTTCGGCGACACGGTGCGCATCGAGATGAAGGACAAGACGGGTCATTCGATCTTCGGCGCCATCGAGCAGAAGGTCGAGAAATACGAGAGGTGAGGGAATGACGGGGCACTATCTGCTGGCCGGTGTCTGGGCACTCGCCTTGCTGGCGGCCTTCATCCAGGCGATCCGGTTGAGCTACCGCGTCGAGGCGCGCACGCTCGGCCTGACCAACCGCAGCGGCTTTCCGCGCAAGGCGATGATGTTCCACACCATCACCAACATCAACGTCGCGCGGGATCTGGAAACGCAAGTCATGCGGCGGCGGATGAGCCGGCTTTTGCTGATCGTTCTTGCCGGATCTGTGGTTATGTGGGCGGGCTTGTATCTGGTGCGGTCGATCGGATGACACCATGAACCTGCCTGATCACCTGCTCGCATGTCCGGCAACCTGCATGCGATGCTATCCGGCACCTTGGTCAAGCCGCCACAGTTGGACGAGTTCCTGCTCGTTTATGACATCAAACTAAGGAAGGCAGAGGTCGAGAGGCTGGGGGCTCCAGTTGCCAATTCTCATCTTACATAATCGGCCCATCAACGGCTGAGGTAGTGCCGATGCCTGGCAGAAGGCCCACCTTCACCGGAGGGGGGAGAAGACGCGCCACCGGCTTACCGCGTCGGGTGATCACGATCTCCTCGCCGGCCTTCGCGCGCCTTACGAGTTCCGACAGCTTAGCTCTGGCTTCGGTTATGGAGACGTTCACGGCTCGACCTCTTGTGATCGGAACTTAGACCAAAGCCGATCGAGCCGCAAACGAGCTTGAGGTTTCAGGCCGCTTTGCCATCCACCTTGATCACCCCGCGCTTGATCTGGTCCTGCTCGATCGATTCGAACAGCGCGCGGAAATTGCCTTCGCCAAAGCCTTCGTCGCCCTTGCGCTGGATGAACTCGAAGAAGATCGGTCCGATCACGGTTTTCGAAAAGATCTGCAGCAGGATCTTGGTCGTGCCGCCGTCGACGACACCTTCACCGTCGATCAGGATGCCGTGCTTCTTCATCCGCTCGATCGGCTCGTCATGGCCGTTCACCCTGGCATAGGACATGTCGTAATAGGTTTCCGGCGGTCCGGGCATGAATTTCAGCCCGTTTTCGGCCAGCCTGTCGGTGGCGGCATAAATCTCGTCGGTGCCGACCGCAATGTGCTGGATGCCTTCGCCATTGTACTTCTTCAGATATTCGGCGATCTGGCTGGTCTCGTCCTTGGACTCGTTGAGCGGAATGCGGATCTTGCCGCAGGGCGAGGTGATGGCGCGGCTGACCAAGCCGGTGATCTTGCCATCAATGTCGAAGAAATGGATCTGCTTGAAGCCGAACAGGTTGCGGTAGAAATCCCACCATTTGTCCATCTGGCCACGATAGACATTGTTAGTCAGGTGATCGAGATAATAGAAGCCGACGCCTTGCGGCCGCGGGTCACGTTCGCCCAGCCATTCGAACTCGGCATCGTAGGCCGAACCCTTCTCGCCGTAGGTCTCGATGAAATAGAGCAGCGAGCCGCCGATGCCGACGATTGCCGGCACATCGAGCGCCTTGTCGGTGCCTTCGTAAGGCGTCGCGCCTTTGGCAACAGCGTGGTCGAAAGCGTGTTTGGCATCGACCACGCGCCATCCCATGGAGGGGGCGCAGGGGCCGTGCTTGTCGACGAATTTCATCGCATGCGAGCCGGGCTCGGCATTGACGACATAGTTGATGTCGCCCTGGCGCCAGACTGTGATGTCCTTCGTGCGGTGCTTGGCCACCGCGACATAGCCCATCCGGGTGAACAGTTCGGCGAGCTTCTGCGGCTCCGGGTGCGCGAACTCGACGAACTCGAACCCATCGGTGCCGGCGGGGTTGTCCTTGCTGATCTTGGCGGGTGGGGCATCGTGCGGGAAGGGGCCCATGATATTCCTCCGGATCTGGCCTGGCCTGCAAAGGCCATCTGACGCAATCATAACGCGGAGCCGGTGCACGGTGCTTGCATTCAAACGCTTGAAATGATCATCTCATGCGCGAAATATGCACCATGTGGGGAAAAACCATGGATGGGACGCGCATTGATCAGTTTGACCGCAAGATAATGGCGCTTTTGCAGGGCGATGCTCGGCTGACCAACAATGATCTTTCGGAACGCGTCAACCTGTCGGCGTCGCAATGCTCGCGCCGCCGCCAGCGGCTGGAGGAAGACGGCTTTATCAAGGGTTATCGCGCCGTTCTCGACCGCGACAAGCTCGGTTTTTCCTTGGTCAACGTCATCTCGGTGACATTGGCCACTCACAACCGCGACAATGCGCGGCGGTTCGGCGAACTGGTGGCGCGGCTGCCCGAGGTGCAGGAGGCGCACGCGCTGACCGGCGAGATGGACTACATCTTGAAAGTGGTGACGCCCGATTTGAAGTCGCTGTCGGAATTCGTCAACGGTGTGCTCCTGCCGCACGAATCCGTGCAGCACGTGAAAACGGCGATCGTGCTGGAGACACTGAAGGAAACCGGCGCGCTGCCGATCTGACTGTTGGCCCGATTCGACCTTCGGCCAATCTACCCCTTCGACTGTTGGATCAGCCCATAAAGATTGGTGCAGCGCGCGCCGGAGCGGCAATAAGCGAAGACCGGGCCGTCGAGCTCATCCAGCGCCTCGGCCTGATCCTCGACATTCTCGGCCGTGATCTGGCCGCTGATGACGGGGATATAGCGGAAGGCGAGACCGGCGGCTTCCGCTGCCGCCTTGAGCGTGTCGGCCGAAGGCTGGCCGGGCTGCTCGTCGTCGGGTCGGTTGCAGATGACGCTCTTGAAGCCGGCGGCCTTGATGGCGGCGATGTCTTCCGGCTGTATCTGGCCCGAGACCGAATAGTCCTCACTGATTTCGCGGTATTCCATGACAGTATCCTCGCAAACTGGTCAGGCGGCAGTCTTGCCACTCCCCGACATGCGCGGCAATCCGCACCGAAGGAATTCTCTGCCAAATAGACATTGCGCGCCAGAAAATCCAACCGGGCCGATGCGGCCCGGTTGGATGACCCTTCAAACTCAGCTGCCGAGGATCGCCCCTTTGATCTGGCGGATGTTGTTGTGCATCATGTCGATATAAGTCGAGGCCGGGCCATCGGGTTGCGACAGCGCATCCGAATAGAGCGTGCCTCCGACCTTGATGCCGGTCTCGCTGGCGATTTGCTCGATTAGGCGCGGGTTGGTGATGTTCTCGACGAAGATCGCAGCCGCTCTGTCCTGCTTCACCTGGGTGACCAGCTTGGCGACGTCGGCGGCGGACGGTTCGGAATCGGTCGAGATGCCTTGCGGGGCGAGGAAGGTCAGGCCGTATGCGTGTTCGAAATAGCCGAAGGCATCATGCGAGGTGATGACGACACGCTTGTTTTCAGGGATCGAGGCGATCGCCGCTTTCACTTCGCCTTCGACTGCATCGAGCCTCTTGGTGTAGGCGGCGGCATTGGTCTGGTAGCTGACGCAGCCTTCGGAGTCGGCCGCGCAGAAGGCTTCGGCGATGTTCTTCACATAGATCCTGGCATTGGCGATCGATTGGAAGGCGTGCGGATCGGTGACGGTCTTGCCGCCACCGGTGCCGGCACCTTCGGCTGCGTCGGCATCGGCGAATTCAGGTTTGAAATCGATCGGCGTCACACCTTTGGTCAACGTGACGATCGAGGCTTTGGTGGCGCTGGCGTCGACCAGCCGCTGCAAAAACCCTTCGAAATGCAGGCCGTTGACCAGCACGATATCGGCCTTGGCCATTGTCACCGCATCGGCCGGGCTTGGCTCATAGACATGGGCGTCGCCGTCCGGCCCGACGATGGTGGTTACATCGATCCGGTCGCCGCCGACATTCCTAGCAAAATCGGCGATGACGGTGAAGCTGGCGACCACTTTCAATGGTGCCGCGAAGGCCGACGATGCGCCAAAGGCAGTTAATGTTATAACGCTCATCGTGAGGGCGGCGCGGATCGATTTCAGCATAGACAGGTCTCCTTTAGGGGCGGGGATCAGGCCGTTCTGTGACGGTGATGGACGATGCGGGCGCGCAGGATACCGCGCGTGCCGAATAGGATCGAGCCGAAATAAACGACGCCTGCCGACAGGATGATGGCCGGGCCGGATGGCAGCGACGCGTGATAGGACAGGAGCAGCCCGGCGACGCAGGAAGCAAAGCCGATCAACACCGCCAGCACGCACATCGGCTCGACGCGCACCGTCCAGAAGCGGGCGGCGGCGGCCGGCAGCATCATCAGCCCCACCGACAGCAAGGTACCGAGTGCCTGGAAGCCGCCGACGAGGTTGAGCACGACAAGGCCGAGGAAGATGAAATGCACCGGACTGCCGAGCCGGCTGACCGAGCGCAGGAATAGCGGATCGAGGCATTCGGCGACCAATGCCCGCCATAAGATGGCAAGGCTGACCAATGTCACCGCAACGATGCCGCCGATCAGCATCAGCGCTTCATTGTTGAGCGCCAGCACGGTGCCGAACAGCACATGCATGAGATCGACGCTGGAACCGCGGATCGACACCATCAGCACGCCGATGGCGAGCGAGATCAGATAGAACGCCGCCATCGATGCATCCTCGCGCTGGATGGTGAAGCGCGAGACGGCACCGGCGCCGAGCGCGACGATGACGCCGGCGATCAGGCCGCCGATGGTCATCGGCAGGATCTCCAGCCCATAGAACAGGAAGCCGGCGGCCGCACCCGGCAGGATGGCATGCGCCATGGCGTCGCCCGACAGGCTCATCCGTCGCAGCATCAGGAAGACGCCGATGGGGCAGGCGCCGAGCGACAGCATCAGCGAACCGATTAGCGCCCGCTGCATGAAGCCGAAATCGGCGAAAGGCGCGATGAAAAGACCGTAAAGCGCGTCCATCAGGCAGCCCTCGGCCCGACGCCGTGGTGATGGTCGTGATCATGATGGTCGTGATCGTGCCCATGGGCATGAGCGTCCTCAGCCGGCTCGCACCAGGGCGCATTCTCTTCCCAGGCTTCGTGGAAGCGGCGGGCGCGCAGCAGGTTTTCCGGCTTCAGCGTTTCCCTGGTTTCGCCCCAGGCGATAGGCTGGCGGGCGAGAAGCAGCGTTTCGGGGAAATTCTGCCGCACCAGATCGAGATCGTGGACGACCACCATGATGGTGCGTTCCTCGCCGTGCCAGTGTTTGATCAGTGCGATGAGGTCGCCAACCGTCTTGGCATCGACCGCGTTGAACGGCTCATCGAGCAGGATGAGCTCAGCGTCCTGCAACAGCACACGCGCAAACAGCGTGCGCTGCAACTGGCCGCCCGACAGCGTATCGATCGGCCGCTTCTCGAAGCCGCCGAGGCCGACCGCCATCAGTGCTTTGGCAACATCATCGCGATCTTGCCTGGTGTAGCGGCCGAGCAGGCCGCGCCGTGGCCACAGGCCAAGCGAGACCAGATCCACCACTCGTGCCGGAAAGGAGCGGTCGAGTTCCGACTGCTGCGGCAGATAGGCGGCGCGAATGCCAGGCGCGCGGACGACCTCGCCGGCCATTGGTTTCAACACGCCGACAATGCCTTTCATCAGCGTCGATTTGCCGGAGCCGTTGGCGCCGACGACGGCCGTCAGCGAGCCCTTGCGGATGGTACCGTCAAGATGATGGATTGCGGGATGGCTGCCGTAGCCAAGCGTCAGGTCGCGGAATGTCAGGCATGTGTTTGTCATTCTGCGATCCGTGGGGCGGCGAAATCCGGCTGCTGTCAGCGGCCGATTGGATATGTGATGTTATTACATTAGTCAACAAGCCAATCCGGCGGAATTGCGACTGCCGGATCAACTCGCCGTGTAAGGATGTCTCACGCCGCTGGTCCAAGGCGAATTGCCCGGGCGACCTTGCCCGAGGCCGGCCGCAACTCTAAAGAGGCACGACCGACACAGCAAGGAACCATCCAATGAGCATTCGTCGCATCGACGTTGGCCCGCGCATGAGCCAGATCGTCATCCACGGCAACACCGTCTATCTGGCCGGTCAGGTCGGTCAGCCGACCGGCAACGTCGCTTCGCAGACCAGGGACATCCTGGCGGCAATCGACCAACTGCTGGCCAAGGCCGGTACCGACAAGACCAAGATCCTGCAGGCGATCGTCTGGCTGGCCGACATGAGCACCTTTGCCGAGATGAACGCGGAATGGGACAAGTGGGTGCCGCAAGGCAACACGCCGGCCCGCGCCACCGGCGAAGCAAAGCTCGCCGGGCCGGAATATCTGGTCGAGATCATTATTACCGCCGCGATCTGAGTTTCTCACCCTCCCCCATGTTGGGGGGGGGGGGGGGCAAGCCCCGGGGGGGGGGGGGGGCCGCCCCCCCCCCCCCCACGTCCGCCGCGTCCCCCGCGGCGCCGGCCCGGCCCGCCCCCCCCCCCCCCCCCCCCCCCCCCCCCGCGCCGCACCCCCACCCCGTCTCGCCACCATTGCTTCGCAATGCCGGTTCGCCGACCCTCCCCACAAGGGGGAGGGTGAAGAAAGACTACCCCTTCGACGGCGTGAACCGCGCCACCAGCGCGTGGCTCTCGGCGGCATAGGTGAAGCGCACATGGGTGACCGGATGTTCGGCGCTCCATGTCCGCCGTTCGACCACCAGGCACGGTGCGCCGGCTGCGATATCGAGCGCGGCCGCGATAAGCCTGTCGGCAGCGACAGCGCGTATCCGGTGCTCGGCTTCGCTCCACGGCACGCGGCTGATTAGCCATGGCCCTGGCGCGATGGCGAAAAATTCCTCGTCGGCTGCTTCAGGAACGGCGGCTACGTTGATCACCCGCTGTTCATGCGCGAATGGCCGCTCGCCGGCGAAATGCCGACACTCCAACGCCAGCACCGGTTCGGCTGCGCCCAGCTCCAGCAGTGCGCGATCCTCGGCGCTGCTGAGCCTCTCGTGTCGCGCCACGCGCTCGTAGCGATAGGCCAGGCCGAGCGCTTCGACCTCGATCCGGATATCGTGGATTTCCAGCACCGCCGCCTGCGACTGCGGGCGGCGGACGAAACTGCCGGAACGACGCCGTCGTTCGATCAGTCCAGCCTTGGCAAGCTGCGACAGCGCCTTGTTCACCGTCATGCGCGAGCAGTTGTATTGCGCGCTCAGTTCGTGTTCGAACGGAATGCGGTGACCAGGCGCCCAGGCGCCGGACATGATGCGCTCGCTGATGTCGGACAGGATGCGCTGGTGCAGCGAGCCGCCTTCCGTCCCAATTGTCCCGGTCATGCTCATGCCGAGAGCGCCGTCATCACGCCGCGAAACCGCTCGGCGATGGCCTCGCGCCTGGCATGCCGGCCGCCGCTGACCTGTCTTTGGCCATGCACCCAGACGCAGTCGACCTTGCTGCCATTGGCGAAGATCCACGCGTCGAGGATCGCGTCGCCGGTCTTGCCGGCCAGCGAGGGACTGCCGGCGTCGAGCGAGACGAGATCGGCGGATGCGCCGACCGCGATCGCTGAGGCGCCGGCACCAAGCGCGACGCTGCCGCCGTCAAGTGCGGCGTCGAACAGCGCGCGGCCGGTCGAGCCGCCGGCGACCGCGAGCATGTTGCGGGCACGGTGGGCGAGGCGCTGCGAATATTCGAGCTGGCGCAATTCGTCGGGCAGCCCGATCAGAACGTTGGAATCGGAGCCGATTCCGAAGCGGCCGCCATGCTCTCTGAATAGCGGCGCGGCAAAAGTGCCGTCGCCGAGATTGGCCTCGGTGATTGGGCAGAGACCGGCAACAGCGCCGCTCTTGGCCATGCCGATCGTTTCCGCATCGGTCATATGCGTGGCGTGGATCAGGCACCAGCGTTGGTCGACCTCGGCATGGCCGAGCAGAAATTCGACCGGCCGCGCGCTCGACCAAGCAAGGCAATCTTCGACCTCCTTCACCTGCTCGGCGACATGGATGTGAATCGGCCCGTCCGGCGCCATGGCAGCCACCTCGGCTAATTCCTGTGGTGTCGCCGCGCGCAAACTGTGAGGGGCAATGCCGACAACGGCTTGATTCAAAGTGCGAACGGATTCCCGGCTTTTCTCAACAAGCCGGGAGAACCGATTCACATCGTTGACGAATCGCCGCTGGCCTTGGTTCGGAGCAGTGCCGCCGAAAGACGAGTGCGCATAAAACACCGGCAGCAGCGTTAGGCCGATACCGGTTTCACCGGCCGCGGCCGCGATGCGCTCTGCCATTTCGGCGAGGTTGGTGTAGGGTTTTCCGTCACGATCGTGATGCAGATAGTGAAATTCGCCGACGCGCGAAAAACCGGCCTCCAACATCTCGACATAGAGTTGTGCTGCAACAGCCTCGACCTGATCGGGCGTCATCGACAGGGCGAAGCGGTACATTACCTCGCGCCAGCTCCAGAAACTGTCGGCGGAGGGGCCGCGAAGCTCGGCAAGGCCAGCCATGCCGCGCTGGAAGGCGTGGCTGTGCAGGTTGGGCATACCAGGCAGCAGGATCGCGTGACGTTCGTCGCCGGCCAGCGCTGTGGCTCCAGGTTCGACGGCCATAATGCGTCCCTTGGCGAAGCTGAGCCGCACATTGTCGTGCCAGCCATTGGGAAGGAGTGCCTGTTCCGCGAAGATCTCAGTCACTTTTCTCTCCGGTTCTCTGTCTCTCGTGCGATGATGGCACTTGCGGTGCGTTTCAATATGTATATACATAATCCCCATCGATTGAAACGGAAAAGATGATGGTTGCAGAGAGCAAAGGCCGGGCAGGGGCGGTTCGCATCTGGCGCAATACACGCTTGGCGACGTTGGTCGAAAACGAGGCCGGACTGGGAATCGTCGAACGGGGCGCGATCGCTGCACGTGACGGCCGCATAGTCTATGCCGGTCCCGAATCGGAGATCCCTGCGGCATTTGCCAAGGATGCCCAGACGATCGATTGCGAGGGCCGCTGGATCACGCCCGGCCTGATCGACTGCCACACCCATTTGGTTCATGCCGGCAACCGCGCCAACGAGTTCGAGATGCGGCTGGCCGGCGCCACTTATGAAGAGGTCGCCAGGGCCGGCGGCGGCATTGTCTCCTCGGTCAAGTCGCTGCGCGCCGCCAGCGAGCGCGAGTTGGTCGCGCAATCGCTACCCCGCCTCGATGCGCTGATCGCCGAGGGTGTGACCACGATTGAGATCAAGTCGGGTTATGGGCTTGATCTGGAAAATGAAAAAAAATCGCTGCGCGCTGCGCGGCAGTTGGGCAACCAGCGTCCGGTGACGATCCGCACAACCTTCCTCGGCGCCCATGCCCTGCCGCCGGAGGCCGAGGGCGACAAGGACAGCTTTATCGATCTGGTCGCCAAAGAAATTCTCCCGGCGGTTGCCGCCGAGGGGCTGGCCGATGCCGTCGACGGCTTTTGCGAGGGCATTGCCTTTTCACCGGACCAGATGGCGCGCGTCTTCGATGCGGCCAAGGCCGCCGGCCTGCCGGTCAAGCTCCATGCAGACCAACTGTCCAACCTGCACGGCGCCGAACTCGCCGCCCGCTATGGCGCACTGTCGGCCGATCATCTCGAATACACCGATGAGGCGGGTGCAGCGGCGATGGCCAGGGCGGGAACCGTGGCGACGATCCTGCCCGGCGCTTACTACTTCATTCGCGAAACCAAGAAGCCGCCGATCGGCCTGTTTCGCCAGAACGGCGTCAAGATGGCTGTCGCCACCGACAACAATCCCGGCACCTCGCCGCTGACCTCGCTGCTTCTGACCATGAATATGGCGGCGACCTTGTTTGGCCTGACGATCGACGAATGCCTTGCCGGCGTCACCCGCGAGGCCGCCCGGGCGCTTGGCAAGCTGGGTGAAACCGGCACGCTCGAAGCTGGAAAATCCGCCGATCTGGCGATCTGGAACATCGAGCGCCCCGCCGAACTCGTCTACCGCATGGGCTTCAATCCGCTGCATGCCCGCATCTGGAGAGGACAATGACCGAACTAACGCTGACGCCCGGCAACGCGACGCTGGCCGACTGGCGCGCCATCTACCGCGGCGCCGTGCCCAAGCTGGACCATGCCTGCCGGCCGAAAATCAAGGCGAGCGCCGAAGCCGTCGCCAGGATCGTCGCCAAGGGCGAGCCGGTCTACGGCATCAACACCGGCTTCGGCAAACTGGCCAGCGTTCGCATCCCCGCTGAGGATCTCGAGACCTTGCAGCGCAACATCGTGCTGTCGCACGCCGCCGGCGTCGGCGAGCCAATGCCATCAGCCATTTGCCGGCTGATGATGGCGCTGAAGCTCGCCAGCCTGGCGCAGGGCGCGTCCGGCGTGCGGCCGCAGACCATCGAACTGCTCGAAGCGATGCTCGCAAACGACGTCATCCCGGTGGTGCCGGCGCAAGGGTCGGTCGGCGCTTCCGGCGACCTTGCCCCGCTGTCGCACATGACAGCGGTGATGATCGGCGTCGGCGAATGCTTTACCCCGCACGGCCGTTTCCCGGCCAAGGTGGCCTTCGTCTCGCACGGGCTGGAGCCCGTGACCTTGGGCGCCAAGGAAGGCCTGGCGCTGCTCAACGGCACGCAGTTTTCGACCGCCTATGCGCTGGCCGCCCTGTTCGAGGCCGAAGTGCTCTATCAGTCTGCACTGGTCGCTGGCGCGCTATCGACCGATGCCGCAAAAGGCTCGGACGCGCCCTTCGACCCGCGCATCCATGCGCTGAGACAGCATCGCGGCCAGATCGAGACGGCGGACGCGCTGCGCAATTTGATGGCCGGCAGCGCCATCCGCGAATCGCACCGGGTTGGCGACGAGCGCGTGCAGGATCCGTATTGCCTGCGCTGCCAGCCGCAGGTCATGGGCGCGGCGCTCACCGTCCTGCGCCAGGCCGCCGACACGCTAGGCACCGAGGCCAATGGCGTCACCGACAATCCGCTGATCTTCGCCGAGGACGACACCGCGCTTTCGGGCGGCAATTTCCACGCCGAGCCGGTGGCCTTCGCCGCCGACATGATCGCGCTGGCGGTCTGCGAGATCGGTTCACTGTCGGAACGCCGCATCGCCATGCTGGTCGACCCGGCATTGTCGGGCATGCCGGCCTTCCTGACGCCGAAGCCCGGCTTGAACTCCGGCTTCATGATCCCGCAGGTGACGGCGGCAGCCCTGGTTTCCGAGAACAAGCAGAAAGCCTATCCGGCCAGCGTCGATTCGATACCCACTTCGGCCAACCAGGAAGACCACGTTTCGATGGCCGCGCATGGCGCGCGCCGGCTGATCGGCATGGTCGAGAACGCCACCGCGGTCATCGGCATCGAATTGCTGGCCGCGGCACAAGGCTGCGACTTCCATGCCCCGCTGGCGTCGAGCGCGGCACTTGAAGCCGTGCGCAAGCTGGTTCGGGCCGAGGTGCCGCATCTCGACAATGACCGGCATTTCCACCCCGATATGGAAAAGGCCATCGCAATGGTGCGCAGCGGCGCGACGATCAAGGCAGCCGGCACGGTAGCGCTGCCGTCGATTTCTGGAGCGGCATGATGGCAAGCGCGCCCTGGCTCACGATAACGCGCGGCACGGCCCCGTTGCTGGTCTCGATCCCGCACACCGGCATCGACCTCGCCGGCCTCGAGAACCGGCTGGTGTCGCCCTGGCTTGGCCGTCGCGATTGTGACTGGTGGATCGACAAGCTTTACGATTTCGCCACCGACCTTGGGGCGACTGTCGTGCATACGGCGATCTCGCGCACCGTCATCGACGTCAACCGTGATCCGTCCGGCGCCTCGCTCTATCCCGGTCAGGCGACGACTGGCCTGTGCCCGACCGAGACTTTCGACGGCGATCCGCTCTATCGGGAGGGCGAAGAGCCGGGGCCGTCGGAGATCGACGAGCGCCGTGAAAAATTCTTCGCGCCCTACCATGCCTCGCTACAGGCCGAGATCGACCGGCTGCGTGGCCTGCACGAAAAGATCGTCGTCTATGACTGCCACTCGATCCGCTCGGTGCTGCCGCGCCTGTTCGAAGGGATGCTGCCGGTGTTCAATCTCGGCACCAATGACGGCGCGAGCGCCGATCCGGCCTTGCAGGCGATGATCGGCCAGATCATGGCCGAAACCGGCGAAGCTTATGTCGTCAATGGCCGCTTCAAGGGCGGCTGGATCACACGCCATTTCGGCCAGCCACAACAGGGCGTGCATGCGCTGCAGATGGAGCTCTCCAACCGCGGCTATATGCGCGAGCCCGACGGCAAGGGTATGCCGGACAATTGGCCGGTGCCTTACGATGCCGAGTTCGCAGCACCGATCCGCGCGACGCTGCGGAAAATCCTCGAGGCCGCGACATCCTGGGCGCGCGTCTGAAATTCGATCCTTTTTGGAGTGACGCCATGAACAATCCTCGCCACAACATCCGCGAAGTCCGCAGCCCGCGTGGCACGGAAATCAGTGCCCGCTCCTGGCTGACGGAAGCACCGCTGCGCATGCTGATGAACAATCTTGACCCGGACGTCGCCGAAAATCCCAACGAACTGGTCGTCTATGGCGGCATCGGCAGGGCGGCGCGCACCTGGAACGATTTTGACCGCATCGTCGCGTCGTTGAGGACGCTGGCCGATGACGAGACTTTGCTGGTCCAGTCGGGCAAGCCAGTCGGTGTGTTCCGCACCCATCCCGATGCGCCGCGCGTGCTGATCGCCAACTCCAACCTCGTGCCGCATTGGGCGACCTGGGAGAAGTTCAACGAGCTCGATAAGAAGGGCCTGATGATGTACGGCCAGATGACGGCCGGCTCGTGGATCTATATCGGCACGCAAGGCATCGTGCAGGGCACTTACGAGACCTTCGTCGAGGCCGGTCGCCAGCACTATGGCGGCAATCTGAAGGGAAAATGGATCTTGACTGGCGGGCTCGGCGGCATGGGCGGCGCCCAGCCGCTCGCGGCTGTCATGGCCGGCGCCTGCTGCCTGGCGATCGAATGCAATCCGGACTCGATCGATTTCCGCCTGCGCACACGCTACGTCGACGAGAAGGCCGAGACGCTCGATGAAGCGATGGAGATGATCGAGCGCTGGACCAAGGCCGGCGAGGCGAAGTCGGTCGGCCTGCTTGGCAATACGGCCGAGATCGTGCCGGAAATGTTCAGGCGCGGTATCCGTCCCGATATTGTCACCGACCAGACTTCGGCTCATGACCCCATCAATGGCTATCTGCCAAAGGGGTGGACGATGGCCGAATGGCGCGAGAAGCGCGTCAGCGACCCCAAGGCGGTCGAGAAGGCGGCCCGCGCTTCGATGCGCGAACATGTCGAGGCGATGGTGGCGTTCTGGAACGCCGGTGTACCGACGCTCGACTATGGCAACAACATTCGCCAGGTGGCCAGGGAAGAAGGCTTCGAGAACGCTTTCGCCTTCCCCGGTTTCGTGCCGGCCTATATCCGTCCGCTGTTCTGCCGCGGCATCGGTCCGTTCCGCTGGGCGGCCCTGTCGGGCGATCCGGAGGATATCTACAAGACCGACGCCAAGGTGCGCGAACTGACGCCCGGCAACACCCATCTGCACAACTGGCTCGATATGGCGCGTGAGCGCATCGCCTTTCAGGGTTTGCCGGCTCGTATCTGCTGGGTTGGTCTCGGCGACCGGCATCGGCTCGGCCTTGCTTTCAACGAGATGGTGGCCAAGGGCGAGCTGAAGGCGCCGGTCGTCATCGGCCGCGATCACCTCGATTCCGGCTCGGTCGCCTCGCCGAACCGCGAAACGGAGTCCATGAAGGACGGCTCGGATGCCGTGTCCGACTGGCCGCTGCTCAACGCATTGCTCAACACGGCGTCGGGCGCCACCTGGGTGTCGCTGCACCATGGCGGCGGCGTCGGTATGGGCTTCTCGCAGCACGCCGGCATGGTCATCGTCGCCGACGGCACGCGCGAAGCGGCCAAACGCCTGGAACGGGTGTTGTGGAATGACCCGGCGACCGGCGTGATGCGCCACGCCGATGCCGGCTACGACATCGCCATCGAATGCGCCAGGGAGCATCAGCTCAACCTGCCCGGCATTCTCGGCTGACTGCCTGAACCGATGCGCATCCTGCGGGCAGCCGAATACCGGTCGATGCCGTGGAAGAACGGCGGTGGCGTGACGACCGAAATCGCCGTCTCCCCCACTGGGGCCGGCCTCGACGACTTCGACTGGCGCGTCTCGATGGCGCGCGTCGAATCGAGCGGCCCGTTCTCGCAGTTTGCAGGCATCGATCGCACCCTTGCCGTGCTCGAAGGCGAGGGCATCGTCCTCAAGATTGCCGGCTACCCGCCGACAACCATAAACAGGGCGACCGCCCTGTTTTCCTTCCCGGCCGACGTGCAGACCTCGGCCACGCTGATCGGCGGGCCGATCACCGATCTCAATGTCATGACCCGCAGAAGCCGGATGACGCATTCGGTCGAGCGCCTGGTTGTTTCGGTACCCGTGGAAATCAGGACCGACGCGTGTACGACCCTGATCCTATGCCTGGACGGGGACATAACCGTGAGCGACATCGGATCGGTTCGCCTCGGAGCGCTGGACACGTTGATAGCCGGTCCGGACAGCGCCAGCCTGCTTGTCCAGCCAGCCCATGCCGCAACGCTGTTCGTGATCCGGATCGGCGGCATTTCCGGCAATGGTTAACGCCTGTTTCCAAACATGATCGCGATGCCGACGAATTATAGCGTAAGCTGAAGGCGGGCATCACGAAAAAGCCCGAATCCTTTCCGTCGATCGATCCCGACGGGAAGAGGGGCGCTCGTCGTTGTTTTTCGCTGAGAGATGACGCCCTGTCGCGGTGCGGAAACAACATTTCGGCAAATGGGGCTTATGCAACCAATTGCAATTGAATCGGTTTTAGGGCCATTGCCGTGGCGGTGACGCCGCTGGACTGCCCCGCTTACGGAATTTTCAATGAATATTCAGACGACCCCTGCCCAAATCGAGAAGACAAGCGCGAGCTTCCCGGCCATCACCGAAGAGCCGATCCGCTCCAATTACCTGCCTGAGGAGCGCCTTCGGCTGCTCGGTGAAAGGCTGGCAAACGGCGACCTCACGGATTTGTTCGGCCTGACGCCTTTCGATTTTCAGGCCCGTATCCGTGACAGTGCCAAGAAGATTTTGGAAGTCTACCGGTCGACGAATGCGGCGCAGGCGAGGGGCGAGACGATCACGCCGTCGGCTCAATGGCTGCTCGACAACAATTATCTGGTCGAAGAGACTATTTTCCAAGTCAAGCGCGATCTGCCGCGCCGCTTCTATCGCCAGCTGCCGACCCTGAAACTGCCTGATAACGGCAGCGTGCCGCGTGCGCTGGCGCTGGCCTGGACCTATATGGCGCATTCGGACAGCTCCGTCTCGGCGACGATGTTCAAGTCCATCGTCCAGGGTTTTCAATCGGTCGAGCCGCTGAAGATCGGCGAGCTCTGGGCGCTGCCTTCCCTGTTGCGCTTCGTCCTGATCGAGAATCTCCGCCGGTTGGCGGTCAGGGTCAATCGCACCCGTCAGATGCGCCAGATCGCCAATGATGTGGCGGACAAGGTTCTGGCGATCGACGACAGTTCCGACCGGCAGGCAATCCTGTCCAACTTCAGCGTCCATGCGCAGGACACCACCTTTGCCACCCAGCTGCTCTACCGTCTGCGCGATGGATCGCAGAACGCCGGCAAGGCCTTGGAATGGCTGGAAGGTGAACTCGAAAAGGCCGGCTCCGACGCCGAGGAAATCATCATTTCCGAGCATCAGACGCTGTCCAGCGGCAATGTGACGACAGGCAACATCATCCGCGGCCTGCGCCTCATCAACGACGTCGACTGGACCGTTTGGTTCGAAGGCGTCAGCCGCATCGATACGGTGCTGCGCGAGCGCACCGATTTCGCCGCGCTCGACTTCTTCTCGCGTGACCAGTACCGGACTGCGATCGAGGAACTGGCGCGCCGCTCGGACCTCTCCGAATATCGTGTCGCCGACAAAGCCATCGAACTGGCCGGCCACGCTGCCGGCGAGACCATGTCGCGTGATGATGTAGGCGATGCCGTACCAACGCCATCCGCCCACACCGATGTGGGTTTCTTTCTCGTCGGCCCACGCCGGCTGGAGCTGGAGAAGGCGATCGGCTATCGGCCTACCATCAGCCAGACGTTCAAACGAGCCTTCCGCAAGACCGGATGGCTTGGCATCGTCGTGCCGGTGTTTGCGCTGACGGCCCTGCTTCTGGTCCTCTCCGGCAACGCACTTGCCAATCTCGGCCTGTCGGTGCCGTCGATCGCCCTGATGCTGGTGCTGTTTGCAGTGCCGGCCAGCGAGGGCGCGCTCGCCTTCTTCAACACTGTCGTTTCGCTGTTCCTCAAACCGACGCGCCTCGTCGGCTACGATTACAGGCACGGCGTGCCGCCCGAGGCGCGCACGCTGGTGGTGGTGCCGTCGCTGATCGGTTCACGGGACGACGTCGAGGAGAATGTCCGCAACATCGAGGTGCATCATCTCGCCAACACAGCCGATGAAATCCATTTCGCGCTGCTGTCGGACTGGCCCGACAGCAAGACCGAGATCGATGCGGCGGATACTGAAATCCTCGAATTCGCCCGCGCCGAGATCGCCCGTCTCAACGACCGCTATCCCTCCGAAGGTGCGCCGCGTTTCTACATCCTGCACCGGCGCCGGCTCTTCAATGCGGCTCAAGGGTCCTGGATGGGCTGGGAGCGCAAGCGCGGCAAGCTGCACGAGCTCGACCTTCTGCTGCGCGGTGACAGCGACACCACCTTCCTGCCGCTCGATGTGCCGTTACCGGAGAACGTCGTCCATGTGATGACGCTCGATGCCGACACGCGCACCACTCGAGACGCGGTCGCGACCATGGTCGGCAAGCTTTGCCACCCGCTCAACCGCCCGCATTTCGATGCCAGCAAGCGCGTCGTCACGGCTGGCTATGCGATCCTGCAGCCGCGCATCACCGCGTCGCTGACCAGCGGCGACGATGCATCGTTTTTCCAGCGGGTCTTTTCGGCCAATCGCGGCCTCGACCCCTATGTCTTTGCCGTGTCCGATCTCTACCAGGACGTCTTCGGCGACGGATCTTTCACTGGAAAGGGCCTCTATCATGTCGACGCCTTCGAGGCGGCGCTGCAGGGCCGAATCGAGGAAAACACCATCCTCAGCCACGATCTGCTGGAAGGCGCGCTGGCGCGCGCGGCGCTGGTCACCGACGTCGAACTGGTCGAAGACTATCCGACGCGCTATTCGGTCGATGCCTCGCGCCACCATCGCTGGGCACGCGGCGACTGGCAGCTGCTCGGCTTCATGCTCGATCCGCGCTCCGGCGTGCCGGCTCTGTCGCGCTGGAAGATGATCGACAATCTGCGCCGCTCGCTGACACCGATCTTCTGGGTGATGGCGGCGATCGGCGGCTGGACGCTGCTGCCCTTCACGCAGGCGGCGCAATGGCAGGCCTTGCTGATCCTCAGCCTGTTCATGGCGCCGACATTCAACATCGTCAACGCCATCCTTCCCAAGAGCGGCGACCAGACGCCGCGCGGCCATTTTTCGGCCCTGGCACGCGACGTTGCCTTCGGCACCGCCATGGTGGCGCTGAAGATCGTACTGATGGCGCACAACGCCTGGATGATGGGCGATGCCATCGTCCGCACGCTGTACCGGCTGTTCGTCAGCCGCCAGAATCTTTTGGAATGGCGGACTGCCTCGCAGGCGCATAAGAGCGGCGACAATAGTGTCGGTTCCTATTACGGCATGATGTATGGCGCCGTGATCATCGGCTTCGTCGGCCTTGCCATTCCGGTGCTGGCCGATTCCACCGGTGCCTTCGTCGCCTTCTTCTTCGCGCTGTTCTGGATTGGCTCGCCCGCCATCGCCAGTTGGATCAGCCGTTCGGCCGAAACCGAGGATCGCTTGCGCATATCGCAAGCTGACATCCATGCGTTGCGCACGGTGGCACGGCGCACATGGCACTATTTCGAAAGCTTCGTGACGTCAGAGCACCACCATCTGCCGCCCGACAATTTCCAGGAAAGCCCGGCGCCGGTCGTCGCACCACGTACCTCGCCGACCAATATCGGCGTCTACCTGCTGTCCGTCGTATCGGCCCGCGATTTCGGCTGGATCAGCCTGTCCGATGCCATCACCCGCATCGACGCCACCATGTCGACGATCGAGGGTATGCCGCGCGACCGCGGCCACCTCTTCAACTGGTACGACACGACGACACTGAAGCCGCTCTACCCGCTCTACATCTCGGCCGTCGACAGCGGCAATCTTGCCGGCCATCTGGTGGCTGTGGCGGCAGCCTGCGCCGAATGGGCGGAGGCACCCTCCGTCCATCTCCAGGGTGATTTCGAAGGCATTCTCGACACGGTCACCGTTCTCAGCGAAAGCCTTGATGAGTTGCCCGATGACCGTCGCCAGCTGCGCCCCCTGCGCCAGCGCCTCGCCGACCGTCTCGACGGCATGCGGCGCGCGGTCGACACCATCAAGGCGCAGCCGGAGATGGCGTCGATCCGCACCATCAACCTGGCTGTGCTTGCCGGCGAGATCCGCAAGCTTGCCACAGCTATCCACACCGAGGCGGCGTCGCCCCAGAGCGACGTCATCGTCGACTGGGCGGCAAGGCTGGAGGCCACCTGCGAGGCGCATGTCCACGACGCGCACAGCGACGACAATGCCGTCGAGGCATTGCGTGCCAAGCTGATCACCCTGCGCGAGCGCACGCGCCGCTTCGCCTTCGAGATGGATTTCTCCTTCCTGATGCGGCCGGAGCGCAAATTGCTGTCGATCGGCTACCGGGTCGAGGAACACCAGCTCGACGAAAGCTGCTACGACCTTCTGGCTTCCGAGGCGCGGCTGACCAGCCTTTTCGCCATCGCCAAGGGCGACCTGCCGACCGAGCACTGGTTCCGGCTTGGCCGACCGATCGTCGAGATCGGGTTTCAGGGCGCGCTGATGTCGTGGTCCGGCTCGATGTTCGAATATCTGATGCCGCCGCTGGTGATGAAGGAGCCGCACGGTTCGATCCTCAACCAGACCAGCAAGCTGATCATCAAGCGCCAGATCCAGTATGGCCGCCAGAAGAACGTACCGTGGGGCATTTCCGAAGCGGCCTACAATGCCCGCGACCGTGAACTGACCTACCAGTACACCAATTTCGGCGTGCCCGGCCTCGGGCTGAAGCGCGGCCTTGGCCAAAACACGGTAATCGCACCTTACGCCACCATATTGGCGGCACAGTTCAACCCGCGTGAGGCCGTGCACAATCTCGCCCGGCTCAGGGAAGTCGGCGCACTAGGCCGCCACGGCTACTACGACGCCGTCGACTTCACGCCGCAGCGCGTGCCGGAAGGCACCGACCATGTCGTCGTGCAAAACTACATGGCGCACCATTCGGGCATGTCGATCGTGGCGGTCGCCGACGCCATCTTCGAAGGTCGCATGCGCGACCGCTTCCACAGCGATCCGGTCATCGAATCGGCCGAACTGCTGCTGCAGGAGAGGGCGCCCCGCGACATTCCGACCGCGACCGTCAGGACCGAGGCCGACGAACGCTCCAAGGACGAGACCGAGATCGAGAGCCCTGACACCCGCATCGTGCTCAACCCGCTGCAATCGCTGCGCTCGACCAGCGTCATGTCGAACGGACGTTATTCGGTGATGGTCACGGCGACCGGCTCGGGCTACAGCCGCTGGGGCGATCTCGCCGTCACCCGCTGGCAGCCGGACCCGACCGAGGACCGGCTTGGGTCCTACATCTTCCTGCGAGACGCCGATACCGGCGACTGGTGGTCGGCGACATCGGAGCCGAAGCGTGCGGCCGAGGAAACGGCGCAGACCTTGTTCTCCGACGACAAGGCGAGCTTCGTCAAATCGGTGGGGACGTTGCGCTCCGAGGTCGAATGTATCGTCGTTTCGGAAGGCAACGGCGAGGGGCGTCGGGTCACGCTCTACAATGATGGCCCATCCGACCGTCACATTGAAGTGACCTCTTTTGCCGAACTGGTGCTCGGTCTGGAAGCATCCGACAACGCGCATCCGGCCTTCTCGAAGATGTTCGTGGAAACCGAAATCTCTGCGAATAACGCGGCGATCTTCGCCACACGGCGCAAGCGCGAGACCAGCGAGCCCGATATCGCCATGGTGCATTTCGTCACCGATCCATCAGGATCGGCGCGCGATGCCGAGGCCGAGACCGACAGGCGCGCCTTCATCGGCCGTGGCCGTACCATTGTCGACGCAGCCGCGTTCGATCCGGGCGCCAGGCTCGGCGGCCATTCAGGCTTCACGCTCGATCCCGTCGCCTCGCTGCGCCGGCAAGTGCGGGTGCCGGCCAACAAGAAGATATCGTTGACTTTCTGGACTGTGGTCGGCGCCGGCCGTGCCGAACTGGACGAGGCTATCGCCCGGCTCGATCATCCCGAGAGTTTTGCCCGCCAGGCCATGCTCGCCTGGACGCGCAGCCAGGTCCAGACGCGTCATATGGGCCTCAGCCTGACCGATGCCGCCAATGTCCAGAAGCTGGCGCGCTACCTGATCTATCCGGATCCGTTCCTGCGTCTTCCCGCCGAGTCCATTTCCACGGGGCTGGGCAAGCAGTCGAGCCTGTGGCCGACCAGCATTTCCGGCGATTTCCCGATCTTCCTGGTCAGGATCGGTGACGTGGCCGATCTGGAAATCGTCGCCCAGGCGTTGCGTTTCCAGGAATATATGCGCAGCCGTGGCATGATGATCGACTTCGTCGTCGTCAACGAGCAGGCCTCCTCCTATGTCCAGGACCTGCAACGGGCGGTCGAGACGCTATGCGAAAACAGCCGTTTGCGCGGCAAGGAGCTCGGACCTCGCCAGCACATTTTCGCGGTGCGCCGCGATCTTATGGACGACACGACCTACAAGACGCTGCTCGCCGTGGCCCGCGTCGTCCTGCACACGCGCAACGGCACCATCTTCGACCAGATCGAGCGGGCCGAAGCAGCCGCCTTGCAGGCGCGCGACGCCCTGCTGCCGACAGCGTTGCCGGTTCCGCGTGACCTGCCGTCGCCGATGCCCACGACGCATGCATTCGCCTCGCAGGCGGTGGCCAATGTCAGCGCCGATGGAAGCGGGCTCAGCCAGTGGAACGGATTTGGCGGTTTCGACGGCGACGGGCGGCACTATGTCGTGCGCCTTGCCGGCCGGCGAACGACGCCGCAGCCGTGGATCAACGTCGTCTCCAACGCCTCGTTCGGCTTCCATACCTCGGCCGAGGGTGCTGCATTCACCTGGAGCCGAAACAGCCGCGACTACCAGTTGACGCCATGGTCGAATGATCCGGTTTCGAACCGGCCGGGCGAGGGCCTCTACATCTACGATCAGGCCAGCGGCAAGGCGTTCTCGCCGCTCGCCGCCATGGTGCGCGACCCCTCGATGACCTACGAGGCCTGGCATGGCCAGGGTTTCTCGACCTTCCGTTCGAAGCGCGGGCCGTTGTCGATGGATCTTACCCATGTCGTCGATCCGGTCGATCCGGTGAAAATTTCGCGGCTGCGTATCCAGAATTCGGGTTCGGTGCCGGCACGGCTGCGTGTCTATGCCTATGCCGAATGGGTGCTCGGCGGGCATCGGTCGCGCACGGCGGCAACCATCGTTCCGGCGCGGGACGCTGCCAGCGGCGCGTTGCTGGCGCAAAATCCCTATGGTCTCGATTTCGGCGAGCGGGTGGCCTTCCTCGCCGCTGATGGCGGCGTCCATTCGGTGACATCCGACCGCTCGGAGTTCCTCGGCCGGCATGGTTCCAGCGAGCTTCCGCAGGCGGTGCTAAGCGGTGCTGGACTGTCGGACCGTGTCGAGGCCGGCGACGATCCGTGCGCGGCGATCGCCCGCGACATTGAGATTCCGGCCGGCGGCGACGTGACGCTGCTCTGGCTGCTCGGTGACGCCGAATCCGCCGAGGAGGCGAGTGCCTTGGTGCGGAAGCACCGGGCCAAGGATTTCGACCAGCGTTTGGCCGAGAATGAGCGCGAGTGGCGTGGCTTCCTTGACACCTTCCAGGTCGAGACGCCGGACAAGGCACTCGACGCCATGGTCAATCACTGGCTGCCCTATCAGAGCCTGGCCTGTCGCATCCGTGCCCGCTCCGCCTTCTATCAAGCCAGTGGTGCGTTCGGCTTCCGCGACCAGTTGCAGGATACGCTTGCGTTGCTGGCGCATGATCCGCAACTGGCGCGCGACCAGATACTCAACGCGGCACGGCGGCAATTCCCCGAAGGCGACGTGCAGCACTGGTGGCTGCCGCGCACCGGTGCCGGCGTGCGCACCCTGATCTCCGACGACGTGGTCTGGCTGGCTCACGCCACGGCGCGCTACCTGTTGGTCACCGGTGATGTCGCCATACTGAAGGAGCAATTGCCCTTCATCGACGGGCAGACGCTGGGCGATGATGAGCACGATGCCTTCTTCACTCCGGAAATCTCGAAGAAGTCGGCGTCGCTCTACGACCATTGCGCGCGCGCGCTCGATCTCGCCATCAAGCGCAGCAGTCCTGCGGGCCTGCCGCTGATCCTCGGCGGCGACTGGAACGACGGCATGAACCGCGTCGGCGGGCACGGCAAGGGCGAGAGCGTATGGCTCGGCTGGTTCCTGTTGAAGACTTTGGGTGACTTCGCCCCCGTTGCCAAGATCGAGGGCGATGCCAAGCGTGCACAGGCCTGGGCGAAACATGCCGATGTGCTGAAGCGGGCGCTTGAAAGTACGGCATGGGACGGCGAATGGTATCGGCGCGGCAGCTTCGACGATGGCAGCCCGCTGGGGTCGCGAACCTCGCAGGAATGCAAGATCGACTCGATCGCCCAGTCCTGGAGCGTGCTTTCGGGAGAGGGCGATCCGGCGCGGTCGACGACGGCGATGGAGCAGGCGACCAAGCTGCTCGTCGACGACAAGCTCAAGATCGTCAAGCTGTTCACGCCGCCCTTCTCGAAGACGGATAAAGACCCAGGGTATATCAAGAGCTATCCGCCCGGTGTGCGCGAGAATGGCGGCCAGTACACCCACGCCGCCACATGGTTCGTCATCGCGCTTGCCGAGATGGGGCGGACCGACGAGGCCTATCGCTGTTTCTCGATGCTGAACCCCGTCAACCATGCGATCGACGAGGCCTCGGCCGAGCACTATCGCGTCGAACCTTATGTCGTGGCGGCCGATATCTATGCCGGGGACGGCAATGCCGGCAACAACAAGGGCGGCCGTGGCGGCTGGACCTGGTACACCGGCTCCGCCGGCTGGCTCTACAGGGCGGCGGTAGAAGGCATCCTCGGCATCGAACGGCGCGGCAAGCGTGTCCAGTTCAAGCCGAAACTACCCACTCACTGGGACGGCTATTCGGCAACCCTCAAGATGCTGGGGGCGGAACTCAAGGTTCGCGTCATCCGCGACAATAAGGCCAAGGCCGTGACGCTGGAGGTGAACGGGGCAAAGACCAAGGCTTCGGCGCTCGAACTGAGGGCTGGCGAAGTTACCGACGTCATCGTCAGGATCCCGGCCTGATGCATGTTGCCCCAAAAGCGTGCTCCCGGACCTAGCCCCGGGGGCTCGGTTTTTGGGCCATGACGAGATGCGCGGCGCCATGCCGTCCGGCGTTGCCGTCGGCCCGGCTGAAGGCGATGCCTCTGAGAAGCACATGAAATCAAAGGCTTGGGGTGCGCCGTAAGGGTCGCCTCGATCGACGAGACGTAGTCCCCGTCGCTAGGCGGGGCGCAAGCGCACTTGGCTTTGGCCTATACTGCGCAGAAGGAGATTTCGGCCTTGGTCATGCGCCCGACATTGCCGCTGATTAAAATTGTGGCAGCGTGTGCCAACTGCCATGATTTCGCCGTATGCCTGACATTTTACCTGTCTTCTCAAACCGTTAGGTGATCACGGCAGATTTCGGAACGTCGCCATCTTTTGTTCGCTCTGAGGGAACTGAAGAGGTACACGGCCATTGTTTTGCGACGTATCAACCGATACGAGTCAAATGATGCAGTGCACAATAAACAGCATGGCGGAGTAACTGGGGTGACCCTTCTGCAAATCTACTGGCGAGCGCTCGGATATCTCGCCCAGGACAGGAAGCGCGTCGCGTTGATCTGTTCGGCCAATGTGGCTCTCGCCATCATCGCCATTCTTGAGCCGATCATGTTCGGACGGGTGATCGATGCGATCTCCGAACGCGGCTCGGTGTTTACGACACTTGCCCTGTGGGCTGGCCTCGGCGCTTTCAACATCGTGGCATTCGTGCTGGTGGCGCGCGGCGCGGACCGCTTTGCCCACAAGCGCCGTAGCGAGGTGCTTTGCGACTCGTTCGAGCGCGTGATCACCATGCCGCTTGCCTGGCACCACCAGCGCGGCACCTCCAACGCCCTGCACACCCTGCTGCGCGCGGTCGAGACGCTGTTCAGCCTGTGGCTCGAATTCATGCGTCAGCACCTGTCGACGGTGGTTGCGCTGTTCCTGCTGATCCCGACCGCGGTCAGCATGGACCTGCGCATGTCTATGGTGCTGCTGGCGCTCGGTGCGCTCTATGTCGGTATCGGCCGGCTGGTGATGAAGCGCACCAAGGCGGGTCAGGCCGCCGTGGAGCGCCACTACCATAAGGTGTTCGCGCACGTGACCGACTCGGTCAGCAATGTTGCCGTGTTGCAGAGCTACAATCGTCTCGGCCACGAGGCCGATACGCTGCGCCTCTATGTCAAGAACCTGCTCGACGCCCAGAACCCGGTGCTCGACTGGTGGGCGATGGCCAATGCGCTGCATCGCCTGTCCTCGACGATCTCGATGATGGTCGTACTGTTGATCGGCGCCTATCTGGTCACCCACGGTCAGCTGCGCATCGGCGACGTCATCGCCTTCACCGGCTTTGCCACGCTGCTGATCGCCAGGCTCGACCAGATGTCGGCGTTCGCGAACCAGATTTCGGAGGCCCGTGCCAAGCTCGAGGACTTCTACCATCTCGAGGACTCCGCGGCCGACGCCGCCGAGCCGGACGGCTTGCGCGATCTCGCCAACGTCACCGGTCATGTCCGCTTCGAGAATGTCGGTTTCGAATTCGCCAATTCTGGCCATGGCATCGACGACGTGTCCTTCGAGGTCCAGGCTGGCCAGACCGTCGCCATTGTCGGCCCGACGGGCGCCGGCAAGACGACGCTCATCAACTTGCTGCAGCGCGTCTTCTCGCCATCGCAAGGCCGTATCCTGATCGACGGCATCGACACCCGCACCGTGACCCGCAAGTCGCTGCGCCATTCGATCGCCACCGTGTTCCAGGATGCGGGCCTGCTCAACCGCTCGATCGAGGACAACATCCGCGTCGGCCGTGCCGATGCGAGCAATGACGAGATCCATGCCGCCGCCAATGCGGCTGCCGCGCAGGACTTCATCCTGTCGAAGAGCAATGGCTACGACACGCTGGTCGGCGAACGTGGCGGCCAGCTATCGGGCGGCGAACGCCAGCGCATCGCCATTGCCCGCGCCGTGCTGAAGGACGCACCGATCCTGGTGCTCGACGAGGCGACCAGCGCGCTCGACGTCGAGACCGAGGATCGCGTCAAGGAAGCGATCGACGAGTTGCGGCGCGACCGCACCACCTTCATCATCGCCCACCGCCTGACCACCGTTCGCGACGCCGATCTGGTCGTGTTCATGGATAAGGGCAGGGTGATCGAGATGGGCGGCTTCACCGAGCTGTCGCTGCGCAATGGCCGCTTTGCCAGCCTGCTGCGCGCCGGCGGCCTGCTCAACGACGAGGAGGTTCGCCGCCTCAGCCGCTCCGTACAGCAACAGCAGGAAGCCGCGGCCTGAGCTGAACGTCTCTGCCTTCTCCCCTTGTGGGAGAAGGTGGCCGAGCGTAGCTCGGTCGGATGAGGGGTGCTCCAGAAGACACCAACGCCTCATTCCGCCCAACACCCCTCAACCGTCTCGGCGCTGCGCGCCGATCCACCTTCTCCCACAAGGGGAGAAGGGAAGCGCTGCCCAGCCCTGCGACACCACCGCTCGATTGCCCCGAACGCGCCGGCGGTCTATGTAGAGCCGCATGAGCGACACGACTTCACGCCTGACCGGCTGGATGGATCTTGCCAACCCGACGCGCTTCGTCGGGCTGGTCGACAGGATCGTACCGTGGCTGGCCTCCGTCGCCGCACTCATCCTCGCCGTCGGACTCTACATGAGCTTCGCCGCGCCCGAGGATTTCCAGCAAGGCATCACCGTTCGCATCATGTACATCCACGTGCCTTTCGCCTGGCTCTCCATGATGTGCTACACGCTGATGGCGGTCTCGGCGCTGGGCACCCTCGTCTGGCGGCATCCGCTGGCCGATGTCGCGCTGAAATCGGCTGCACCCATAGGTGCTGTCTTCACCGCGCTGGCGCTGATCACCGGCTCGATCTGGGGCAAGCCGATGTGGGGCACCTGGTGGGTCTGGGATGCGCGGTTGACCTCGGTCTTCGTGCTGTTCCTGATGTATCTCGGCATCATCGCGCTGAGCCGCGCGCTCGACGACGCAAGCCGCGCCGCCTGGGCCGCCGCCATCATCACACTGGTCGGGTTTATCAACATCCCGATCATCAAATTCTCGGTAGACTGGTGGAACACGCTGCACCAGCCGGCGTCAGTGTTCAGGCTTGGCGGGCCGACCATCGATCCGAGCCTGCTTTGGCCTTTGCTCGTGATGGCTCTAGGCTTCACCGTGCTGTTCTTCGCGCTGCATCTGATGGCGATGCGCACGGAAATCCGCCGCCGCAGGGTCATTGCAATGCGTCGCGTCGCCGCCAGGCAGGCCGAGCGGATCTAAGGCGCCATCGCAGCGGTGCATCGACAGATCAAGCGTTCGTCGTCTCTGAACAGCTTGTCATTTCTGCAGATTGTGAACCTCGAACGTGGTCTCCTGAGGCGGCGAGGTGAACCCACCCTTGATGACCGTTTTCATCTGAGGCATCAGAATGTCATCCCGGAATTGCTCCCAACTCTTCTTGGACTCGTGAACCGCAACAATTGACCAGCCACCGGCCGACGGGCCGGCAGCATGGAAGATCTGGCCTTTTGGCAGGCTTTTCCCGCCTGCTGGATGCACCGCAGCGATTGACGCTTCGTATTGCTCCTTCGTGCCGCCAGGAAAATAATGCGCGATTGCGTAAGCCATTTTCGTTTTCCTCCCGAACAAGCCGCGAACCATCCAATGGCCAGCTTGCTGAAGGCAGATTGACGTAAGGGAACACCGGCGGCAAGCAGGACCTTAGACAGGGTCGACCATGCACTATGCCCTGGACACGCGTTTGGATATTCGCGTCAGCTGGTGCGGCCGCGCGCTGCCACCGGCAGTGTTTCCAGCACCGTGTCGCCGTCGATCAGATTGACCTCGTCAAACAGGTTGGTGACCACGCAGCAATGATCGGGCACGACACGCACCCGATCGCCGATGCGCAGCTTTCCGTCGCCTGAAAGCGTGACGGTGCCGTGCTCTTCGCTCAAGCCGGTGACCCGCGCTCCCGAAATGCCGAGCAGCTCGCCGAAATCGGCGAGCCCCAACGTATCGCTGGACAGTGCCTTGCTGCCGGCATCGAGGATGGCGCGCGTTGCTGTGGGATGGCTGACCACTGTCGACAGCACCGTCAGCGCGCAATCGTCGAGACTGCCGACGCCTTTCGCGACTTGGTAGCGGTCGAGATAGATGTACGTGCCAGGGCGATATTCGGTGACGACCGATGCCATGCTGGAGCGCCAGATGTCCGGCGTGCCGCCGCTGGAGATGCGTTCGCAGGCGAGCCCTGACGCGGTCAGCGCCTGCTTGGCGCCGGCGAGCCAGGCCTCGGCCTCCGCCGCGCGGCCAGCGGCCGGATAGGTCATCAGCCCGCCGAAGGCGAGGCCGCCGGCTCTGTCGATCTGTCTCGCCAGCGCAACCGCTTCATCCGCCGTCTGCACGCCGCAGCGGCCCATGCCGGTATCGCATTCGACCAGCACCGACAGGCGATGACCGGCATCGGCGAAGGTCGCCGCCAGCCCTTCCAGCGTCTCCATGCTGTCCGCGGTCACCGAGAGGGTGACACGCCTATGCAGCGCCAGAAGCCGTTCCAGCTTGGCGCGCCCAAGAATGTTGTAGGGAAGAAAAATGTCGGCGAGACCAGCATCGGCCATCACCTCCGCCTCGCCAATCTTCTGGCAGGTGATGCCGACCGCACCCGCCGCGACCTGCTTCTTCGCCCAGTAGGGCAGTTTGTGCGTCTTGATATGCGGCCGCAGCTTCAGCCCGTTCTTGTCGGCATGGGCCTGGGCGCGGGCAATGTTGGCTTCGGCGCGCGCGGCGTCGATCAGGATCGACGGCGTATCGAGGTCGTGGATGGTCGGCATCAGCTGTCACTCTGTGGAAATCCGCAGCGGTTATGACCCTGAACCGACACGATGTCACGCGGCCAGCGAACCCGGTCTATGGTCCATGTGCTCGAGGCGAAAGGCCTGGCCAGATCGACACCGGATCGGCGTTGGGCTAAGCGAATTGCCAAAGCATGTCGCGCAAAAGTGTGTAGCGGTTTTGGGATCACGGCATGCATGGTAACAACCCCAACGCGCGTCGCATGAACCTCGTCGAACGCGAGGCGCTTTGGCAAAATCGACACGAAGGGTCATGATCATGAAACGCTCCGCCATCAACGACATCATCCGCGAAGCCGACGCGTTCATCCGCTCGTTCGGCTACATCATGCCGCCCTTCGCCTATTGGTCACCCGAGGAGGCGAAGGCGCGTCAGATGGATTCCTCGGCCGTTTTCAGCTCTCGGCTCGGCTGGGACATCACCGATTACGGGCAGGGCAAGTTCAAGGATCTCGGCCTGTTCCTGTTCACCGTCCGCAACGGCCGCTACGAGGACATGAAGAAGGGCATGGGCATGCTCTATGCCGAGAAGATCATGATCTCGCGCAAGGACCAACTGTCGCCGATGCACCGCCACAATATCAAGGCCGAGGACATCATCAACCGTGGTGGCGGCAAGCTGGTGCTGGAACTGTTCATGCACGACCGCGACGGCGGCATCGATCCCAAGGCCGAAGTGTCGGTGCCTGTCGACGGAACCATCCACAGGCTGCCGGCGGGCGGCCTGTTGAAGCTCGACCCCGGCCAGAGCGTCACATTGCTGCCCGGCGTCTGGCATGCCTTCTGGGCCGAGGGCAAGGATGTGCTGATCGGCGAAGTGTCGACCGTCAACGACGATCTCACCGACAACGTGTTTCGCGACCCGATCGGCCGCTTCGCGGACATCGAAGAGGATGTCGCCCCCGTGCACCTGCTGGTGTCCGACTACGAGAAATGGCTGGGGTAAGCGGCAACGCCGGCGCGGGAATCGCGCGGGCAACTAGGATGTCAGGCCGTTCCCGTTTTGCCAGCCGGCTAGCTCTGGCAGGTCGTCAAGCCAACTTTTCTCCGTCATCAAGGCATCGCCGGCCTGCGGGTCGGTGGCGTTTTGAATGAGCCAGTCTATCCACTTCCGATAGGCAACCGGGTCCAACTGGGGCGGCAGCACCTTGGCCTTGGCCAGCATGCGTTTGCGGAAACTGACCTGCCTGCGGAGTTTGGTCGTCGTGAATTTGATTGCCTTGCCTTGGTATTCGACCGTCCAGCGCTCATCCCCATGGCTGGTGAGCCTGTCGATGGCGAAACCGACATCGACCGGCCTATCCCGCCAAGGAAGCTCGATGGCATTCTTCCTCAGATCGAGTGCCCATCGCCTGTAGTTGGTCGCTGCACGCTGGGGCGGCAGCACACCAGCCTGTTCGAGCATCTTCCGGCGGAAGGTAGGCTGCTTCTTAAGCTGGCCTGTGGTCAGCTCGATGCGATGCCCACGGAATTCGACGTGCCATCGGATCCTCCCGTTGCCGACATACTTCACCAGCCTGTCGATGACGAACTCGTCATCGGCAAGCATCACGCAGCCTTGGCTGATGCTTTCGAGAATGAACTGGCTATCAGTGGGCATTACGCCGCCTCGTGCAGGATCCTTTCGCGAAGCTTCGCTAAGGCGCACGCAACGACCGGGCAATCTCGCCTTCCATGATTCCGTCGCATAGACACCGATGACGCGTCATATCGCTCGCGCGCTCATCCTAACCAGCGGCTTAGGAGCAGCGGCCCGGCGTCGGGGGGGTATCGAGGGGACTGGCGCCGAGCCTAACCGGCTTGGGGGGGCAGTGCCGGCTGTCCGAATTATAAGCCCTTTTATGCATTATTGCTAATTTGATTAAAGGACCATGTTCCACTCCAGGCGCCAGATTGGACGGCGCGCGTCACAACGATCAGTTATTAATGAGAGAAAGCTAATATAAGTCAGCGGATTGGATCTCGGTGTTGCCGAGTCCCGTTCACGCCCGGCAAGGATGACTTTGCGCCCTGAAACGCTGCAGAATTTCCGGGATGAGTAAATCGGCTGTTTTCGAGATATGTTTGGCTGGGGAACCTGGATTCGAACCAGGACTAACGGAGTCAGAGTCCGTGGGTCTACCGTTAACCTATTCCCCAGCAGGCGCGGTCATGAACCGTGCGGGCCGAGCGGCTGAGCCGCTTGAGCGCTGCCTTTTAGCTGCCAGCGGAAAATAGTCAAGCCTGCTGAGCGCTTCAAACGGCAGGTTTCGTCAGCCCGTTCAGATGCCGCGTTTCAAACGTCGCGCCCGGCTCCGCGTTCAATCTCGTGCTCAGCTTTCTGTCCGGCTGAACTGCGAGCGTTCGAAGAACAGCACGATGCCCAGGCCGAGGAACAACGGGATAATCAGGTAGAACAGCCGGAACACCAGCAGCGCCGCCAGCACGCCAACCCGGTCCATGTCGGAGAGGCCGGCGAGGAAGACGACCTCGAACACGCCCAGGCCGCCCGGCGCGTGCGAGATCTGCGCGATCGAGAAGGAGACGAGGAAGACGCCGAGCACGACGAAATAGCCGGGATTGTGGGCCTCGGGCAGGGCAAAGAAGATGATCGCGGCGGCCGCCAGAAGTTCGATCGGACCGATCAGCAATTGCCGCGCGACAATAGGCAGCGCCGGATAGTGCAGTTGAAAGCTGGCGATCTTCAGCGGGCGCAGGTGCAGCCAGCTGCCGAATATGTAGGCGGCGACCAGCAGCAGCATCGCTATTCCCGCTGCCTCCGACAGGCCATGATGGGCAAGGCCGGAAAACCGGTCGAGTATCTCAGGCTCGAAGACCAATACCAGGCCAGAGATGAAAATCATCGACAGCACGAAGGTGATCCAGCAGACCGCCACCAGCACGCCGACATCCTGCCCGCTCAGGCCCCTGGTGCCATAGGCGCGGTAGCGGATGACGGCGCCCGAGAACACGGAACCGCCTATGTTGTGCGACAGCGCATAGGTCGTGAACGAGCAGAGCGTGACGAACAGCCACGACACACGCTTGCCGATATGCAGGAGTGCGATGTGGTCGTAGCCGGCGAGTGAGGCATAGGCGATGACCGCACTCACGGCTGCAAGAATCCAGCCGGGTGCCGAAATGGCCGATATGCCGTCCCAGACATCGTCGAGCGAAATGCCACGCAGTTCGTGCCAGAGCAGCAGCAGCGAGAAGATCACCGCCGCGATGCCGACGACCGGCCAGAAATAGCGCCTCCAGTTCATTGCCTGCCAATTCATTGCCGGATTGCCATGCGTTGCGGGTCCGCTTCCTCTTCTGCTGGTGGTGCGAGGAGGCCGGCCACGCCGGATCCTTCCGCCCATTTCAGAAATGCCTCATTGAAGCCGGCTATTCAACCGCGAACGTTTTTCGCGCCGACAACCGGGCCGATTTGTCCATCTTGCAAGCGGCTCAAGAGGGCACCGACAGGCATTGGGCGTACCGGTCCAGGCCTGCAGAAAAATTGCGCGGCGTGACCGGAACGGTGGTTTGCGGACCCAGCCGGCAAAATTCAGCACGCGGCTCTTGGTGATCGGGCGCGGCGCTGTTAGTCTGGCGGCAACTTAAAACACTGAAGCGCCTGCAGCGTCCGTCATCGGTTCGCGCGGTGCCGGAAGGAACGACAGTGGAAGACCGCGACACCGGCGCCAGCGCGCCGGAGGTGGGCGCGTCCAGCGCTTCCCCAGGGCCAATTCCCGGGACCGCGAGCTGGCGCCAGCGCCGCCCGACGGAGTCCCGCTCCGCAGATGGGCAGGCGGGCGACGCGACCCAGAAGGGCAAGCCCAAGAAGCGACGCAAGCGAAGGCGCGGGCGCAAGGTTTTTGCGCGCGATGACGCGCGTCCCACGCAGAATCGATCTCCGGCGCCAGGCAAAACCGGGACCCCGGCGGCGGAGGCGCACAGACCGGCGGAATTGGCGGCCTCGCCCGTGGCTGCGCCGGCGCGCTTCGAACAGGGCGCCCGCCGGCCGCCAATGCATGAACTTCCCGTCTTTGCGGCGCTTGACCTCGGCACCAACAATTGCCGGCTGCTGGTCGCCGTGCCGACGCGGCATGGCCAGTTCCGCGTCATCGATGCCTTTTCGCGTATCGTCCGGCTGGGCGAGGGGCTCACCGCCAATGGTCGGCTCGGCCAGCCGGCGATGGACCGCGCGGTCGAGGCGCTGAAGATCTGCGGCGACAAATTGCGCAACCGCAAGATCCGGAAAGCCCGGCTGATCGCCACCGAAGCCTGTCGCACTGCCGATAACGGCCTCGAGTTCCTCGACCGCGTCGAGCGCGAAGCCGGCCTGAAGCTCGAGATCATCGATCGCCAGACCGAAGCGCGGCTCGCGGTTTCCGGTTGCGGCTCGCTGGTCGAGCGCGACACGCAAGGCGTCGTGCTGTTCGATATTGGCGGCGGCTCCTCCGAAATCGCGCTGATCGATCTCGCCGGCCGCCGCTCGCCAAGGCTCGCCAACCATATCGTCTCGTGGACGTCGCTGCCGGTCGGCGTCGTATCGCTGGCCGAACGTTTCGGCGGCCGCACGGTGACGCGCGAGGTTTTCGCCGCCATGGTCGACGACGTCGCCGGTCGGCTGGCCAGCTTCGATGGGCGCGACCGGCTGAGCCATCTCAAGGCCAGCCCGAATTTCCATCTGCTCGGCACGTCCGGAACGGTGACGACGCTGGCCGGCGTTCACCTCGACCTCGAACGCTACGACCGCCGCCGCGTCGACGGGCTGTGGATGGATCGCGACAGCGTCGACCGCATGGTCGAACGACTGGTCGGTTGGGATTTCCAGCAGCGCTGCGCCAACCCTTGCATCGGTGCGGATCGCGCCGATCTGGTGCTGGCCGGCTGTGCTATCCTCGAAGCGATCCGCGCCGTATGGCCGTCGGAGCGATTGCGCGTCGCCGACCGTGGCCTGCGCGAAGGCATATTGAGCGAGCTGATGGCCGATGATGGCGTCTGGCGCTACGATGGGCGCAGCAGGGCATGATCCCGAAAAGTGACGAACAAGAAATCAGGTAATGACCAAGAAGCCGGAAAAACCAGGATCTGCCAGCATTCGCGTGCTGAAGACGCGGATCAAGAAGAAGAGTGGGCTGAAGGAATCGTCGCGCCGCTGGCTGCAGCGCCACATCAACGATCCCTATGTCCAGCGCTCCAAGGCTGACGGCTATCGCTCGCGCGCGGCCTACAAGCTGATCGAGATCGACGACAAGCATCATCTGTTGAAGCCCGGTATGAAGGTGATCGATCTCGGTGCCGCCCCCGGCGGCTGGTGCCAGGTCGCGGCAGCGCGGACGAAATCGACGGCCGACAAGCCGCATGTCATCGGCATCGACTATCTGGAAATGGACGCCGTGCCCGGCGCACCGGTGCTGTTGATGGATTTCCTCGATCCGCTGGCTCCGCAAAAGCTGGCCGAGGCGCTCGGCGGCGACCCCGATATCGTACTGTCCGATATGGCGGCACCCACCACAGGCCACAAGCGAACCGACCATATCCGCACCATGCATCTGTGCGAGGTGGCGGCTGATTTCGCTCTGTCGGTCCTGAAGCCGGGTGGGCATTTCCTCGCCAAGACCTTCCAAGGTGGCGCCGAAAACGAGCTGCTCTCGATGCTCAAGCGGAATTTTCGCTCCGTCCATCACGTCAAGCCGCCGGCATCACGCGACGAATCGGTCGAACTCTATCTCTTGGCCAAGGACTTCAAGGGGCGAGAGCCGCCGTCAGGTGAATCGGAACGTCCAGAGGGCGAGCCCGAAGTGTGACTCGCGTCAGTTGCCGGGCGGGCTTACCGTTTCCAGCGTCTTGGGCGTCGTCAACCGGCCATGGCCGGAGACGGCGTTGCCGGCATCGGGCGCCAGCCGCATGAATGATAGCGATGCGGCGGCGGAAATCGCCGCGACGACGAAAAACGCGGTGTGGAAATCCGCCAGTGTCAGTGACCTGCCATTCAGGCTCGTGGATACTTCCAGGATGCCGCCGGCCACCGCCACGCCAAGCGCGATCGACAGCTGCTGGAAGACGGCGGCAATCGGCGTCGCCTTGCTGGTGTCTTCAGCCGAAACCTCGGCATAGGCGAGCGCATTGACGCCGGTGAAGAACATCGAGCGGATGAAGCCGCCGACCAGCAGCATGGCCAGCACCAGCAGATAGGGTGTGTCGGGTGTGAACAGGCCGTTGATGGCGATCGAGGCCGCGGCGACCAGTGAACCGATGACCAGCACACGGCGGAAGCCGGCGACGCGGAAGATCAGTGCGGTGACGAATTTCATGCCGATGGCGCCGATCGCCGAGACGAAGGTGATCATGCCGGACTGGAACGGCGTCAGTCCAAAGCCGATCTGGAACATCAGCGGCAGCAGGAACGGCACGGCGCCAATGCCTATGCGGAACAGTCCGCCGCCAAGTACCGAGGAGCGGAATGCCCGGTTGCGGAACAGTTCGAGCGCCAGCAGCGGGTTTTTGGCACGGCGCGCATGCAGCAGATAGAGCGCGCCCGACAGCAGGCCAACCGTCACGGTGACGACACCGACGATTGGCGGCAGATAGGGCAGGCTGACCACCGACAGGCCGAACACCACGCCGGATGCCGCCAGCCCGCTCAGCACGAAGCCGATGAAATCAAGCGGTGGGGTCTGCGCGGGTTCGGTCTCCGGCAGGAAGCGCGTCGCCAGCCAGATGCCGACCACGCCGATCGGCACATTGATCAGAAAGATCCAGTGCCAGGTGAAGTAGGTGGTGATGAAGCCGCCGACCGGCGGCCCGACCAGCGGCCCGACCAGTGCCGGAACGGTCAGCCAGGACATTGCCGCGACGAGTTCGCTCTTCGGGGTCGCGCGCACCAGCACCAGCCGCCCGACCGGCGTCATCATGGCGCCGCCGATGCCTTGAAGGAAGCGCGACACGACGAAGGCCGGCAGCGAACGGGAAAGAGCGCAGGCGATCGAGCCGACGATGAAGACCGCGATCGCGGCACGAAAGACATTCTTGGCGCCGAAACGGTCGGCCATCCAGCCACTGATCGGAATGAAGATCGCCAGCGACACCAGATAGGCGGTCAGCGCAAGCTTGAGCGCAATCGGGCTGGTGTGGATGTCGATTGCGATCGCCGGCAGCGATGTCGCGATGACGGTCGAATCCATGTTTTCCATGAAAAGAGCGACCGCCAGTATGAGCGGAATGGTGCGGTTCAAGGAACGCGTCCAGACGTGAATGTTGCGTCGCCGCTAGCATGTCGGCTTCAGGAGGGCGGGTATCATGCCTTCGCCGGGATGTCGCATTAATTTGCTGTGACTTTTGTGCGACCGGCAACCACAGGTGGCATTCTCTGGACGAAACGTCAGCTTTCCGGGAGCGTGAAACACGGCAACGAACTCGGGTTGACGGGTTCCTTCGCAGCCTTTGCCGGCGCGTTGGCTGACGGAGCATTAAACGAAAAACCCGCCTGAGCGGCGGGTCACTGGCGCAAATCAGCACCATAGGGGAATATGTACCATAGCTGAGGGCACGAAATCAAGAAAAAATTCCTATCCTGAAAAGCTGCCGGCACAAAAGCTGCCGACACTGAACTGGCTGTCGTCAGGTCTTTTGTTAACCTGACTTCGGAGCCTGGGGCGTGAAATCATCGGCTTTTCATCGGCGCCGGGACGTGTTACGAGCCAGCGCCAATCCTGAAAGGGAAGAAGACGAGTCGGCGCTGTCCATTCCGGTCAAGCGCTTTTTTGTATTCCGAGGACTGGCCATGGCAAAAATCATCGAAACGTCCACCGGCGCACTGGCGCTGACCTTTGACGACGTGCTGTTGCAGCCCGGTCACTCCGAGGTCATGCCTGGCGAGACCGATGTCCGCACCCGCATCGCCGGCGACATTGACCTCAACGTGCCGATCCTATCGGCGGCTATGGACACCGTCACCGAGGCGAGGCTTGCCATCGCCATGGCCCAGGCCGGCGGCATTGGCGTCATCCATCGCAATTTCTCGCCGGCTGAACAGGCAGAGCAGGTGCGGCAGGTCAAGAAGTTCGAATCCGGCATGGTGGTCAATCCCGTCACCATCGGCCCCGACGCGACGCTCGCCGACGCGCTGGGCCTGATGCGCAGCTATTCGATCTCGGGCATTCCAGTGGTCGAAAATGGCGGCAGTGGCGGCCACAAGGTCGGGCGGCTGGTCGGCATCCTGACCAATCGCGACGTTCGCTTTGCGTCCGATCCGGCGCAGAAGGTCCATGAACTGATGACCCGCGACAACCTGATCACCGTCAAGGAGAACGTCGACCAGGACGAGGCCAAGCGGCTTCTCCATCAGCACAGGATCGAAAAGCTGGTCGTGGTGGACAGGCAGGGCAATTGCGTCGGGCTGATCACGGTCAAGGACATCGAGAAGTCGCAGCTCAACCCGCACGCCACCAAGGACGTGCAGGGCCGCTTGCGCGCCGCCGCCGCCACCAGCGTCGGCGATGACGGTTTCGAGCGCGCCGAACGCCTCATCGACGCCGGGGTCGATCTTCTGGTGATCGACACCGCGCATGGCCACTCGCAGCGCGTGCTGGACGCGGTCACGCGCGCCAAGAAGCTTTCCAACTCGGTCCGCATCCTGGCCGGCAACGTCGCCACCGCCGAAGGCACGCAGGCGCTGATCGATGCCGGCGCAGACGCCGTCAAGGTCGGCATCGGTCCGGGCTCCATCTGCACCACGCGCATCGTTGCCGGCGTCGGCGTGCCGCAGCTTTCGGCGATCATGTCGGCGGTCGAAACGGCGCACAAATCAGGTGTCTCGGTGATCGCCGATGGCGGCATCAAGTACTCCGGCGATCTCGCCAAGGCGCTCGCCGCCGGTGCAAGTGCCGCCATGATCGGTTCGCTGCTGGCCGGAACCGACGAAAGCCCCGGTGAGGTCTATCTGCACCAGGGCCGCTCCTTCAAGGCGTATCGCGGCATGGGCTCGGTCGGCGCCATGGCCCGCGGTTCCGCCGATCGCTACTTCCAGGCTGAGGTGCGCGACACGCTGAAACTGGTCCCGGAAGGCATCGAAGGGCAGGTTCCCTACAAAGGACCTGTGTCTGGCGTGCTGCACCAGCTTGCGGGCGGCTTGAAAGCCGCTATGGGTTATGTTGGTGGTCGCGATCTTGCCGATTTCCGCGAACGCGCCACTTTTGTGCGTATATCCAACGCCGGACTTCGTGAAAGCCACGCCCATGACGTCACGATCACCCGCGAAAGCCCGAACTATCCGGGCGGAGCCTGACCAGTACGGGATTGGACGAAACCTGACCGCATCGATCCTGCGGCTGTCGCGTCACGCGGCCGCGCTATGTTTTCTGTCGGCGGCGGTTTTCATAGCCATGACGGCGATGGAATTCTTCTACTTCCGGCGGTTGAGCGGCGGCTTGTCGTCACTCGACATGCGCGTTTTGGGCTTCACGCCCGACGAAGGCATGGCCTGGCTGACGGCGCTCGGCCGGCGCGGCGGCGAGATCATTCTCGTCTGGCACTATCTGACCTTCGATCTCCTGTTCCCGGCGCTGCTGTCGGTGACGCTGATCAGCCTGATCCTGGCCACGGGCCGGCGATTGAAGAACTTCCGCGTGCTGCCGGGACAGCTGCAATCGATCGTCGCGCTGGTCCTGGTACTGCCCTACACGCTTGCCGACTACGCCCAGAACATCGCGGTGGCGCGGCTGCTGTCGGATTTCCTGTCGGCCAACCCGGACTCGCTGTCTTTCGCCTCTGCGCTTATCGTCACCAAATTCGCGCTTTTCGCCATTCCGGTGGTTGTCATTGCCGCCTTCTGGCTGACAGGCCAGAAACACCAACCTTGATGCCAGACGGGGCAGGGGGCGCTTCATGAACCAGACCACGATCTTCTGGCCTGTTCTCGCGCATGTGCTGCTGATCTACATCGTCTATGTCGTCCTGGGTCGTCGCAGATATGGCGCGGTCAGGTCAGGCGAAGCCAAGCCGAGTCAGTACCAGGCGCGCTCGACCGAGCCGAGTTCCAGCTCTGCCGTTGCCGCCAATCTCATCAATCAGTTCGAGCTGCCGGTGCTGTTTTATGTGCTGTGCCTGATGCTGCACCTGACCAACGGCGTAAACTATCTGACTCTGGCGCTGATGTGGATTTTTGTCGCGTCGCGGTATTTCCATGCCTGGATTCACCTGACCAGCAACCATCTGCTGCTGCGCAGCCGCTCTTTCTCGTTCGGCGCGGTGGTCCTTTTGCTGGGATGGATCTGGCTTGCGCTGCATCTGCTCGGAGTGGTTTGAGCCGGGACAACTGCCTTTCCCAAATCGGAGGAGGAGGACGAGACTGAAGCTAAAGATCAAACAGTGCAATCTTGCGCTTGTCGAACTTGATGCCGATCTCGCCGCGCACCAGCTTGAGCGCTGCCTCGCCGAACACCGCGCGCCGCCAGCCCTGCAGGGCCGGTACGTCAGCATCCTCGCCTTCGGCTGCGATGCGATCGATGTCGTCGCTTGAGGCCAGCACTTTCGAGGCGACGCCTTCCTTTTCGGCGACGATCCGCAGCAGCACCTTCAACAGTTCCGCGGCAGCGTTCGAGCCCTCCGGCGGCTGAAAACTCTTCGGCAGTTTCGGCATCTGCTCCTTGGGCAAGGCAAGGGCGGTATTGACCGCGCCCAGCAGCGCCGTGGCCGTCGAGGAGCGTTCCCAACCCTTCGGCGTGGTACGCAGCTTGCCAAGGCCTGTCGCGTCGCGCGGCGCCTGCTGCGCCACCTCGTAGATCGCATCGTCCTTGAGCACGCGGCCGCGCGGCACGTCGCGTTCGCGCGCCTCGCGCTCGCGCCATGCGGCCACAGCCTGCACGATCGCCAGTTCCTGCGGTTTGCGCAGCCTCATCTTCAGCCGCTTCCAGGCGTCCTCGGGATGCGGATCATAGGTCTCGCGCGAGGTCAGGACATCCATTTCCTCGTTGAGCCAATGGGCACGGTTTTCCCGCTCCAACTCGGCGCTGAGGTGCTGATAGACCTCGATCAGATGGGTGACGTCGGCCAGCGCATAGTCGAGCTGCTTGTCGGAAAGCGGCCGGTGGCGCCAGTCGGTGAAGCGCGACGACTTGTCGAGCCGCGCACCGGTGATCCGCTGCACCAGCTGGTCGTAGGAAACGCTGTCGCCGAAGCCGCAGACCATCGCCGCGACTTGCGTGTCGAACACCGGGTGCGGAACCAGGTCGCCGAGATGGACGATGATTTCGATGTCCTGCCGCGCGGCGTGGAAGACTTTGACCACTGCCTCGTTGGCCATCAGCTTGAAGAACGGCTTCAGATCGATATCGGGCGACAGCGGATCGATCAGCGCCGTCACGCCGGGTGCGGCCATCTGGATCAGGCACAGGATCGGCCAGAAGGTCGTCTCCCGGATGAATTCGGTGTCGACGGTGACGAACGCCGACTTTTCGAAAGCGGCGAGAGCGGTCTCGAGTTCTTTCTGGGTGGTGATGACGTGCATCAAATCGCTTTTGGCAGGAGTAAGGTTTTCCTAGATTTCAGCCGGCGGGGCTTTCGTCAAGCTTTGGCGCCATCTTCACGAGCCAGCCGGCCCGTCGGAATCGCTGTTTCTTCTGGCTAGCCGTGCGAATGCCGTCGAGGTGCGCAACAGCGCGGTGAAACGGCGGCGCCTGCCTGCCGGCACGCCGGAACGGGCCTGCATCCGAAAGAGAATAACAGCAATGAAGATTGCATAGACCACGGCGCTGAACACAAACAGCGCGCTCGGTCCGAAATATTGCATCACGGCTGAGGCGGCGAACGGCCCACCAATGGCGCCGAAGGAATAGAACAGCATCAGCGCCGCGTTGATCAGCACGAATTCGCCGGTATCGGCGCGGTCGTTGGAGTGCGCGGCTGACAGCGAATAGAGTGGCATGGCGAAACAGCCGAAGACGAAGACGAGGACGAAGTTGAGCGCCGGATTGCTGCCGGCGATGAACACCAGCGCCAATGCTGAAAGCATCGCGCAGCAGGTCGTCATCAACAGCACCCGGCGCCGGTCCCAGCGGTCGGAGAGGTAACCAAGCGGATACTGGATGATGGCGCCGCCGAAAATGCCGACGCTGACGAAGGTGACGACATCGGCGACAGACATGCCGATCTGCTCGGCATAAACCGGCGACAACGTGCGAAAGGCGCTGTTGGTGACGCCGACGGCGATGCAGCCGAAGCAGCCCAACGGCGAAATCCGCCAGACGCGCGCCAGGTCGAGCTTGACGTCCTCGGGCGGCGTCGGGTTGGAGCGGTCGCCGAGCGAGACCGGCACAACCGAGAACGTGATCATCATCGACATGATGGCGAAGATGGCGAATCCGCCGGCGCCGAAGATCGGGATCAGGAACTGGGCGCCCGTCACCGAGCCGATATCGACCATCCGGTAGATCGCCAGCACACGCGCGCGGTCGCGATTGCTGACGCCGGAATTCAGCCAGCTTTCGACGATCGTGAACAGCCCGGCGAAACAGAAACCGCCGGCAAAGCGCACCGCGCACCACATTACCGGATTGAGAACCAGCACCAGCAAAAGGGTGCCGACCGAGGCGATTGCCGCCAGTGCCGCAAATGCCCTGATATGGCCGACGGCCTTCATGATGCGGGTGATGGCCAGGCAGCCGAGCAGGAAACCGGCGAAATAGAACGTGCCCATCAGGCCGATGACGGAGGCGGAAAAACCTTCCTGCGCGCCGCGCAGCGCGATGAGCGTGCTCTGCAGCCCATTGCCGCCAAGCAGAATGCCGGCGGCGAGCAGGAGCGGGATCAGCGGACGGATGGAGGACATGAAGGGGTGATCACGTGTCGGTGACCCTTCTTGAACTATCGCCTTAGTTATTGCCAGCGGCAATCCTGGTGGCATAGTTCGAATTCGGCCTGGGTCGGGAATGGGTAGGCCGTTCAATCCGTGCTGGAATTCTGCAGCTTCAGCGACGCTGCATGTGCAACGAACGCTTCAACACTCTCCTTTGAATAGCCAAGGAGAGCACCCTCCAGTCTCGCCAGATCATTCGATGTGAAGACGTCAAAGGCTTCTCCGCTGCGGCACATGCGAGCGATCAGCAGGCTGAGCTTGCAGCGCCACTCCTCTGTCGGCAGGCAGTAGCTGCGTTCTTCCACGGACGTTTTGGGATCAACCTGGGAGAACTTCAGAATTCGGCCTTCGTCGACAAACTGCTTGAAATGCGCTTCACCAATATCTTCGGCGTCCACGCCTGGTTCTGCCGCGAACAACGCCATCGGCTTGTCGCCCCGCAGCATCAGTTCCAACTCGCGGCCATTATGTGGCCCGATGCCCTTTTGCGAAGAGCGTTTCGGCACAAAGCATCTCCCAAATCGTGATGGCTGCATCGTTGCAAGAAATGCTTCTGACGGCAATGCATGAAGACCGGCAGAGACTTGGATCCCTCAAGGTCGAACCAACAGGCAACCAAAGCCGCTTGCCTTGACAAAGGCGGCCTCTCATGCGCTTTTCGCGCAAATTTTCGAGCCGGCCCGTCGGCCGCAACCCAGCACCCCGGACTGTACCAATGACAATGCACCGTTACCGCAGCCATACCTGTGCCCAGTTGAGGAAGAGCGACGTCGGCTCGACCGTTCGCCTGTCGGGCTGGGTGCATCGCGTGCGCGATCATGGCGGCTTGCTGTTCATCGACCTGCGCGACAATTATGGCCTGACCCAGATCGTCGCCGATCCCGATTCGCCGGCCTTCAAGGTTGCCGAGACCGTGCGTGGCGAGTGGGTCATCCGCGTTGACGGCGAGGTCAAGGCGCGCTTGCCCGAGACAACCAATGCCAACCTGCCGACCGGGGAGATCGAGATTTTCGCCCGCGAGATCGAAGTGCTGTCGGCGGCCAAGGAATTGCCGCTGCCGGTGTTCGGCGAGCCTGACTACCCCGAGGATATCCGGCTGAAATACCGTTTCCTCGACCTGCGCCGCGAGACGCTGCACAAGAACATCATTGCGCGGACGAAAATCATCGCCGAAATGCGCAGGCGCATGGGCGAGGTTGGTTTCACCGAATTCTCGACTCCGATCCTCACCGCCTCGTCGCCGGAAGGCGCGCGCGATTTCCTGGTGCCGTCGCGCATCCATCCCGGCACCTTCTACGCGCTGCCGCAGGCGCCGCAGCAGTACAAGCAGCTGATCATGGTGTCGGGCTTCGACCGCTATTTCCAGATCGCGCCGTGCTTCCGCGACGAGGATCCGCGCGCCGACCGTCTGCCCGGCGAATTCTACCAGCTCGACCTCGAAATGAGCTTCGTCGAGCAGGACGACGTGCTGTCGACCATGGAGCCGGTCATGCGCGAGGTCTTCGAGACCTTCGCCAATGGCAAGCCGGTGACGCAGAACTTCCAGCGCATCCCCTATGATGTCGCCATGCGCAAATACGGCACCGACAAGCCGGATCTGCGCAACCCGATCGAGATGCAAGCCGTCTCCGACCATTTTCGCGATTCCGGCTTCAAGGTGTTCGCAAACATCCTTGCCAACGATCTGAAGGCCGAGGTGTGGGGGATTCCGGCAAAGACCGGTGGCAGCCGCGCCTTCTGCGACCGCATGAACTCCTGGGCGCAGGGCGAGGGCCAGCCGGGGTTGGGCTATATCTTCTGGCGCAAGGAGGGCGACAAGCTCGAAGGCGCCGGCCCGCTCGCCAAGAACATCGGCGAGGAGCGCACCGAGGCGATCCGCCTTCAGCTCGGCCTTGCCGAAGGCGATGCCGCCTTCTTCGTCGCCGGCGATCCGAAGAAGTTCGTCTCCTTTGCAGGTGCGGCGCGCACGCGCGCCGGCGAGGAGCTGAACCTTGTCGACCGTGAGCGCTTCGAACTGTGCTGGATCGTCGACTTCCCGTTCTTCGAATGGAACGAGGAAGAGAAGAAGATCGACTTCGCTCACAATCCGTTCTCGATGCCGCAAGGCGGCATCGATGCTCTGAATGGCGAGGATCTGCTCGGTATCAAGGCGTTCCAGTACGACATGGTCTGCAACGGTTTCGAGATCGCTAGCGGAGGTATCCGCAACCATCTGCCCGAAACCATGGTCAAGGCGTTCGAGACCGTCGGGCTGGACCGCGCCACGGTCGAGGAGCGCTTTGGCGGCCTCTACCGCGCTTTCCAATATGGCGCGCCGCCGCACGGCGGCATGGCTGCCGGTATCGACCGCGTCGTCATGTTGCTGGTCGGGGCGAAGAATCTGCGCGAAGTGACCATGTTCCCGATGAACCAGCAGGCTTATGATTTGTTGATGAGCGCGCCTTCGGAAGCGAGCCAACAGCAGCTTCGCGAACTGGCGCTGCGCGTGGCTGTGCCCAAGAAGGACGCCTGATCGCACTTCGGGCTCTGCTTTAATAAACCACCCGAAACGATTCGTTTGGTTCGCTAATCCCAATGAAAAGCCCGGCATCGCTGCCGGGCTTTTCGCGTCTTGAGGTCGTTTCGATCAGTCTTCGTTGGCCTTGACGGTGACGCCGAGCGTCTTCGGCAGGTCGAGCGGGTTGGACATGGCGCCCGCCATGATCAGCGCGAACGGCACCGAAGCCGGTGGCTCTGCCGAGATCTCGATGCTCTTCGGATCGTCGAGATATTTGCCGACCGCGGCCGTGACCTGTGCCGTCAGTTCCGGGTTGTTGAGCTGCGCCATGCCGAACGGCACGATCGCCTTGGCCTGGTTGGCAATGTCCTTGCCGGACATGCCTTGCTGCTTGCCGACATAGTCCAGCACCTTGTTGGTCAGCGAATCATCGTCGAAGCGGATCGAGGCACCGTTGAAAGAAAGCTGCTGCAACAGGCCGAGCATCGCCATGCCTTGCGCCGAATTGTCGGCGCCTTCAGGTTGTGCCGCCATTTTCTTCTGCATTTCCTGCAGCGACTTGATGAAATCCATCGTGTAGCCGCCGAGATCGAAGGTCATTCCGAACGTGCCGGCATTCTCGACGGAGATGTCATATTTCGACAGTTCTATCTTTCCGTCCGAAGGCTGCCAGGTGCCGGCCATCTCAAGATTGCCCGCGATGTTCTGGTAGCCGAGCGCGTTGATGACTTCCTTGGACTTGGGATCGTCGACCAGTGTCAGGTCGGCGTTGAACTTTTCCGTGGTGGCGCTGAATTCCATCGCCTTGCCGTCCGCCGGCGGAGTGATCTCGATGGCCAGTCCGTCCATCGAGAAGGCGGTCTTGTCGGCGACCTTGACGGTCATGTTCGAGAGTTCGGCAGACTTGTACATCATCAGCGAGCCCAAGGGGCTGGTCGCGCCGTCGGCCGGAACGGTCATGTCGTGGATGACGAACGGGCTGAGATCGAGGGTGACGCCGTCCTTGCTGTGTTCGAAGGCCGCCGTCGACACGGTGGCGATGTCATAGCCGCCATTGGCCTCGGTGATGCCTTCGAGTTTGACGTCGCCGATCGTGAGGGCTTCCTTTTCCGCCGCCGGTTTGACGGCAACGCCCTGCAGCACCATGCTGGCATTGTCACCGGTCACGCCGGTCCAGGAAATGTCGACGCCCTGGGCAGCAAGGGCTGCCTTCAGCCGGTCGGCGACTGCCGCGTCCTGCGCAAGGGCGGCGTTCAGCGGCAGCGTGAGCAAAAAGGTCGAAAAGGCAAATTTCTGGAGAGTTGAGCGTTTGATTGTCATCGCAGATCCCTGAGAGTGTTCTGAAATTGTTTTTCAATTCTTTGCGCCATCACCATTCCGTGACGAACTGGACCGGAAAAAGGCGTATCCCGGCACAATGGCCAAAAATCACGGCGAAAGGCAAACCCGATCCCACCGTCTACGTGCGAACCGGCTAATTTATCATGAAGAACCGGTGGGCGATATCATCGCGCTTGGCCTTAGAACCCGCATGTAACAGGCTGATGTTGGTCGATATCCCTTGGCGTACGGTTTCATGTTGCAGAAGGTCCGGCATAGCTGCCTGCCTCTTGCCGCGAATCACCCGCTCGGCTAGTCCCAGCCCATGGGAAAAAGGCTTTTGCCGCCTGAAAATGGCGGTGGCGATCATATCGAGCCGGTCGATCTGAAGAAGGCGCTGGAAGAGCGCTATCTTGCCTATGCGCTGTCGACCATCATGCACCGGGCGCTGCCAGACGTGCGCGACGGACTGAAGCCGGTCCATCGCCGCATCATGCACGCCATGCGCCTGTTGCGGCTCAATCCGGACCAGGGATTTGCCAAATGCGCCCGCATCGTAGGCGAGGTGATGGGCAAGTTCCACCCGCATGGCGACCAGTCGATCTATGACGCTCTGGTGCGGTTGGCGCAGGATTTTTCGATGCGCTATCCCCTGGTCGACGGGCAAGGCAATTTCGGCAACATCGACGGCGATAACGCCGCCGCCATGCGCTACACCGAAGCGCGCATGACCGATGTGGCGACCGAGCTGTTGTCCGGCATCACCGAGGACGCCGTCGACTATCGGCCGACCTACAATGAAGAAGACGAAGAGCCGGTGGTTTTGCCCGGCGCTTTCCCGAACCTGCTGGCCAACGGCTCGTCCGGCATCGCCGTCGGCATGGCGACATCGATCCCGCCCCACAACGCGGCCGAGCTTTGCGATGCGGCACTTCACCTGATCGAGCATCGGGACGCGCCGGTGGCCAAGCTGATGGATTTCGTCCAGGGGCCGGATTTCCCGACCGGCGGCATCATCGTCGACAGCCGCGCTTCGATCCTCGAAGCCTATGAGACCGGCCGCGGCGGCTTTCGCGTCCGCTCGAAATGGATCCAGGAGGATCAGGGCAGGGGTACCTGGAGCATCGTCGTCACCGAAATTCCCTACGGCGTACAGAAGGCCCGGCTGATCGAGAAGATCGCCGAGCTGTTGATGGCGCGCAAGCTGCCGCTGCTTGAGGATATCAGGGACGAGAGCGCCGAGGACATCCGCGTCGTGCTGGTGCCGAAGAGCCGCTCGGTCGACCCCGGCATCCTGATGGAATCACTGTTCAAGCTGACCGAGCTCGAAAGCCGCTTCCCGCTCAACATGAACGTCCTGTCGCGCGGCAAGGTGCCTAACGTGCTGTCGCTGAAGGGCGTGCTGCAGGAGTGGCTCGAGCATCGCCGCGAGGTTTTGATCCGCCGCTCGAAACATCGGCTCGGTGAAATCGAACGGCGCCTTGAGATTCTTGCCGGCTATCTGATCGCCTATCTCAACATCGACGAGGTGATCAGGATCATCCGCGAGGAGGATGAGCCAAAGCAGGTGATGATGGCCCGCTGGTCGCTCACTGACACGCAGGCCGAAGCAATCCTCAACATGCGGCTGCGCGCCCTGCGCAAGCTGGAAGAATTCGAGATCCGCAAGGAATTCGACGGGTTGAGCGCCGAGAAGAAGCAGATCGAGGCGCTGCTTGCTTCGAACGAGAAGCAGTGGGCCACGATCAAGTGGGAGGTCACCAACATCCGCGACAAGTTCGGTCCGGAGACCGAGCTCGGCAAGCGCCGCACCCAGTTCGCCGACGCGCCCGAGCACGATCTGACCGACATTGCCCATGCCATGATCGAGCGCGAGCCGGTCACCGTGGTCGTTTCTGAAAAGGGCTGGCTGCGGGCAATGAAGGGGCATCTGGCCGATCTCTCGACACTGACTTTCAAGGAAGGCGACAGCCTCAAGCTCGCCTTCCATGCCCAGACCACCGACAAAGTGCTGGTCTTCACGACCGGCGGCAAGTTCTACACCATCGGCGCCGACCGGCTGCCTGGTGGCCGCGGCCATGGCGAGCCGATCCGTATCATCGTCGACATGGACAATGATCAGGACATCGTCACCGCCTTCGTTCACGATCCGAAGCGCAAGCTGCTGTTGGCCTCGCATGACGCCAACGGCTTCATCGTGCCTGAGGAGGAAGTCGTCGCCAACACCCGCAAGGGCAAGCAGGTGATGAACGTCAAGGCGCCGGACGAAGCCAAGCGCTGCATTCCGGTGACGGGTGATCATCTCGCCATCGTCGGCGAGAATCGCAAGATGCTGGTGTTCGCGCTCTCCGAGATTCCGGAGATGGGCCGCGGCAAGGGCGTGCGGCTGCAGAAATACAAGGACGGCGGCCTTCTCGACCTTAAGCCGTTCGCGCTGGAGAGCGGTCTCACCTGGCAGGATTCGGCCGACCGCACCTTCACCCGGTCGCGCGAGGAACTGGCCGAATGGATCGGCGCGCGCGCCTCGGCCGGACGCATGGTGCCGAAGGGCTTCCCGAGGACGGGGAAATTTGGATAGCTAATCTCCCCCCTTGAGGGGGAGATGTCGCCGAAGGCGACAGAGGGGGTCGGTACGTCCTGACGCGACCTCCTATCGCAGACGAAGGAGGCTGGCGCTTCATGCGCGGCGACCCCCTCTGGCCTGCCGGCCATCTCCCCCTCGAGGGGGGAGATCCCAACAATTGGACTATCGTCACGATTGCTGCACTATGTCAGTGCATAAGCGGGAAGGGTGTTTGAGAGAGGCAGGCGTTTGAAGGAAGCAAAAATCCAGAAACCGGAACGGCAGCAGCGCCTGTTCGGCCTGTCGACGCCGCTGCGGGCCGCCGTCATTCCGCCACTGTCGGCGGCGCGCTGGCTGCTGGTGCTGATCGTCGCCGCCGGCGTCTATTTTTTTCATGGCTTCCTGTTTCCGGTGCTGGCGGCGCTTGTCATCGCTTTCGCCAGCTGGCCGCTCTACCGCCGCCTGCTTGTCGCAGTTGGCGGCAACCGCACCATCGCCGCAACCTTTGCCATCCTCTTCATCCTCGCCTTCCTGGTGATACCGATCGCCTTCGCCGGCACCTATGCGATCAACGAGGTCCGCGAGTGGGTCGCCTGGGCCATCGAGACCAACCGGCACGGTGCGGTGACGCCGCACTGGATCGCCACCATGCCTGTCGTGGGCGAGTGGCTGAATGAGCAATGGACGACGAATTTTGGCCATCCTGGTGGCATTGGTGAACTGATCCAGCTGGTCAGTGGCGCCAATATCGGCAGCATCTACCGCGGCGTGCTGGCCGCCGGCGGCAGCGCCTTCGGCCTGCTCCTGACGCTGCTGTTCATGATGATCGCCTTGTTCTTCGCCTATCGCGACGGCGAGCACTTTGCCGGCCAGGTCGACCGTCTCGGCGAACGCATCCTGCCGACCAGATGGGAGCGGATCTCGCGCGTCGTGCCGGCGACGATATCGTCGACGGTGACGGGCATGACCGTCATCGCCATCGGCGAGGGGCTGGTGCTGGGTATTGCCTATTGGCTGGCCGGCGTGCCGTCGCCGGTAACGCTCGGCGCCCTGACCGGCGTCATGGCGCTGATCCCCGGCGGTGCGCCACTATCCTTCACCCTGGTCTCGATCTACCTCGCCGCCAGCGGATCGCCGATGGCCGGGCTGGCACTGTTTCTATGGGGCGCGGTCGAGTTGTTCATCGTCGACAAGACACTGCGCCCGAAGCTGGTCGGCGGGCCGATAAAACTGCCTTTCCTGCCGACGTTCTTCGGCCTGATCGGCGGCGTCAAGACCATGGGATTCCTAGGCCTGTTCATCGGCCCCGTGTTGATGGCCCTGTTGGTCGCAATCTGGCGCGAATGGCTGCGCGAGGTGGAACTGGCCGACGAAATCGCACTTGGTTCGCCGGCCGAAATTGAAGCCGGCCCGCAAATCGAGGCCCTGCCGGAACCCGACCTGGCCAAGAAGAAGGCCAGCGCCTGATCTCGGAAGCCGGCTTGCCCTACACCGGATGATGCACCGCAAAGTCGCTACGGCGCTTGCGCCCGTCATGCAGTTGCCAGGCCGAATGTGCGATCAGCGTCACGACCAGGATCGCACCACCAATCAGGCTGTTGCGGCTCGGTGTCTCGGCAAAGATCATCCACACCCAGACCGGCGCCAGCACCGTTTCGAGCAGGTAGAACATCGCCACTTCCGGCCCCGAAATGTATTTCGGCCCGGCGGCAAGGCAGAAGAACGAGATCGGCATGATGACGGCGCCATTGAAGATGATCCACCACGGCGCGTTCACATGGAAGCCTTCGCCTGTCAGCATGAAGGCTGCCAGCCCAAGCGGCAGAAGGACGCCGACGAGCGAGGTGAATCCCATGTCCTTGCCGCTGGCGCGCGAGATGGTGATGGCCACGGCGATGAAGAAGGCCGAGCACAGCGCCATGAAATCGCCGAACAACTTTCCGGTGCCGACGGAACCGCCGACGATGATCAGCACGCCGACGATCATGATAAGCATGGCGGCGATCGTCACCAGCCGCGGCCTCTCCCGCAGGAATATCCAGGACAGCAACCCCGCGAACACGGTGTTGAAGGCCAGGATAAACACCAGGTCGGCGGTCGAGGTCGTATAGACAGCGGTGACGAAGGAGATCCCGGTCAGCCCATAACAGATCGCCACAATCAGGCCGGACCAGCCGGGGATAAGTGGCGGGGCGTTCCGGTTCAGGGTGCGCCAGACCGACCAGATCACCATCGCCGCGACGAATGTAGTGCCGGTGCGCAGCAGCATGATCGTCCATGCTCCACCGTCGGCGAGGCGGATCAACGGTATGTCGGCAGTCAGCGTCAGCCCGCCGATGGCGGTTATCAGAAGACCTTTCTGGTGATCACGGTGAGAGGACATGCAGGAACTTTCGCAATGAAGAGCAGGCTGGCGGCCGCCGGTGCTATGGCGCACTCTCTCCAGCCAACCGGCTGAACGACCAGCATCTCCTGCCTTGAAACAGTGTTAAGCGCGGATCGTGGAAAGACTCAGCGTGAAACCGCTTCGTTGGTGTAGCGCTCCCAGCCTTTGGGGCCGAGATGCTCCTGCGGCATGAAGCGCATCTTATAATTCATCTTGCGCGAGCCGTTGACCCAGTAGCCGAGGTAGACATGGGGCAGGCCCATCGCCCTGGCGCGGGCGATGTGATCGAGGATCATGAACGTGCCGAGCGACCGCTCCTCGAGATCGGGATTGAAGTATGAATAGACCATCGACAGGCCGTCGGCCATCTTGTCGGTGAGCGCCACCGCGATCAGCTCGCCCTGTCCCTTGCCGGTGATGAAGGTGTCGGGCCCGCGCCGCCGGTACTCGATCACCTTGGTGTCGACATGAGTGTCCTCGACCATCATGGCGTAGTCGAGCACGGTCATGTCGGACATGCCGCCACGGCGGTGGCGGGCATCGAGGTAGCTGCGGAACAGGGAATATTGTTCGGTCGAGGGCTCGGCATTGTGCATGTGGCCGACGAGGTCGGAATTGTGCTGCAGCACGCGCTTCATGTTGCGGCTGGCGACGAATTCCTGGGCGAGGATGCGTACCGAGACACAGGCGCGGCAGGTCTCGCATGCCGGCCTGTAGGCGATGTTCTGCGAGCGCCGGAAGCCGCCTTGCGTCAACAGGTCGTTCATCTCGGCGGCCTTGTCGCCGACCAGGTGCGTGAACACCTTGCGCTCGAACTGGCCATCGAGATAGGGGCACGGCGATGGCGCGGTCAGGAAGAACTGCGGCGACTGGGTCGGATGCTGCGTCATCGAGCCTTGGAAACACTCCTTCGAATCACTCTACCTTTGGCGCGGACGGCGAAAAATTCAACAGGATTGTGAGGGCGTGGCTGACTCGACGCCTTCACATTTGCGCTTTGTCGGTTGCGACTGCTCTCCGGAGGGCCGTTTCAGCGGTCGGTACGACTGACGACCGTGCCAAGCAAAAGATCGTGCAAGGTGCGCTTGCGGTCGGAAAACAGCGTCACCAGCAGTACCAGCGGCGACAGGATGACGTTGCCAGCCCAGAACAGCACCGAATGGACGACCGCGGTGAGGCCGTCGATCGGCCTGCCGTCGAGCCGGTCGAGACGGATGCCCATCAGCTTCATGCCCGTGGTGGCCTGATCGGCACTGCCAAGCGTGTTCCAGATGTAGAGGATGGCGACGGCCGGGACCAGGACGCCAAACAGCATCCAGCCGAGTCCGAGGGTCAAAAGCCCGAGGAAGAACACCAGAATGGCAAACGGAATGGTGAGCAGCGCGACGATGACATAGTCGATCACGAAGGCCAAGATGCGCCGCGTGCGCACGCCATCATAGGCCCTGACATCGTCGAGCCTGCTGGTGATAATTTCCCCGTCGAGAACGCGCGCGTTCATGTCATTTCCTCGTGACAGGGACCCGGCATAGGGTGCGGGCCGCTCAGTAGTGAAATGGTGAAGACCTGTAGCGGAATCAAGATCGGGCTTTTTGCGGCGCGCAAGCTCATACGGCGTCAGATGCAATCTGAATTGGTTGAATTTGCGGTGCGGATGGCATTAGCTTGCTGCGGCGCAACAAAGCGCTCGAGGGGGCAATATGGACTACGACATGCTGGTCATCGGCAGCGGCCCTTCCGGCCGCCGCGCCGCGGTGCAGTCGGCCAAGCTCGGCAAATCGGTTCTGGTGGTCGACCGCGGCCGGCGCCTGGGCGGTGTCTCCGTGCATACCGGCACCATTCCGTCGAAAACGCTGCGTGAAACGGTGCTCAACCTGTCCGGCTGGCGCGAGCGTGGTTTTTACGGGCGCGGCTACAGGGTCAAGCAGGATATCTCGGTCGGCGATCTGGTCGAGCGCCTGCATAAGACGCTCGACCACGAGGTCGAGGTGCTGCAGCACCAGTTCATGCGCAACACGGTCAAGAGCGCCCGCGCCGCGGTAAAATTTCTCGGCCCCAACAGGGTCAGCCTGACTACCGACACCGGCGATTACAGTGAGGTCGGTTTTGCCAATGCATTGATCGCGGTTGGCACAAGGCCGCACCGGCCACGCGAGGTGCCTTTCGACAAGACGCGCGTCTTCGACAGCGACGAGATGCTGGAGCTGGATCGTTTGCCGCGCACGCTGACGGTGATCGGCGCCGGCGTCATCGGGGTCGAATATGCGACGATCTTTTCCGCGCTGGATGTGCCGGTGACGCTGGTCGAGCCGCGCAACTCCATACTCGATTTCGTCGACCGCGAGATCGTCGACGATTTCATCCACCAGATGCGCGATCGCGGCATGACCATCCGGCTTGGCAGCGCAGTCAAGGAAATCCGCTCCAAGCCGGATGCTGCCGAGGTCGAACTGGCCGATGGCCGCACCATCCGTTCCGAGGTCGTGCTCTACGCCGCCGGCCGCACCGGCAATGTCGGCAGCCTTGGCCTGGATATAGTCGGCATCGAGGCCGACTCCAGAGGACGTATCAAGGTCGATCCGCAATCCTTCCAGACCAGCGTGCCCAACATCTATGCCGCCGGCGACGTCATCGGTTTTCCGAGCCTGGCCTCGACTTCCATGGAGCAGGGCAGGGTGGCGGCCTGCCATGCTTTCGGCGTGCCCTTGCCGCCGCCGCCGGAAACCTTCCCCTACGGCATCTATGCGGTGCCGGAAATTTCGACCGTCGGCCAGTCCGAGGAACAGGTGCGCGAGAGCGGTGCCGCCTATGAAGTCGGCGTGGCGCGTTTTCGTGAGACCTCGCGCGGCCACATCATGGGCGTCAACACCGGCTTCCTGAAACTGTTGTTTTCGATCGAAACGCGCCGCCTGCTCGGCGCGCATATCGTCGGCGAGGGCGCCACCGAGCTCATTCACATCGGCCAGGCGGTGATCAATCTCGCCGGCACGGTCGACTTTTTCGTCAACAACACCTTCAATTATCCGACGCTCGCCGAAGCCTACAAGATCGCCGGACTGGACGCCTGGAACCGGATGGGACGAGGGTAGGCGGCTGGTCATGCTGGTGAGCCCGTCAGCCTGCCTGCGCCACCGCCGCCGATCCCGACAGCCATTGCCTGACGATAGCCGCGTCGACGCTGCCGAATTCATGACCTGATGGGACAATCCGGGCGTCGATCTCGGCGCCATGCTGGCTGAGCAATGTCACCAGAGCAGGGGCGAAGGGCGCATAGGTGAGATCAGCGGCACCGGCGATGATCAGCACCCGCACCTTTGACAGATCCGTCGCCGGCACGTCGTCGAGCACCGGCATCGGCCGCAGCAGCGCGGCGCGTTCGACTAAGCCGGGATGCAGCAGCATCAGGCTCGAAATCAGATTGGCGCCGTTCGAATAGCCGAGGAATGTCGTGCGGGTGAGGTCGAGATGGTGGCGCTTGGCCACGTCGGTGACGAAGCTTGCAAAGGCATCGCTCTCGGTGCGGATGCTGTGCTGCTCGAAACGGGTTGGCGTGATGCGTGCGAACCAGCGGAAACCATCCTCCTGGACAATGCGGCCACGCACGGCGATCAGCATCGCACGCGGCGATATCTCTTGTGCCAGCGTTACCAATGTCGTCTCGTCGACGCCCGACCCATGCAGCAGGAAGAAGCAGTCGCCAGATGAATCCACTGGGCAGTAAAGGCGATAGGAGAAGGCGAGGTCACGCTGTAATGCACCATCTTGTGCGGTCTCTTCAGTCATGCCTCATCCTTTTGATTTCATGATGACTTCGGTCAGTTTGCCGGCTTCAAAACGTAATATTTTCAAGTTCCGCGAAAGTTGATTGAACTAGGCGCATTACAGTCCGTTTCCTCGCCGATAACATTCCTCGGGAGGAATCGATGCGGTGCGCCGGGGGTCGCATTGCCGGAATGAACAACCAGCTTTGAGGCCTTTTTGTCGATGACCACCCCAATATCCCCAGACCGCGGCACGCGTGTCCCGGACCGCGATATGCGTGTCCCAGACCGCGCTGAGCGTGTCCCAGATCGCGATTTGCGTGTCTCGGACCGCGACACGCGTATCGATGTGTTCCGCGCTCTCGCGCTGCTGACCATCTTTGTCGACCATGTGCCGGGTACGGCTTTCGAGTATCTGACCTACAAGAATTTCGGCTTTTCGGATGCGGCAGAGGTCTTCGTTCTGATCTCCGGCATGGCGGTCGCGCTCGCCTATGGCAAGAAGTTCCAGCCTGGAAACCGGCTGCTGGCGACGTTGAAGATGTGGCGCCGCGCCGGTGTGCTCTATACCGCCCACATCGTCACCACCATGGTGGTGATGGCGATCTTCTGCGCGGCGGCGGTGTTCGCCAGGCGACCGGAGCTTTTGACGATGATCAACATCGAGCCGTTGATCAAGAATGCACCGCAAGTGCTGATCGGCATCGTGACGCTCGGCCACCAGCTCGGCTACAACAACATCCTGCCGGTGTATGCGGTGCTGCTCTTGCTGGCGCCGGTCTTCCTGCTCTGCGTCAGCTATCGGCCGGTCTTGGCGCTGGTCGCATCCGGCGCGCTGTGGCTGGTCGCGGGAATTTACCAGATCGCTCCGGTGAACTATCCGGAGCCCGGCTTCTGGTTCCTCAACCCCCTGTCGTGGCAGTTCCTTTTCAACATCGGCCTGGCAGGCACGCTGCATGTGCGTCGCGGTGGCGCCATTCCGGTCAATCGCTGGCTGGTTGGCGCTGCCTTGGCTTACATTTTCATGGCGCTGGTCTGGGTGCACAGCCCTCTCTGGGGCCATATCTCCTGGCTAGGCCTGCCTCCGGTGCTGACCGGCTTCGACAAGACCTTTCTTTCACTGCCGAGGTTGCTGCATATTTTGGCGGTGAGTTATTTGATCGTTGCCTTCCCGGCCGTTTCGAACATTTTCCGTACCGGCCGCGATCATCCGCTTGCCATATTGGGCAAACGATCGCTGCCGGTTTTCATTGCCGGCACGGTGCTTGCAATGGCAGCGCAGGTGCTCAAACTGATCAATCCCGGCGGATTTGCCTATGACTGCCTGCTGATATCAGCCGGCATCGCCATGCAGTTCGCGCTCGCCTACTATCTCGAATGGATTTCGGGCCTTGGCTGGTCCGGCAAAAGCAGGCCGGTTCGCAACGTGGCACCGCCCCTCCATCCGTCCTTCGGCATGTCGATGGCGGCAAGAATGGGCCGGTGATGGGCGTTGAGGCGTCAGGCGGCTGAGGGGCCGGATGAGGCCCGCACCACGAGGTCCACCGGCAGCAATTGCCGGCTGAACGAGCCGTCATTTTCAAGGATCGCCTTGACGGCAAGGCGGCCCATCTCGGCGATCGGCTGGACGATTGTGGTCAGGGGCGGCTTGGAAACGGCTCCTTCCGGGACGCCGTCAAACCCGACGATCGAAACGTCACCCGGCACAGTGATGTCATGCTGCCGCAGCCAGTCCAGTGCATGGAGCGCAATCCTGTCCGACATGGCCAGGATTGCAGTCGGTGTCTCGGCGGCGGCGAAAATATGATCGAGGCCCGCCCAAACGCTCTCCTCGTTATTTTCCGTCTCGTAGATCGGTACACGCGAGACGTCGATGCCGACGCGCGAGAGTTCCGCGAAGTAGCCACGCAGGCGGTCGCGCGTGCCGGAATAGAGGGCCTTCTCCATCTGCTCCTGCGTGGTCGGACCGAAGCCGGAATCGGCGCATGGGAGGGCAAGCACGGCAAAGCGACGATGCCCGAGCTCGGTCAGATGACGCGCCGCCAGGCTTGCCCCGGCGATATTGTCCACGCCGATCGCCGCGACCGCCTCGTCGTCGTCTGAATCGAGATCAAGTGCGACAAAGGGGAGTTTGCGGTCGCGCGCCAGTTCGACCAGCTTTGAACCGCCCTCGACGCAGAAGACGATGAAGCCATCGACGAGCGCACTCTGGATGTTCCAGGCGAGCTGTTCGCTGTTGGCGGCCGAGACCAGCGAGATCCCCGCACCGGTCGCGTCACAGGCCTGCGAGATGCTGGCCATCATCACCCGGGCGAAAGGGTCTTCGAAGAAATAGGACAACGGTTCCGCGGTGGCGACGCCGATGGCGTTCACCTTGCCGGCGCGCAGCAGCCGACCCTTGGGGTCAGGTCCGCCATATCCCATTGCCTCGGCTGCCGCCTTGACCCGATCGCGAACCTCCTCGCGCACTATCTCCGGGCGGGCGAACACATTGGAGGCGGTGCCGTGCGACACGCCGGCCGCCTTTGCAATGTCTGCCAGCCGCACCGGTCTTGTCTTTGCAGAGGTCAATGGCGCCATCTCCGTCTCCCTGAATTCACCCCATCTAACACTTTCGTTGGATCGGTTCAAATTTTGGCTTGATGGCAGGCCAGACGAAGCGTATGGTTGAATCGATCCAATAAATGATGCCGCTGTTGATTGGATCGATTCAAGCAGGAAGGTGTGTCATGCATCCCGTCAATTTTCTATTCGAAGACATCTACCGCAACGACTGGAGCGTCTCGTCAGACGCAGCGAGGCGGAGGCGCCGTGCCGCCTCCAGCCCATGGACTCGCGAGCTGCGGTTCCTTGTGGAGCGCAAGCGGAACTGATCGGCGCTACTTTTTCGTGGCGCCAGATTGGATCGATTCAAATATTGAAAGGAGTGCATATCATGCATCCCGTGAGCTATCTGTTCGAAGACATCTACCGCAACTACTGGGGCATCGCGCCGGCGTCCGAGCGGCCGGCGGCGCGTCGGTTGGCGAGGCTGCGACGCCCAACTCGCGAATTGCTCATCCAGCCCGAACGCCGGCAGGACTAATTGCTCCGCAGACATGTTTGGCTGGCGCAGGACCTGGTATCGGGCAGGGGGCCAGGGGCGTCAGGAACGCGCCCGCGCCAGCGCCGATGCAGCGATCGTTAGCCAGCCGACGATAAGCAAGGTGCCGCCGATCGGCGCCGACAGCGGGAACAGCCGTGAGCCGAGGAAATCACGGGCCAGCAGATCGCCGCAAAACAAGAGCAGGCCAACCAGCAGGGTCAGGCTTCCCATTCGCAGGATCCGGTTCGCGCCAAGCAATCCGGCGGCGAGGAAGACCGGCGCATGCATGAGCAGGAAGGATGCGGCAGTGCCGACGAAGGCTCCGCCCAGATGCGCCGCCGCGGCCGACAGCGCCACGCCGGCGGCGCCACAGAGACCGCCGGCCAGGACGAGGATACGGCTGCTGTTGCCGGAAAACTGCTCGGCTGTGCTCATGTCCAGGGCTCCCTTGATACGCCAACCCCGTTAGGGCTTGCCGGCGTTGGCAAGCATGTCCTGCTCGCGGCGCGATTGCGCCAGCCAATTATACACCGCACCGCCGGCCATCAAGACCGATGTGCCCAGAAACACCGAGCGCATGCCGAAATGGCCACCGGCAAAACCGCCAAGGAAAGGGCCGGCGACCTGCCCGACATACTGGGCGGAGATCGACAGCCCGAGCACATTGCCGCCGACGCCATCGGGAACATTGTGGCGGATGACGCTGGTGATGCAGGGTAAAAGGCCGCCCAGCGCCAGGCCCATCAGGAAGCGCAGGCCGATGAGTTGCCAGCTCTGCGTCACGAAGGCCTGCGGGATCAGCAGCAGCGCCGACACGGCAAGCGCGCCGATGACGACGTTCCAGTGACCGATGCGGTCCGCGAGCTTGCCAAGACGCGAAGCCGACAGGATGGCGCCAAGCGCGGCCGCGGACATGACGACGCCTGATATCAACGTCACGCGGCTTTGGTCTTCGACGAGCTGCTGCACGTAGACGGTGATGATCGGCTCGATCGACATGGTGGCGAAACTCAACAGCATGCCGGTCGCCAGCATGGCGATAACAGGACGTTTGTCCGGTATTTGCGCCCAGCCGCCTTTCGGCTTCTGCTTCGCAGCCGCATCTACTGATTTCGGCCGGGGATTTTCCTTGATCAGAAACGTGGTCGCAAGGAATGCCAGGAAGATGACGCCGCCCGACAGGAGAAAGGTGGCGCGGATGCCGATCAGCGGCGGCAGGGCGCCGCCAACCAGCGGGCCGACCAGTGCACCACCGGTGATGCCGGCCGACAGCAGGCCCAGTGCCCAGCCGGAACGCTCCTTGGGCGTTTGCATGGCGACGAGGATGGTCGATCCCGAGGAATAGCCGCCGGCAAATCCGATCAGCAGCCGCAGCAGCACCAATTGCCAGACCGTCTGCACCATGCCAGTCAGCGACATGCATATGGCCATGCCGAAGCTGGCACGAACCAGCATCACCTTGCGGCCGTAGCGGTCGCCGAGACGTCCCCAGAGCGGCGCTACCAGTGCCGCAGCGAGGAAGGTCGCGCCATAGGCGATCCCCGACCATTGCACGATTGCCGCGTGACCCTCGGCGCCCAACTGCTCGATATACAGCGGCAGGAACGGCAGAAGCAGCGTCATGGCGACAAGCGTCGAGAACGAACCGGCAAAACACACGAACAGATTGCGCCGCCAGTGAATGTTGTAGGTGCTGTCGGTCGCCGGGGGCGCGTTCTGCGGCATGTCATATGTCCTGTCCGAGCAATACCGTCTCGGCGGGTTGCTGCGGATACCAATTTGGGATACCAAGATGGTATCCGTCATGAACGCAAGCCTGGCCGCTGTCAATGCAACCCTCTCAAACGTGAACGGAAACCGCATCCGGCAAGCCGATCGCGGGCAAACGGTCCAAAGCCGCAACGGCCCGAAAATGGAAACGACAATGTCGCAGATGCAGAGCGTCGAAAAACAGCTTCGACAGATGATCCTGGGCCTCGAGATCGGTCCCGGCGAGAAACTGACGGAGCGCTGGATCGAAAGCCGTTTCGGCGCGTCGCGAACCCCGGTCAGGGCAGCCCTGTTGCGGCTCGAGACCGAGGGCCTGGTCGGCAGGGACGGGCGTGGCTGGACGGTGTCGCCCATCAATCTGGCCGAACTCGAGCAGATCGCCGTCTACAGGGAGGTGGTCGAGGTTGCGGCACTTCGCCTGACATGCGGCTTGGCGGACCGCAGCGCCGTCGATGTCATCGAGGCGATGCTCGACTCCTGCGACAACGAAACGCCGCGCGAGGAATGGCATCGTGTCGGCATGGATTTTCACATCGAACTGGCGCGTCTGTCGGGCAACGAATTCCTGTTCCGGGCGGTCCGCGATGCCATGACACGCCTGTCGCGGGCGCGCTGGCTGGAGGTTCGCGACGAAGCCGCCCTCAGCCGCGCTTGGGCCGAACATAGCGCTATCCTGGCGGCGGTACGTCTCGGCGATGCCGATCAAGCCGCGCACCTGCTTTCGACCCACATCGTCGGCAGCCGCGACCGGCTGGTGACGTCGCTGGCCAACGATCGCCGCGGTCTTCGCGCCAGAGGCTTTGCCGTCGTCGCCGCCTAAAGCGGTTTTCCGTCCGGAATTGCCGCGCAAAAAGGCGGCGGCTGGATGTGTGCGCACTTTCGGCCTCGCTTCACAGACGCCGATGGCGTAAGGAGCGGCGATGGAAAACAATCGATTTGAAACACCTGTGACTGTGAAGTCAGCCGCAGCGGGAAGCACTCAGCTCTTGCGCACGGTGCGTGAGGCTTCCGACTACCTCCTCAACAGCTGGCCCGGCAAGCGCAGCCCCAAGCATCGCGCGGCGCTGCAGGCGTGCCACGATGCGCTGGCCGGCGACAAGCCGGCCATGAACGCCAGGCGCGCCTTCATTGCGGCAGCGCGCGAAGTGGATGTCTTTGTCAGCGACAAGGCGCCAGCCTGATATGCAAGCGCCCCTGATACGAGCGCGATAATCTAGGCAGACAATCTGGACTGTGGCGGGGCCCGCTTTCGCGGGCCGCTTGCCGTCACTTTTCGGTGTCGGTCTCGGTTTCGGTCTCGTCCTCGGGCTTCGAACGTTCTCTCGCCGCAACCTTGGCCGCCAGCTTCTCGGCCTTCTTGGCCGCCTTCTGGCGGTCGCGTTCCTTGCGTTCCTGATCGTAATTTGGTGGTCGCGCCATATCGGCTCCTTTCACTGCTGGACCGGTTCGTCGTTTCACGGAAACGCAGAATCGCTCCAGCTCTTTGTTTGGCGCAATCCCCCTGAGGGAAAGCGCTATACGCTTTTTCCGGGAAAACCGTTTCACACTTTTCCTGGAATTGCTTTTAGCGGCTCTGGTCCTGCCTAGGAGCATTAGCCGTCAAACACAACAGCTTAAGCGATAGTCCCCGCGCCGTTCGCGTCGATGATAGCCGGGGGGCTTGCAAGATGCGGGACTTGCAAGATGCGCGGCACAATGATGTAGGGTGAGCCTGGGTGCCAGGATATCCAACATTTTGAGCGCTGCCCCGTTTGTTTTGATGCTGCCCCGTTTGTTTTGATCAAGTGAACTATGGCTACGATTCCCCGAACGACGGCGAAAGTTTTCTACTACGCGCGAAACGTCTTGCGCGACATCGCTCCACAGGCACTCTTTCGCCGACGGTTGGCGGGCCGTCTCGAACAGGCCAGGCTCTCGAATGAGGCGGTGCAGCGGCGGCTGAACTATTACAACAAGCTGTACGACACGTTTGCGCCCAGCCCGGCCGCGGTGCGGATCGACAAGCTGCCTTCGACGCCGACCATGTACTATTACGACCTCAAGGAGTTTGCCCGCTATTTCGATCCGGCATTGCTCGTCGACGTCGAATTCGGCGACGTCATCGAGGTGCCGAAGGTGCCGACGCTCGTCAAGGATCGGCCGATCCGCGCTGACGACAAAAATGCTGTGATCATGAAATTCAACAAGTTCCGGCATTTCCACATGCCGGCCGATACAACAGCATTCGCCGACAAGCGCCCGACCGTCGTCTGGCGCGGCGATCTCAACAATCCCAAACGGACAAGGTTTATCGACGCCGTGCGAGACTTGCCTTTCTGCGACGCCGGTTCGCACAAGCCGAACGCGCCGGCCGAATACAGCAAGCCTTTTCTCAGCGTCAGCCAGCAGCTGCTTTACCGCTACATTGTCTCGATCGAAGGCAACGACGTGGCGACCAACCTCAAATGGATCCTGAATTCGAATTCGCTCTGCCTGATGCCGCCGCCGACATACGAGACATGGTTTGCGGAAAGGCAACTCGAGGCTGGTGTCCACTATGTGCCGCTCGACCCGGATTTCGCCGATGTCGCCGATAAGGTGCGTTATTTCGAACGACACCCGGCCGAGGCGCAACGCATTATCGCAGCGGCAAATGCCTATTGCCGCCAATTCTCCAACCAGCAGCACGAGCAGGCGATCTCGCTGCTCGTGCTCTACAAATATTTTGTCCTCAGCGGCCAGATCGAGCCTGATCCCGAGGTCTGGCGCTTTATCCAGAGTTAGAGCGTCGCGGGCTTTGGCGCCGAATTTCGCTCGTCAGATGCCGCTTCGGTCAATCACCAGATCGGCGGGGCCGAAGCGGTCCTTTGCCGTCAGCTGCTGGTGCCAGTAGGGATAGAGCAAGGGCGGCCGGCTGACCGCGTCGAGGCGACCGCGTTCGTCGCCGGTGAGCACCAGGCTCGCCGCCGCGATGTTGTCCTGGAACTGCGCTTCGGTTCTACCGCCGATCACCAGCGAACTGACCGCCGGCCGGCCGAGCAGCCAGGCCAGTGCCACCTGCGCCGCCGACACACCGCGCTGCGTGCCGATCTCGACAAGCACGTCGACGATGCGCCACAGCCGGTCCTCGTCGCGGATCGGCGGTTCGGACCAGCCGGCGAGCTGGCGGGCGGTGGGGCTGTCGCGGCGGTATTTGCCCGACAGCAATCCGCCGGCAAGCGGGCTCCAGACCAGAACGCCCAGCCCCTGGTCGACGGAAATCGGCAGCAATTCATACTCCGCCTCGCGCGCTTCCAGCGTGTAGTGGATCTGCTGTGTGACGAAGCGCGGCTGGTGATGGCTGTCGCTGATGCCGAGCGCCTTCATCACCTGCCAGCCGGAATAGTTGGAACAGCCGACGTAACGGATCTTGCCCTGGGCAACCAGCGTGTCGAGCGCGGCGATGGTTTCTTCCAATGGCGTTACGCCATCCCATTCATGCAGGAAGTAGATGTCGATGACGTCGGTCTTGAGCCGCTTCAGGCTCTTTTCGCATTCGCGGATCAGGTGATGGCGCGACAGGCCCTCATCGTTGGGACCTTTGCCGATCCGCATCCGTGCCTTCGATGCGATCAACACGTCGCCCTTGCGCTTGCCGCCGAGGGCTTCGCCGATGATCTCTTCCGAAATGCCGTTCGAATAGACATTGGCGGTGTCGATGACGTTGATGCCGGCATCGATGCAGAGGTCGATCATCCGGCGCGCCTCGTCGAGGTCGGTTTTGCCGACAGCCGAAAACGCGCCGGCGCCGCCGAAAGTCATGGTGCCCATTGTCAGCGTCGAAACCTTCAGGCCGGAACGGCCGAGAGTGCGGTATTCCATGTCAGTCCTCGCGATTGCATTAGGGAAGGGGCGTTGGGGAAGGCCACCCCGAATGTGGCCGCTATTTGTAGGACAATTTGAGCAGCTTGTCGCCATGCCACGACAACGGATCGATCGTGCCTCACGGGGTTTGCAGCGGCGACGTCATGTTCCAGGCTGCAATAAAACCGTCATTACCGGCCTATATTGAAGTCGGCTCAGGTGTTGCCGCTCCGAGACGCAAGCCAGCAACTAGGGGCGCCGACGTGGACCGACAGCGCTTGCAAGCGGAGCAACTGATATGACCGAGCTAAAGCAGAATTCTCCAGCCAGGGACTGGCTTGAAGCCGAGCTCGCCGACACGCTAGACGAGGACTATGAGCTCGAAATATCGGAGCCGGCGCTGTCGATGGAGATCGCCAAGATCTACAAGAACGCGCATCCGCCTTCGATCGAACGCATGCAGTATTTTCGCGACTTGATCACCTTGCAGTCCGAACTGATCAAGCTGCAGTCCTGGGTCGCATACCACAAGAAAAAGCTGGTGGTGATTTTCGAGGGCCGCGATTCGGCCGGCAAGGGCGGCGTCATCAAGCGCATCACCCAGCGGCTCAACCCGCGCATCTGCCGTGTCGTCGCACTGCCGGCGCCGACCGAGCGCGAGAAGTCGCAATGGTATTTCCAGCGCTATGTCCCGCATCTGCCGGCCGGCGGCGAAATCGTGCTGTTCGACCGCTCCTGGTACAACCGCTCGGGCGTCGAACGGGTGATGGGCTTTGCTCAGCCCGATCAGGTCGAAGAATTCTTCCGCGACGTACCGGAGTTCGAGCGCATGCTTGTCCGCTCGGGTATCACCGTCGTCAAATACTGGTTCTCGATCACCGACGAGGAACAGCAGATGCGCTTTCTGATGCGCATCCACGATCCCATGAAGCAGTGGAAACTGTCGCCGATGGACCTGCAGTCGCGTGTGCGCTGGGAACAGTACACCAAGGCCAAGGAAGAAACTTTCATCCGCACCAACATCCCGGAGGCCCCTTGGTTCATCGTCGAGGGCAACGACAAGAAGCGGGCGCGGCTGAACTGCATCGACCACCTGCTCAAGCAGGTGCCATATGAGGAGGTGCCGCACGAGGAGATCACACTGCCCGAGCGCGTCTTCAACCCCGAATACGAGCGCCAGACGCTACCGCGCGAGCTTTATGTGCCGGAGAAGTATTGAGATAGACGAAGCTGCGATCTCCCCCTCGCGGACCCACAAGGGGGGAGATTGGCTCTCCACCTAAGCCCGCTTGATGGTGACGTGCGTGGCGAGCGGCGTCGCAACCTGCTCGCTGCAGACATAGCCGAGCTTGACCATGTCCAGGCCGCCAAAAAGGTTCTCGCCCGTACCGAGCAGCACCGGCGCGATCGCCAGATGCATCTCATCGATCAGCTTCTCCTGGAGATATTGCTGGATGGTGGCGACGCCGCCGCCCACCCGCACGTCCTTGCCATTAGCCGCTGCTTTTGCCTGTTCAAGTGCCGAATGGATGCCGTCGGTGATGAAATAGAAGGTCGTGCCGCCCTCCATGACGATCGGTTCGCGCTTGTGATGGGTCAACACGAAAACCGGCACATGGTAGGGCGGGTTATCGCCCCACCAGCCCTTCCAGCTGTCATCGGGCCATTCGCCGCGGATCGGTCCGAACATGTTGCGGCCGAGGATCCATGCGCCGACATTCTCGAAACTGCGCGCCGCGAACGCCTCGTTTATATCGGTGGTGCCGCCATCTTGTCCGAGCACCATCTCACGGAAGGTGCGAGTGTCGACAAACCACTTGTGCAAGGATTCCCCACCGACGCCGAGCGGATCTTGCAGATCCTGATCGGGACCGGCGCCATAACCGTCGAGCGATAGGGTGAAAGCGTTGACACGAAGTTTGGGCATGCGAACCTCCTCTCAATAACCAGTTGCACTTCACAATCAGTTTCTTATAGCAAACTGATTGTGAAGTGCAAGTGGTATTCTAGGGCGACGATCGGACTGTCGGCTCTGAAGACAAGCCAGCGGCCTCGCTGGCGAGAACCGGTCGTTGCTGCCGCGCTAGTTACACGCGGTAGTTACATGTGCAGACAAGAAAGATCCGGCGGTCACGTTGCGCAAAAATGCTCCTTCTGGATGCGATAGCGTATGACGAGATAAATCTCACACTTCCCCGACTCGAAACAGGATGCCCCCGCAGCCTGGCTGCTGGCCACAATTATTGGCGCCGCGATGCTTCGAGCATGCGTTCGACAGCAAGACGTAGTGGCGGCAGGCTGTCGGTCACTACAGCCCATACTATCGTTCCGGAGGGCTTGTGATATTCGTGACGCAAAATGTTGCCTGCGGTGGCAGCTGCGATGCCGTACAAGGCTATGATTTCGGCTAGAATCGGTCGATCCGGCGCACTGCCATCAGAATATGCGCACAGCAGATCGTTCGATATCGGCCTTCAACATGGGATTAAGGCTGTCACGGGTGGTGATATCGATCTCCGCTGACATCTTCTCTTCAAGAAATTGCTTGATGCCGACCAGATCGATCAGCGAAAAGTGCCTTGCAGGATCATAATCGATGAAGAGGTCGAGATCGCTGTCGGGCCCTGCGTCGCCCCGCAAAGTCGATCCGAAGAGATAAAGCGAAGTCGCGCCCATGCCTTTGATGGCATCTGCATTTCTCTGCAACCGCTCTATGACCTCATTCCTGCTCATGAATTCATTCTAACGGATTGCGTTAAAATTCCAAAACGACTTAGCGGTCTATCCCTTCAACAGCTTCGCCACTTCGGGGGCGAAGTAGGTGAGGATGCCGTCGCAGCCGGCGCGCTTGAAGGCCAGCAGGCTTTCAAGCATCGCCTTCTCGCCATCGATCCAGCCATTGGCGGCAGCGGCCTTGATCATCGAATATTCGCCGGACACCTGGTAGGCGAAGGTCGGCATCTGGAATTCGTCCTTCAGCCGCCGGATGATGTCGAGATAGGGCAGGCCGGGCTTGACCATCAGCATGTCGGCGCCTTCCGCGACGTCCTGTTCGGCCTCGCGCACCGCCTCGTCGGAATTGGCATGGTCGATGTAATAGGTCTTCTTGTCGCCCTTGAGCAGGCCGGCGGTGCCGACCGCCTCGCGATAGGGGCCGTAGAAGGCCGAGGCGAACTTAGTCGCGTAGGACATGATCGCCACGTCCTGGAAACCGTTGGCGTCCAGCGCGTCGCGGATAGCGCCGATGCGGCCGTCCATCATGTCGGACGGTGCGATGATGTCGGCGCCGGCCGCCGCCTGGATGACGGCCGCGGCGGTCACCTGTTCCACCGTCTCGTCGTTGACGACGATGCCGTCGCGCAGGATGCCGTCATGGCCGTGGCTGGTGAACGGGTCGAGCGCGGCGTCGGTGATGATGCCGATCTCCGGCACCGCGTCCTTGATCGCGCGGGTGGCGCGGTTGATGACGTTGTTGGGGTCGAGGATGTGCGAGCCGGTCTGGTCGCGCAGCGAGATGTCGACATTCGGGAAGGTGGCGAGTGCGGGAATACCGAGCTTTGCCGCGCGTTCGGCCTCCTTGACCGCGAGATCGATCGACAGCCGGAAGACGCCCGGCATGGCGGCGATCGGCTCGCGCACTTGTCTGCCGTCAACGACGAAGATCGGCCAGATCAGATCATCGACCGAGAGCCTGTTCTCCTGCACCAGACGGCGCGACCAGTCGGCTTTGCGCATGCGGCGCAAGCGGCGGCTGCCGGTGATGTCGTCGACGCTGCGAGCGCCGGCTGGCTTTGCGGGGGTGAATTTGTTCATCGCCAAAACTCCAGATCGGCGGCTTTTATCACGAGCCCTTGCCGCTGACCAATGCGACACGTTTGTGCCAGCAGATCGCCCGGAGGGCAGCACGGCCTGTCAAGGCGATCCATTGCCCGAAAGGATCTGAGCAGCACCCCGCATGGCGACACGAAACGCTTCATCGAAACTAACGCCGCGCACTTGCCAATGATAGGTCTTCCCGTCCGCTTTAAGCCGCCAATCGGCGATCCAGCCGAGGTCCTTGTCGCTCCACACGATGCTGCCGGCCAAGACTTGGCGGCTGCCGATACTTCTTGCAACATTGCCTAGCAGTTCGGGTGAGATAGGACCCACCTCTTCGAAAGTGAGTCCGGCCTTGGCGAGCGTGGCCTTGTTCGGAACGACAATCGACATCGCCATGGAGCCGGCGGCCGATTGAAAAGACTCTATCATGTACGGATTTTCGTTCCCATCACTGGCAAGGACGAAATGTCGGCGCGAGTCGTCTACAGCCAGGACGATGGAGAGCGTCGGCCGTTCGGTCAGCCAGGGCTTGCTGCCGAGCGAAGCCAGAACCGGGTCGATCGTCGCCGGCGTGTACTGGCAATAAAGGTCATGCGGCCGGTCATGAGTACCTTGCTCGTCATGAACCGGAATGCCTTCCATGCGGTCGCGGTAACGGAAGCCGGTGACGAAGCTGCCGGCCTTGTCGCGCAGTGCCGTCATCTCTGGTTTTTCCAGCAGGCGTTGGTCGCCGGAAACCCGGACCAGGACCTCATCGAGGCAGATCTTGAAACCTGCCTGGCGGTTTGGCTCGCCCTGGCCAGTGACGATGGTTTGGGATTTATAGAGATCGTCGATATCAGCCGCCTTGGCCAGACCATTGGCGGCGCAGATGGCCAGCAGGCCACCCAGAACAAGGGCAAGGCGCAAAAACGGCCGCATGTCTTACCGTCCGGTTCGAGGCTGTCAGCCACTCTCTAGCATCGGCTGCCGCCGGTGGCCAAGACGACGCGCTGGCGGCCCAGTTTTAACTTTATCCTGGATCCGGACACGGCTGCGTCTTCGACGAATGTCCTGAAGTCGGTTGGAGGTTCCAATGCTGATGCGCACCGATTTGGCTGGGCCGCAAAGGATGGCCTCTTTCTGCCCTCGAGATCCAAACTGACCCCGACCGGCAGGGCTTGGCATTGACGCGCCCATGCGCCACGCTCTAGCACTTCAATCCCGGCGGCGCGGGAGAAGGGATTCTTTCACGATGGATTTTGGCGGAGGCGACGAGATCCGCTTCGAACATCTGGGCCGTGCCGGCGTCATTACGTTGACGCGGCCGCAGGCGCTCAATGCCTTGACGCATCGCATGATCAGGGCGCTCGACGCTGCCCTTTCCGCCTGGGAAGCCGACCAGGGCGTCGATATCGTCGTCGTCAAGGCCGAGGGCAGGGCCTTTTCGGCAGGCGGCGACATACTGCATATCTATGAGACCGGCCGGGCGGGAAAACCGCCGGTCGATTTCTTCGCCGACGAATACCGGCTCAACGCCCGCATCAACAGCTTCAGGAAACCCTATGTCGCGCTCATCGACGGCATCGTCATGGGCGGGGGCGTCGGCATCTCGTTCCACGGCTCGCACCGGGTGATGACCGAAAATGCCCAGTTCGCCATGCCGGAGGTCGGCATCGGCTTTTTCCCGGATGTCGGTGCCAGCCACCTGCTGCCCGATCTCAGTGGCTCGTTCGGGATGTATCTGGCGCTGACGGGCAATCGTATCCGCTATGGCGATGCGCTGTGGTCGGGGCTGGCCACCCACACCATCAAGGCCGAGGATCAGGGCAGCTTCCTCGAACGGCTGACGTTGACCGGCGATCCGGAACCGGCGCTGCGCGGCTTCTTCTCTCACGCTAGGCGAGAGACCGACGGGCCGACGCTGGAGGCGATATCTCGCCATTTTTCGCAACCATCCTTGAAACGCGTCATCGACAGCCTGGAGCACGCGGCGGACACCGACGAGTTCGCCGCCAAGACGCTGGCGACGATCCGCACTCGCTCGCCGACCAGCCTGCGCGTCGCCTGGCGCCAGATCAGCGCCGGGCTGACACTGTCGATGGACGCTTGCATGAAGATGGAGTTCCGCATCCTCAACAGGATGCTTGTCGGCCACGATTTCTACGAGGGCATCCGCGCCGCCGTCATCGACAAGGACGCAAAACCGCAATGGCGTCCGGCTAGCCTCGATGCGATCAGCGAGGCGGATGTCGACGCCTATTTCGCTCCGCTCGGGGAACGGGAGCTCGTGCTTTGAGCGAGGTGACCTCGAGACGCGTCGTGCTGCAGCCTTCCGGGGTGGAGGTGATCTTTGCCTGGTTTCAGCGGGTCATATCAGCTTACTGCCTGCTGTTCGGCATTCTGTACTGGATCAAGCTGATCGGCTTCTACCCGGGCCCGCTGTGGCGTTTCGACCTGATGCCCGTGCACTGGCAAGTCGCTGCCGTGGTCCTCGCCGTTTTCTTTCCCTTCGCCGCTGCGGGCCTGTGGATGCTGGCGTCCTGGGGCCCGGTGATCTGGTTCATTTGCGCGGCGACCGAGACAGTGATGTATGCCGGCTTTCCCGAGCTTTTCGGCCACCACCTGCTGATTGTCGTCTCGCATGCCGCGGTGGCGGTGCTTTACATCGTCTTCCGCGTCATCATCTACCTGCAGAAGCGCCCCGTCCGCCACTAAGCCCTTGAGCACATTGGCGACCTGGCGGCTGCCTGAATTCAGCCCCGAAATCACTGCCGAAATCTTTAGGTTAATTATCCTTGCTCGGGTGACCGTTCGTTAAGCCTCTTTCGAAACCTATTACCGGTAAGCTCTTGTTAGCCCTAGCGTTTAAGTCGAATTTTATGAGTATTCGATAGTGTCGCGATCAAGGTGAAAAACAAAAAATCACCAGGGCGACAAACGAGAGGCAAAGACAATGATCAATTCGCGTCCGGCGGCGAAGACCGCCAACGTATCCGACGATCGCCGCGAGGCTATCCGTTCCCTGTACATGGAATCGCTGCAGCTTGTTGAGCGGCTTCACCGCCGCCTGCTTGATGTCATCAAGGACGAGTTCGACCGCAACGGCCGTTCCGACATCAATGCCATCCAGGCGCTGCTGCTGTTCAACATCGGCAATTCCGAACTGACAGCCGGAGAGCTGCGCTCGCGTGGCTACTATCTCGGCTCCAACGTCTCCTACAATCTGAAGAAGCTGGTCGATCTCGGCTTCATCAATCACCAGCGCTCACGCATCGACCGCCGTTCGGTCCGCGTCTCGCTGACCCCGAAGGGCAACGAGGTCGCGGAAGTCGTCGCCGGTCTCTACGAGCGCCATGTCGGCTCGATCGAGCAGGTCGGCGGCATCAACACCGACGAGTTCAAGCAGATGAACCGCGCTTTGCAGCGGCTCGACCGCTTCTGGAATGATACGATCGCCTACCGGATGTAAGGCGCAAACATCGTATCCGGCCCGCGCCACAGAAGCGCGGCCGAAATATCGACCTTCAGTCAGGGCCGGTGCCGAAAAGCATCGGTCCATTTCTTTTCGGGATGCCAGCCGGTCGGATTTGGACGCCAGGCCACGTTGCCGCCATATTCCAATGGAACCGAGAGTGGCAGTGATGCTGTGGTGAAGACCCTGCGTTCACCCCCAATCCGTATCGCGCCTCGTGCGTTGCACCAAGGTGATGCGGAGCATGGTTGGCTAATTGTTAAGATTGCCAATTTTAGAGTGCGGGCGAGATCGCCCGGTGATCAACGCAGCAAGTGATCGAACTGCTACAAATGTCTGGAACGTCCATGAAGACCAGCCGTCGTTTTTTCCTCTCCGGGGCCTCCGCGCTCGCAGCTGCGCTGGTTGCCGGCGGCGCCAATGCGCAGGATGTGATCGGTGATATCCTGAAGTCCTCGGCGCGCGGCAATTGGGACGATCAGTTCGATGCCCGCGCCAGCGAGGGCGGCAAGGTGGCCTCGACGCTGCCGATCTTCAGCCTGCAGACCGTCGCCTTCACCGAACAGGCGGTCGCGCAATATCAGAATATCGTCGGGCAGGGCGGCTGGGTAGAGGTTCCCGCGACCAAGAAACTGCAGCTCGGCGTCGATGATCCCGATGTGGTGCCGTTGCGCAAGCGGTTGATGGTTTCCGGCGACCTGGCACAAGGCGCCGGCATTTCGACGGCCTTCGATTCCTATGTCGACTCGGCGGTCAAGCGTTTCCAGTTGCGGCACGGCCTGCCTGCCGACGGTTCGCTCGGCAAATACACCTACGCGGCGATGAACGTTTCGGCGCAGATCCGGCTTGGCCAGTTGCAGACCAATCTGCAGCGGCTGCGCGAGAAGGCCGGCACGTTGGGCAACCGCTATGTGCTGGTCGACATTCCGGCGGCACAAATCGAAGCCGTCGAGAACGACCGCGTCGTGCTTCGCCACACCGCCATCGTCGGCAAGATCGATCGCCAGACGCCGATCGTCAATTCCAAGATCAACGAGATCATCGTCAACCCGTACTGGAACGCGCCGGTTTCGATCGTGCGCAAGGACATCATTCCGCTGATGCGGAAGAATCCCGATTATCTGAAGGACAGCCATATCCGCCTGTTCGCGCCGGACGGCAGCGAGGTCGATCCTCTCAATGTCGACTGGTCGACCGACGATGCCGCCAAGTATCGCTTCCGCCAGGACCCGGGTGCGGGCAACGCGATGGCTTCGGTCAAGATTAATTTCCCGAGCCCCGACGGCGTCTACATGCACGACACCCCGCAGCAGAGCCTGTTTGGCAAGATGATGCGTTTCGATTCCTCGGGCTGCGTGCGCGTGCAGAATGTGCGCGATCTCGTCACCTGGATCTTGCGCGACACCCCCGGCTGGGACCGCCAGCATTTCGAGGCGGCGATCAAGACTGGCGAAAACACGCCGATCCAGGTCACCAACCCGGTGCCGGTCCACTTCCTCTATCTCTCGGCCTGGTCGACCGGCCCAGGCGTCGTGCAGTTCCGCGACGACGTCTACGCGCTCGACGGCGCCAACGAGCTGCAGATCACGTCTTCGCTTTAAACTGTTGAGTTTTTTATAAAAAAGGCCGCCGCTCGGGGCGGCCTTTTCGTTGCTCGGGTCCCACTGCGTTTTTCGCGGGGGAGGCGCGGCTGGACGGATCAGCCGGCTTTGAGCATGGTCGGCGGGAAAGTCTGGAACCGGAACATGGAAGTCGCCGTCTTCATTCTGGTTGTGCTCGCCTTCGTCGCGCTTTCCGGCGCGTTGGTGCGCCTGGTTCGGGTGCCGCTGCCGGTGCTGCAGATTGCCATGGGCGCCGCACTCGCATGGCCGGTGCACGGCATCCATGTCGAGATCGATCCGGAACTGTTCCTGCTGGTGTTCATCCCGCCGCTGCTGTTTGGCGATGCCTATGGCGCGCCGAAGCGTGAATTGGTGGCTCTGCGCGGACCGATCCTGGATCTTGCCATCGGGCTCGTCTTCTTCACCATCGTCGGCTTCGGCTACGCCTTGCACTGGCTGGTGCCGAGCATCCCACTGGTTGTCGCTTTCGCGCTGGCCGCGGTGCTGTCGCCGACCGATGCTGTGGCTGTGTCTTCGATCGTCGACAAGAATGTCGTTCCGGCGCGGCTGATGCACATTCTCGAAGGCGAGTCGCTGCTCAACGATGCGTCGGGCCTCGTCATGTTCCGCTTCGCCGTGGCAGCAGCACTGACCGGCAGCTTTTCCTTTGCCGCGGCATCACTGAGTTTCCTCTACGCCGTGGCGATCGGCATCCTGATCGGCGTCGCGGCGTTGTTCGTCGCCGCCAAGCTGCTGCAAGTGCTCAACCGCATCGGCGGCGTGCCAGCCGAGGCGCAGGTGTTGGTCATGATCCTGCTGCCCTTCATAGCTTATCTCGGCGCCGAGCACGTCGGAGCGTCCGGCATCCTGGCGGCGGTCGCCGCCGGCCTGCTCGCCGGTGGCTCCGGCGTGTTCCGCTTCCTCGGCGTCTCGGCGCGCATGCAGACGATGTCGCTGTGGATGACGCTTTCCTTCGTTTTCAACGGCGCTCTCTTCATCGTGCTCGGCCTGCAGCTTCCCGACATCATCCGCCATGTGCCGCCGGAACTGATGAGCCTGCATCCGATCATCCAACCGATCGCGACTGTTATTGCGCTGACGCTGTGCCTGATCGCGCTACGCTTCCTGTGGATTTGGATCGGCGATATCGCGGCCGGTATCGCCGCGCGTCTGGGCAAGCGCAAGGCGGAGCCGTTCGGGCTGCGCGTGCGGCTCGCCGGTTCCGTGGCCGGTGTGCGCGGCGCGATCACGCTGGCCGGCATATTGTCGCTGCCGCTCGCCATGCCGGACGGCTCGCCGTTTCCGGCGCGCAATCTGGTTATCTTCCTCGCCGCCGGCGTGATCATCTGCTCGCTGGTCTTCGCCAGTCTCGCTCTGCCGGCAATCGCCAAGGGGCTGGTCCAACCGGGTGAGGATATCGGTGCCGCCGAGGAACGCCTTGCGCGTGTCGGCGCCGCCAAGGCGGCAATAGCGCGCATCGGGAGCATTGCGGCGGCGGAGGATGAGGGCGAAGGCGAAGTGCTCGGCGCCAGGCTTGCCGTCGCCGAGAATATCGTCGCCGGTTACCGGCGTCGCATCGCCGCCTCGGATGAAGCGGATGAAGCCCGCGCCGAGGCCCGCGAATCCGGAAGGCTGGAGCTGGAACTGCGGCTCGCCGGCATCGATGCCGAGCGCGCGGCCGTGCGTGACATGTTTCGCGCCGGCGAGATCAACGACCATACGTCGCAGGCGCTGTTTACCGAGATCACACTCACCGAAGCCTTGCTGAAAGGTCGGAAGGCGAGGAAATAGTCTCTTGTTGCCTCGCTGGCGCAAACCGGCCAGCAAATTTCGCGCCGTAAACGTGGCGGGGCGAAAACAACTGTGTTAATGGCCCGGCAAATGCATGTCGCCCAAAAGTGTGCAGCGGTTATGGGGCAACGACATGCCTAGACAAAATTGCCCCCGAACCCTCGAGGATTTCAGCCCATGGCAACAGCAGCGGCAGTGTCGAACAAGTTCGAATCTTTCTTCGAAACCACGTTGGAAGATGCCGATCCGGAGATTTTCGGCGCCATCCGCAACGAACTTGGCCGCCAGCGCCACGAGATCGAGCTGATCGCCTCGGAAAACATCGTTTCCCGCGCTGTACTTGAGGCGCAGGGCTCGATCATGACCAACAAATATGCCGAGGGCTATCCAGGCAAGCGCTATTATGGCGGTTGCCAGTTCGTCGATGTAGCCGAGGAACTGGCCATCGAGCGTGCCAAGAGGCTGTTCGGGTGCAACTTCGCCAACGTCCAGCCGAATTCCGGCAGCCAGATGAACCAGGCCGTGTTCCTGGCGCTCTTGCAGCCCGGCGACACTTTCATGGGCCTCGATCTCAATTCGGGCGGCCACCTGACCCACGGTTCGCCGGTCAACATGAGCGGCAAATGGTTCAAGGTCGTGTCGTATGGCGTGCGCAAGGACGACCATCTGCTCGACATGGACGCCATCGAGAAGACCGCGCATGAGACCAAGCCGAAGCTTATCCTGGCCGGCGGTACTGCCTATTCGCGCGTCTGGGACTGGAAGCGTTTTCGCGAGATCGCCGATGCGGTCGGCGCCTATCTCATGGTCGACATGGCGCACATTGCTGGCCTGGTCGCCGGCGGCGTGCATCCGTCGCCACTGCCGCACGCGCATGTCGTGACGACCACCACGCACAAATCGCTGCGCGGCCCGCGCGGCGGGATGATCCTGTGCAATGACGAGGACATCGCCAAGAAGATGAATTCGGCGGTATTCCCCGGCCTGCAGGGCGGCCCGCTGATGCATGTCATCGCCGCCAAGGCGGTTGCCTTCGGCGAAGCGCTGAAGCCGAGCTTCAAGGTCTATGCCGAAAGCGTCGCCGCCAACGCCAAGGCGCTCGCCTCCAGTCTCAAGGAAACCGGTCTCGATATCGTCTCCGGTGGCACCGACAACCATCTGATGCTGGTCGACCTGCGGCCCAAGAACGCCACCGGCAAGCGCGCCGAGGCGGCACTCGGCCGCGCCAACATCACCTGCAACAAGAACGGCATCCCGTTCGACCCGGAAAAGCCTTTCGTCACCTCGGGCGTGCGCCTCGGCACCCCGGCCGGCACCACGCGCGGCTTCGGCCAGGCCGAATTCCGCGAGATAGGCAAGCTGATCGCCGAAGTGCTGGACGGTCTCAAGGTCGCCAATTCCGACGAGGGCAATGCGGCTGTCGAAGCGGCGGTCAAGGCCAAAGTCGTGGCGCTGACCGATCGTTTCCCGCTCTATCCCTATCTCGGTTGACCTGACGCGAGGCGTCATCTCTTATCGGCCAGCGGCGCGCCTGCCCATTGTTGGGTGGCGCGCCGAACAGGAGATCTGATGATGCGCAATTTCCGCCTCACCACCCTTGGGGCCCATGGTTGGCTGGTCGCTTTCCTGACACTGTCCGGCAGTGCCTTCGCGCAGACCCAGCCCACTCCAAACGTACCTGCTACCGGCACCTTCGGCAGATGGGCCACCATCGTCGATGTCCTGGACACGGGCCAGGATGCGCGCAAAACCTGCGTCGCCTCGACCGCTTTCGTCGACAGCGGCGGCTATCCGGGTACGTTGACGCTTTCGATCTCGAATGGTGACGCCTTGCCGCCGGATGCTTACCCGGCGGTGACGATCGCCATAGGCAACAAGGATCTTCCGACCGGCAAGAAGATCGCGGCAAAATTCGGCGATGCCGCCGGCCAGGTTGCCGCAATCGTCTATTCCCACGATTCCGTGGCTGGCCGTCTCGCCTGGATGGTCGAGAACAAGCCCAAGACCAGCCTGGCGTTGCTGCGCGCCATGCGCCGTGCGACCACGCTCGACGTGGTCTTCGGCAAACAGCCGGTCGCGACCATCTCGATGGACGGTTTCTACAAGGCCTACCGCAGCCTTGGCATGTCCTGTGGCTTCGCGACAGCCGACGTCGCACCTTGAAGCTGCTGTCTGGCAGGCATTGGGCAGGCATTAGAGGGAAGCATTGAATGGATATCGTCTGGAAAGGCGTGGTCGGCGGATTGATGACGGCGCTGATCGTTTGGGCATCCAAACGCGGTAACATCTTGCCCGGGATCCTGCCGCTGGCACCGACCTTTGCCGTCATCGCGTTGCTCGCCGTGGGCGCCAGGGGCGAACCGGGCGGCTTTCGCGATGCCTGCCTCGCCGGCGTGAAGACCATTCCTGCCTATCTCGCTTTCCTTGGCGCCTGCTGGCTGTTCATCGATCGTGTCGACTACCGGCTGGCTGTTGCCGGCGGCATCGCCATCTGGCTGATTGCCGCGCTGGCAATCTTCCTCGCGCCTCGCTATCTCTGATGCGGCAGGCCGTCGAAGGGACGGAAATGCTTCAATCCGGGCCGGAAAGGCTCTAAGCCTTTCGCTTCGCCAGATTCGCCAACCAAAGGCTCTCCATGCGCTGTCCCTATTGCCAGTCCGAAGATACGCAGGTGAAGGATTCTCGCCCAGCCGAGGATGGCGCGGCGATCCGCAGGCGGCGCGTCTGCCCCGATTGCGGTGGCCGCTTCACCACATTCGAGCGCGTGCAGTTGCGCGACCTCGTGGTGGTCAAGAAATCGGGCCGCAAAGTGCCGTTCGACCGCGACAAGCTGCTGCGCTCGGTGGAGATCGCCGTGCGCAAGCGTAATGTCGATCCCGAGCGCATCGACCGCGCGGTGACCGGCATCGTGCGCCAGCTCGAAAGCTCCGGCGAGACGGAGGTTGCTTCGGGGGAGGTCGGCCGGCTGGTCATGGAAGCGCTGAAGTCGCTCGACGATGTCGCCTATGTCCGCTTCGCCTCGGTCTACCGCAATTTTCGCGAGGCCAAGGATTTCCACGAATTGCTGGGCGAACTCAAGGGAGACGAAGTCAAAGGCGAAGAGGACGCCAGCTGAGCATGACCGCAAGCGAACAGGCCGCCCTTGATCGCCGGTTCATGGCAGCGGCGCTCAGGCTGTCGCGGAAGAACGCCGGGCGCACCTCGACCAACCCGTCTGTCGGCACGCTGATCGTGCGCGATGACGGCAACGGTCCCATGATCGTCGGCACCGGCGTCACCGCGGTCGGCGGCCGCCCGCATGCCGAAACCGAGGCCCTGGCCGAGGCCGGCGAGCTAACGCGTGGTGCTACCGCCTATGTCACGCTGGAACCTTGCGCCCACCATGGCCGCACGCCGCCTTGCGCCAATGCGCTGGTCAATGCCGGCGTCGCGCGCGTCGTCGGCGCGGCCAGCGATCCCGATCCGCGCGTGTCCGGCAGGGGCTACGCAATCCTGCGTGCCGCCGGTGTCGAGGTGGTCGAGAAGGTCTTGGCCGGGGAAGCTGCCGAGCAGATGGCCGGCTATCTGATTCGATCGCTGAGAAAACGCCCCGAAGTGGTTCTCAAGCTTGCGCTTTCCAGCGACGGCAAGATCGGCAGGGAGGGCGAGGGGCAGGTGTCGATCACCGGCGATATCGCGCGCCGCGAGGTGTATCTGATGCGGGCCGAGGCGGACGGCATACTGATCGGCATCGGCACAGCCCTTGAAGACGATCCGGCCCTGACGGTACGCTTGCCGGGGCTGGAGAACCGTTCGCCGGCGCGCATCCTGCTCGACCGCCAGATCAGGTTGCCGGAGGCCTCGAAACTGGTGTCGGGCGTGGACCGGGTACCGCTCTATGTCGCCGCTAGCCTGGAGGCCGATCCGCAGCGGCGGACTATGCTGGAACGCGCCGGGGTGCGCTTCATCGGCACCGAAACACATGAAGGCGGTGTCGCACTGCCCGAACTGCTTGAGGATCTCGCCGCGCTCGGCATGGCAAGCGTGCTGGTCGAGGGCGGCGCCAAGGTGGCGAGCGCCTTCCTCGCCGATGGGTTGGTCGACCGCATCGTGCTGTTCCAAGGGCCGGAAGCGATCGGTGATGACGGCATTGCATCGCCGATCGACGCCGAGCATATCCCGGCAGGATTTCGCAAATTGCGCGAGATGCGTTTCGGCGAAGACAGCTATGCCGAGTGGAAAAGAGACATTTAGGATCAACATCGATGTTTACCGGAATTGTCACCGATGTCGGCACTGTCGCTTCCGTCAAGCCGCTCAGGGAAGGGGTGGGGTTGCGCATCGACACCACCTATGACCCCGAGACCATCGCCATCGGCGCCTCGATCTCCTGCGGCGGCGTCTGCCTGACGGTCACGGGCTTGCCCGACAGCGGCTCGAACGCGCGCTGGTTCGAGGTCGAGGCCTGGGAGGAGGCCCTCAGGCTGACGACGGCCATAGGCTGGAAATCGGGGACGCGGATCAATCTGGAGCGGGCGCTGAAGATCGGCGACGAACTCGGCGGCCACATCGTTTCGGGCCATGTCGACGGCATGGCCGAGATCGTCGAGCGCAAGGATGAGGGCGATGCGGTGCGCTTCACGCTGGAGGCGCCGCGCGACTTGGCGAAATTCATCGCGCCAAAAGGCTCGGTGGCGCTCGACGGCACCTCGCTCACCGTCAACAAGGTGGAAGGCACGCGCTTCGACGTGCTTTTGATCCACCATTCGCTGACCGTGACCACCTGGGGCGAGCGCAAGGTCGGCGACCGCGTCAATCTCGAGATCGACACCATGGCCCGCTACGCGGCGCGGCTGGCGGAGGCGGCGAAAGAGGGGCTTTGATGACTAAGGACAGAATGAATTCCCCGCAGGACGAAAAGCTGATGCGTGAGGCGCAGGCCGACATGAACGCCGAGGAGCACGAGCGGCTCGATCTGTCTCCCAACGACAGCAGATTCTTCATTGAGGCCTTGATCAATCCGCGATCGGCGAACGATCGACTGCGCGATACGGTGCGTCGCTACCGTGAGCCTACAGGCGTCTGAGCACTGGAAACCCGATAGGTTCTGCGGACCTTCGGCGTCGCGGGCAATCTTCTGCTTGCGATCAATCCGGCTTCGGCCTAAGTCACCGGCGATCCCCGGAGACTTTTATGGCTGGCACATCCCAACACGGCAAAGCGTTTATCCGTCCGAAGAAGAAGGCACGCGTTCTGATCATCGAGGCGCGCTTCCACGACGACCTTGCCGACGCGCTGCTCGATGGCGCGACAAGCGCGCTCGATGAAGCTGGAGCGACCTATGACGTTGTCACCGTCCCCGGTTCGCTCGAAATCCCCGCGGTGATTTCCTTCGCGCTCGACGGCATGGCCGAAGGCGGCACAAACTACGACGGTTTTGTTGCGCTTGGCACCGTCATCCGCGGCGACACCTATCATTTCGACATCGTCGCCAATGAATCCAGCCGTGCTCTTATGGATATCTCCGTGCAGGACTCCGTCTGCATCGGCAACGGCATCCTGACCACCGAGAACGACGCCCAGGCCTGGACGCGTGCAAAGCGCTCGGAAGGCGACAAGGGCGGCTTTGCCGCGCGTGCGGCGCTGACCATGATCGCCCTCAAAGAACAATTGGGAGCGCTATCGTGAGCGAACCCGCTTCGCCCGGCCAGCCCGCGGTGCGCCACGCCAACAAGCGCGGTGCTGCCCGTCTGGCCGCCGTGCAGGCGCTCTATCAGATGGATGTGGCCGGCAGCGGCGTCTTCGAGATCACGGCCGAATATGAGGCTTTTCGCCTCGGCAAGGAAGTCGACGGTGCGCTCTACCGCGAGGCCGATGCGCAATGGTTTCGCGCCATCCTGGCGGGTGTCGTCGAGAACCAGAAGACCATCGATCCCATCATCCGCCAGGCGTTGACAGAGGACTGGCCGCTGTCTCGGCTCGATTCGACGCTGCGCGCCATTCTTCGCGCCGGCGTCTATGAACTGATGAAGCGCGAGGATGTTCCTGTCGCCGTCATCGTCTCCGAATATGTCGACATCGCAAAGGCTTTTTACGAGGAAGACGAGCCGAAGCTGGTCAATGCCGTGCTCGACCGCGTGTCGCGCCGGGTGCGAGGCGAGGGGCGCGGCAAGGACGCATCATGACGGCAATTGCCGTTGAGGCAGGCAAGGAAGCGCGTCGCACCGCGCTGATCCTCGCCGCTTCGCAGGCGATCATCGGCTCGGCGGCCCCCATCGCCATCTCCATGGGGGCGCTGGCCGGGCAATATCTACTTGGCCCCGACAAATCATTGGCGACGGCGCCGATCACCGGCTTCAACATCGGCGTGGCGCTCGGCGCGCTGCCCGCAGCGGCCATTATCCGCGGCATGGGCCAGCGCGACGGCTTCATGATCGGCACGATCGTCACGGCGCTGGGCGGCTTGGTCGCCACGCTGGCGCTTTATCGGGGCAGCTTCTGGCTGTTTGCCTTTGGCTTGCTCACGATCGGTGTCGGTGGCGCCTTCGTCCAGCAGTTCCGCTTCGCCGCCGCTGACAATGCGCCGCCGGAATTCAAGGCGCGCGCCATCTCCTTCGTGCTGGCCGGGGGCATCGTCACCGCCATCCTCGGGCCGCAGATCGTCATCTTCACCCGCGAATTGTTGGCGCCGGTGATGTTTGCCGGTTCGTTCGCCGCCATCCTGCCGCTGGCCGCGGCCGGCGCCGTCATCCTGTCGTTCCTACGGCTGCCGGCGAAGACATCCAGCAGGGTAGAGATCACCGACAGCGACGCCAGGCCATTGGCCGAAATCGTGACGCAACCACGTTTCGTCGCCGCGCTTTTCTGCGCGGTCGGCAGCTATGCGTTGATGAGCTTCGTCATGACCGGCGCCCCGCTGGCCATGGTCGGTTGCGGCCTATCGGAGACCGATGCGACGCTAGGCATCTCCTGGCATGTGATGGCGATGTTCGCGCCGAGTTTCTTCACTGGCTCGTTGATCCATCGCTTCGGCCCCGAACGCATTGTGGCGACCGGCCTGATCCTGCTCATTGGCTGCGCCATTGTCGCCCTGTCGGGCCTGGCGTTGTGGCAATTCTGGACGTCGCTGATCCTGCTCGGCCTTGGCTGGAATTTTGGCTTTATCGGCGCCACGGCGATGGTGTCGGCCAGCTACCGGCCGTCCGAAAAGGGCAAGGTGCAAGGCTTCCACGACTTCGTCCTGTTCGGCTCCGTCGCCTGCGCCTCGCTGATGTCTGGCATGGTCTATAACGCCTGGGGCTGGGAGATGCTGAACTGGATGATATTCCCGGTCACCGTTCTGTGTTTCGTGGCGCTAGGCGCACTCAAGCTGACCGGCTTGCGCAAAGTCGAAGTCTGATCGCTCCGTCGCTTCACCGGACACAGCGCTGTCAGCATAAGGCCGGCCGCATCTGCCGCACCGCAACAAAAATATTGCGTCAGCGCGTATTGTTATGAAACCGTATGCCCCGACTGGCCGTTGAAGCCATGCTCATATGCGGCCACCGCATTCCGGTTCTTAGCAAGGGGTTTTCACGATGCTTTCAGTCAAGGTTCTGGCCGGCGCGGCATTGGCGCTCGGCATCACGGCGGCTTCCGCCAGTGCCCAGGTAGTTGTCTCCTCGAAGATCGACACCGAGGGCGGCGTGCTCGGCAACATCATCCAGCTGGTGCTCAACGCCAACAACATCAAGACATCAGACCGCATCCAGCTCGGCGGCACGCCAGTGGTGCGCAAGGCGATCACCGCCGGTGAGATCGACATCTATCCCGAATACACCGGCAACGCCGCCTTTTTCTTCGAGAAGGCCGACGATCCTGTGTGGAAGGATGCCGCCAAGGCCTATGAGACGGCCAAGAAGCTTGACTATGACGCCAACAAGATCGTCTGGCTGTCGCCGTCGCCCGCCAACAACACCTGGGCGATTGCGCTGCGCAAGGAGGTCGCCGAGACCAACAAGCTCGCCACGCTTTCAGACTTCGGCAGGTACGTCGCGGGCGGCGGTCAGGTGGTGCTGGCGGCTTCCGCCGAGTTCGTCAATTCGGCGGCAGCACTTCCGGCGTTCCAGACCACCTATGGCTTCACACTGAAGCCGGACCAGCTGATCACGCTCTCCGGCGGCGACACGGCGGCGACCATCGCCGCGGCAGCCAACCAGACCAATGGCGCCAACGCGGCCATGGTCTACGGCACCGATGGCGGCATCGCGCCGTCTGGCCTCGTCGTGCTCGACGATGACAAGGGCGTCCAGCCGGTCTACCAGCCGGCGCCGATCATCCGCGAAGCGGTGCTGAAACAACACCCCGAGATCGAGACGCTGCTGAAGCCGGTCTTCGCCAAGCTCGACCTCGTCACGCTGCAGGAACTGAACGGGCGCGTGCAGGTCGGCGGCGAGCCGGTCAAGGGAGTCGCCGAAGACTTCCTCAAGAAGAACGGGTTTTTGAAATAGTCTGCACCTAGCTCATAGTGACACCGGTGCAAGGCACCTCCCTCTGGAAGCTGCTGATCTCCCCACTTGCGGGGGAGATGTCCGGCAGGACAGAGGGGGGTGCTGCCCCGCCGACCTCTCAAACCGTCAAAGGTGCGTGCCTCGACAGGGTTGCTTCTGAACAAGCCGCTCGAAAGTTGGCGATCCTTCACACCCCCCTCTGGCCTGCCGGCCATCTCCCCCGCAAGGGGGGAGATTGGATATCGCGTCGGCTTTCGCTAATCCCCAGAGAGAGCTGCGAGACGTGGCAAATCGCTCCTCATGAGGGGCAGCCATGACCCTCCGCTTCGACAAGCTCGGCGTGGTGATCGCCGCGATATCAGCCTACGCGGCTTTTGCGGCGCCCTTTGCCACGTTCCGTGCCAACCGCATCGTCCCCGGTCAGGCGCGCTCGATTATCGAGGCATTGCCGGCAGCGACCGGGCCGATGCTGCTCGCCATCATAGTCGCCGCGGCACTTGTCGCGCTGTTCAGGACACCGCTCGCGCTGCGCCTGGCAGCCAGCGCGGTGGCGCTTGCCGCACTCGCGCTGCTGATCGGCGTCGCCGGCACATTTCTCACGCCGGCGGGCAACACCTTTGCGAGAATTTCGCCGGCCTCCGGTTTCTGGAGTCTCATCTTTGCCTTCACGCTCTTGCTCGCCGACGTGCTGACACGGCTGAATCTGTCGCCCTGGGCGAGGGTTGGCGCGCTCGTGGTCGCGGCTTTGGCGATCGGTCTGTTGTTGATTTCGGGAAGCTGGGACAATCTGTCGATCCTGAAGGAATATTTCAACCGCGCCGACAGTTTCTGGATCGAAGGTTCCAAGCACGTGACGCTGGCGCTTGGTTCGCTGCTTGCCGCGGTGGTTGTCGGCCTGCCGCTCGGCATCCTCTGCCATCGCGTCGAAGGGCTGCGCGCCGGCGTGCTCAACGTACTCAACATCATCCAGACCATTCCCTCGATCGCGCTGTTCGGCCTGCTGATCGCGCCGCTCGGCTGGGTTGCCACGCATGTGCCGGGGGCTGCTGCCCTCGGCATTCGCGGCATCGGCACCGCGCCCGCCTTCGTCGCGCTTTTCCTTTATTCGCTGCTGCCGGTTGTGGCCAACACCGTGGTCGGTCTCGCCGGTGTGCCGCGGGCCGCCAACGACGCCGCGCGCGGCATGGGCATGACCGAGAGGCAGCGCCTGTTCGGCGTCGAGTTTCCGCTGGCTTTTCCTGTCATCCTCACCGGCATCCGCATCGTCTTGGTGCAGAACATCGGCCTTGCCACCATTGCCGCTCTGATCGGTGGCGGCGGTTATGGCGTGTTCGTCTTTCAGGGTGTCGGCCAGACGGCGATGGACCTTGTGCTGCTCGGCGCGGTGCCGACGGTGGCACTCGCCTTCGCCGCCGCCATCGTCCTCGACGCGGTGATCGAAATGACCGCCACCAAGCGCAGGGTTGAAACGGCATGATCGAGATCGAAGGCATTACCAAGCGCTACGACGCAACGACGGTGGTCGATGATGTCTCGATGGTCATCGAGCCGCGCACCATCGCCGTTATCGTCGGCACGTCCGGATCGGGCAAGACGACGCTCCTGCGCATGATCAACCGGCTGGTCGAACCGACCTCGGGCATCATCAAGCTCGACGGCGCCGACAATCGTTCGCTGCCCGGTTACGAACTGCGCCGCAGCATCGGCTACGCGATCCAGGGCCACGGCCTGTTTCCGCATCGTACGGTGGCGCAGAACATTGCCACCGTGCCGGTGCTGCTCGGCTGGGACAAAGACCGCATCAAGGCCCGCGTCGACGAACTGATGACGCTTTACCAGCTCGATCCCGAAGTCTTCGGGCCGCGCTATCCGCACGAACTGTCCGGCGGCCAGCAGCAGCGCGTCGGCGTTGCCCGCGCGCTCGCCGCCGAGCCCAACGTGCTGTTGATGGACGAACCGTTCGGCGCGCTGGACCCGATCATCCGCACCAAGGCGCAAGAGGATCTGCTGGCGATCCAGAAGCGCTTCGGCACCACCATCATCCTCGTCACGCACGATATGGAAGAGGCCGTGCATTTGGGCGACAAGATTGCGGTGATGGACGCCGGCAAGCTTGTGCAATACGCAAAGCCCGCCGAAATCCTGGCGAAGCCGGCAAGCGCCTTCGTCGAAACCCTGGTCGGCGCCAGCGAGCGGCCGTTCCGGTTGCTGTCTCTCGGCCGCGTGCGCGACGCCGTGGAGAAAGGCGCCGCCGAAGGCGAAGCGATCCCCGGCGACGCCAGCCAGCGCGATGCACTGGCTGAATTGCTGTGGTCAGGCAGGCCGGCGCTGCCCGTCAAAGGCGCCGACGGCAAGCCGCTTGGCCGCGTCACGGTCGACGGTCTGGTGAAACGCGCGGCGAGGCCGGCATGAAGGCCTGGCCTCCATCGCTGCTCAGGCTAGCCTTGGTGGTGCTGCTCGTTGCTTTCGTCACCAATCCCGGCTGGTTCGAGCCGCTGCTGAAGCCGCTGACAGAGAACAACGCGCCGGTAATCTACAACCAGGGCAGCCTGCTGACGCTGACATTGCTGCATTTGCGCACCGTCCTGATCGCCACCGTGGCCGCGACCATCATCGCTGTAGCGCTTGCCATCCTGGTCACCAGGCCGGCCGGCGCCGAATTCCTGCCGCTGTCGCGCAGCCTGGTCAACATCGGCCAGACCTTTCCGCCGGTGGCGGTACTGGCGCTTGCCGTGCCGGCCGTCGGCTTCGGCGAGAGGCCGACCCTGATCGCGCTGTTTCTCTACGGCCTGCTGCCGATCTTCGAAAATGCGCTGACCGGCCTGACGACGCTGCCGGCCAATGTCGTCGAGGCGGCGCGCGGTGCCGGCATGACCGGCTGGCAAAGGCTCACCAAGGTCGAGCTGCCGCTCAGCGCCCCGATCATCCTCGGCGGCATCAGACTGTCGGTGGTGATCAGCCTTGCCACCGCCACCATCGGCTCGACGGTGGCCGCCAGGACCCTCGGCGAAGTGATCATCGCCGGGCTGTTGTCGAACAACCTCGCCTTCGTCCTGCAGGGCGGCCTGATCGTGGCGGCCCTGGCCGTCCTGATCTATGACGGCCTGTCGGCGATCGAGCGTTACACGGCGCGCCGCATGGGCCGGGAGGCAGAGTAGCCTCGTGCTGCGTCAGGGGCCAATTTCAATCGATCTAATAGGAGGGTACTGACGGCAGGTCATCGCTTGGTCCAAACCATTTGGGCGAAAGCCGGGCAAAAACCGAACAATATCTTGACGTTCGCAGCCCTGTTTCGCATACACCGCTGCGAAGAGGCGGATTCCGTGCGCGGAATCCGATCTTTGTCTCAACGGCCCAGGGAGGGGTTCTTTTGGGCCATCAATCGAGGAAAATCCGGCAATGACAATTATCTCCGCCGTCATCGCCTGCGGCCTGCTTTCAATCCTTTACGCCATCTGGGCGACACGTTCGGTCCTTGCGGCCGATCAGGGCAATGCACGCATGCAGGAAATCTCCGCGGCCATCCGCGAGGGCGCACAAGCCTATCTGGCGCGTCAGTACACCACCATCGCCATCGTTGGCGTCGTCGTCCTCGTGCTCGCCTGGTGGTTGCTGTCCATCACTGCCGCGGTCGGCTTCCTGATCGGTGCAGTGCTTTCGGGCTCCGCCGGCTTCATCGGCATGCATGTCTCCGTTCGCGCCAACGTTCGGACGGCTCAGGCCGCATCAAACAGCCTCGCTGCCGGCCTCGACATCGCGTTCAAGTCGGGCGCCATCACCGGCATGCTCGTTGCTGGCCTGGCCTTGCTTGGCGTGTCGATCTACTACCTTGTCCTGACTCACTTCTTGGGCCTTCAGCCCGATGACCGCATCGTCATCGACTCGCTGGTCTCGCTCGGCTTCGGCGCGTCGCTGATCTCGATCTTCGCCCGTCTCGGCGGCGGCATCTTCACCAAGGGCGCCGATGTCGGCGGCGATCTCGTCGGCAAGGTCGAAGCCGGTATTCCCGAGGATGATCCGCGCAACCCGGCCACCATCGCCGACAATGTCGGCGACAATGTCGGCGACTGCGCCGGCATGGCCGCCGACCTGTTCGAAACCTATGCGGTGACCGTTGTCGCCACCATGGTTCTCGGCTCCATCTTCTTTGGCGGCACCGCCGTTCTGGGTGCTGCGATGCTCTATCCGCTCGCCATTTGCGGCGCCTGCATCCTGACCTCGATCGTCGGCACTTTCTTCGTCAAGCTCGGCTCCAACGGCTCGATCATGGGCGCCCTCTACAAGGGCCTGATCGTCACCGGCCTGTTGTCCGTCGTCGGTCTCGGCGTCGCAACCTCCGTATGCCTTGGCTGGGGCGAGATCGGCACTGTCGCCGGCATGGTCATCACCGGCAAGAACCTGTTCATCTGCGGCCTGATCGGCCTCGCGGTGACCGGTCTCATCGTCGTGATCACCGAATACTACACCGGCACCAACAAGCGCCCGGTCAACTCCATTGCCCAGGCGTCGGTGACCGGTCACGGCACCAACGTCATCCAGGGCCTTGCGGTCTCGCTGGAATCGACGGCACTGCCGGCGATCGTCATCGTCGGCGGCATCATCTCGACCTATCAGCTCGCCGGGCTCTATGGCACGGCGATCGCGGTCACGACGATGCTCGGCCTTGCCGGCATGATCGTTGCGCTCGACGCCTTTGGCCCGGTCACCGACAATGCCGGCGGCATCGCTGAAATGGCCGGCCTGCCCAAGGAAGTGCGCCACTCCACCGACGCGCTCGACGCGGTCGGCAACACCACCAAGGCGGTGACCAAGGGCTACGCCATCGGTTCGGCCGGCCTCGGCGCGCTGGTGCTGTTCGCCGCTTATTCGAACGACCTGAAGTTCTTTGCCGCCAATGGCGACAAATATCCCTACTTCCAGGGCATGGGCGAGATCTCCTTCGATCTCTCCAACCCTTACGTCGTCGCCGGTCTGATCTTCGGCGGCCTGATCCCGTATCTGTTCGGCGGCATCGCCATGACGGCTGTCGGCCGTGCGGCCGGCGCCATCGTCGAGGAGGTGCGCAAGCAGTTCCGCGAGGATCCGGGCATCATGGCCGGCACCTCCAAGCCGAACTACGCCCGCGCGGTCGATCTTCTGACAAAGGCGGCGATCCGGGAAATGATCATCCCGTCTCTGCTGCCGGTGCTGGCGCCGCTCGTCGTCTATTTCGGCGTGCTGCTGATCTCGGGCTCGAAGGCGTCCGCCTTTGCAGCGCTGGGAGCCTCGCTGCTCGGCGTCATCGTCAACGGCCTGTTCGTCGCTATCTCGATGACCTCGGGTGGCGGCGCCTGGGACAACGCCAAGAAGTCCTTCGAGGACGGCTTCGTCGACAAGGACGGCGTCAAGCACCGCAAGGGCTCCGAGGCGCACAAGGCTTCGGTGACCGGCGACACGGTCGGCGATCCCTACAAGGACACCGCTGGCCCGGCCGTCAACCCGGCGATCAAGATCACCAACATCGTGGCTCTCCTGCTGCTGGCCGTACTCGCGCACGGCTGATCGAAGAGCATTGGTCGAAACAAAACCCGCGGGAGCGATCCCGCGGGTTTTGCTATTGAACGATAACGACGCCGATCCCTCAGTGCTTCTTCTTGGCCCGGCCTTCGCTGCGTTCGCGATAACGCAAGCGTCCAAGCCTGGCCGGCGTCTCGACTGTCGGCCACCCCAATTCTGTTTGGCGAGCATACCGCCGTCTCGCCTTGACCGTGGCCACAACAAAAACCCGCAGGATCGCTCCCGCGGGTTTTTGGTCGCCTGAGATGGTGCTGCCCTCCTCAAGGGAAGGCGGTCTGAGATCAGGGAGTGCCGCCGCCGGGAACGCCGGGGGCCAGCTTGCTGGCGCCGTTGATGATCTGGCTGAGGAAGTTCTGGTCCTTGCCGCCGGTCGGTGTGGTGCGCGAGATGAAGTCGAAAATCTTGCCGTCCTTCAAGCCATATTTGGCGATCTGGGTGACGCGGCCGTCGGCGCCGAAATAGACCGCCAGCACCTTCTGGTCGATGAGCCTCGGCTTGTCGAAGGCCACGTAGCGCTTGCGCGTCTGCGAAATGTAGTAGAATGCCTCATTGTCGAAGGTCGCCGTCGTCGACGGCGTGCCGAGCGCCAGCAGCACCTGCTCGCGGCTTGAACCGACGGGCACCGAATCGATTGCCTGCTGGTCGATGACATACCCTTGCGTCAGCGTCTCGCTCGGGCTGAGGTCACCGATCATCTTGGAGGTGTGGCAGGCGGAAAGCGCCGAAATGATAACCAGCAGCGAGATTGCGCCGGCGGGCCTGGACGAGTAGGTCGACTTGAAATTCAGCGCGCGCAACAACAACTCCATTAGCTGGCCGCAACTTGCGCTGGGCCGCGAAACCGGTAAACCAGCTTGCTTGCCGATGCAACAAGGCCACTTCAACAAACGGTCCCCAGGAGACCATCCCCAATGTTCCAGCGCCTTTTTGGCCGCGAACGCCACGCCAACCGCGCTATCACCGAGGCGCTTTACGCACAAATCGTGGCGGCCGCGCGGCAGACCGTGTTTTATTCCCATTGGAATGTGCCGGACACGCCGCTTGGCCGTTTCGAGATGCTGTCGCTGCACATGTTCCTGTTCCAGCACCGGTTGCGCGGCGAGGGTGGCGTGGCGCAAGAGGCTGCCCAGGTGCTGATCGACGAGTTCTTCCTCGACGTGGATCATTCGCTGCGGGAATTGGGCGTTGGCGATGTCGGTGTACCCAAGCGCATGAAAAAGTTGGCAAGGATGTTTTATGGCCGAACCGCCGCATATGACGATGCGCTGGAAAGAAATGACCGCAACGGGCTCACCGCAGCCCTTGCCCGCAATGTCCGGCCCGACTCCGGCGCCTGGCCGGAAGCATCGCTCCTTGCCAACTACGTCACCGATGCTCGCGATCAACTGGCCGCGCAGTCATCCGAATCGATTGTCGCCGGCACGCTGGCGTTTCCCGTCGCCAAGGGAGATTGAACAATGAAGCACGTTGACCTGCAAAGCCCGGTATCCTTCCGCGCAAACGTCACTCGCCTGCCGCAGAAGGGTCTGCCGGTGGTTATCGAGGCCGATGCCGCACAGCGTGCAGCGCTGGCCGAGGAGCACGGGCTGATTTCGGTCGAATCCTATCGCGCCGAGCTTCTGGTGGCGTCATGGAAGCGCAATGGCGTGAAGGTCAGCGGTCGCGTCGAAGCCGACATCACCCAGGCCTGTATCGTCACGCTCGAGCCCGTCGAGGCGCATATCGACGAACCGGTCGAAGCGCTGTTGCTGCCTGAGGACTCCAAGCTTGGACGGCAGGGTTTCGAGGGTGGCGGCGAGATCCTGCTCGACGCCGAAGGCCCTGACAGTCCCGAAACGTTTTCCGGTGACACGATCGATGTCGGGGCACTTGCCGAACAGTACTTCGGACTGGCCATCGACCCTTATCCGCGCAAGCAGGGTGCCTCGCTGGCGGCCGGCAGCGAGACCGAACCGGCGGAGAATGAATTTCAGCAAAAACTGCGATCCTTGCTGGGAAAATCCTGAAAACCTCGCCCGTGACGGAAAAGCCGGTTGTGCGGCAGCCCAAAACCGTTATTTTCGCCGAACCTTCGGGGTCGCTGAAGCGACCTGCCGCCTAACCGTGAGATAAATACCGCGTGATCAGGATTTCCATCGATGCCATGGGCGGCGATCACGGACCAGCCGTGGTCATTCCGGCGCTCATGACCGTCGCGACCCGCCGTCCCGACATCCGCTTCGTCATCTTCGGGCGTGAGGAGGTCGTGCGCCCGGAACTCGCCAAATTTCCGAAGCTCGCAGCGGTCACCGAGTTCTTCCATTGCGAGGTAGCGGTCAGGATGGACGACAAGCCGAGCCAGGCGCTGCGCCAGGGCCGCTGGAAGTCGTCGATGTGGAAGGCGGTGGAAGCGGTCAAGGCCGGCACGGCGGACGCCTGCATTTCCGCCGGCAACACCGGCGCGCTGATGGCGATGTCGAAATTCTGCCTGCGCACCATGGCCACCATCGATCGCCCGGCGATCGCGGCCCTGTGGCCGACATTGCGGGGCGAAAGCGTGGTGTTGGACGTTGGCGCCACCATCGGCGCCGATGCGCACCAGCTGATCGACTTTGCCATTCTGGGCACCGGCATGGCGCGCTCGGTCTTCGGCGTCGCCAGGCCGACCGTTGGCCTGCTCAATGTGGGGGTTGAGGAGATCAAGGGCCAGGAAGAGGTCAAGGAGGCCGGGCGCATGCTGCGCGAAGCCAACATGGCCTCGATGAACTATCATGGTTTCGTCGAGGGCGACGACATCGGCAAGGGCGTGGTCGACGTTGTCGTCACCGAAGGCTTTGCCGGCAACATCGCGCTGAAAACGGCGGAAGGCACGGTGCGCCAGATCAGTGGTTATCTGCGCGCGGCGATGAGCCGGACGCTGATGGCCAGGATCGGCTACATTTTCGCCAAGGGCGCTTTCGATCGCCTGCGCGAAAAGATGGATGTCGGCCGCTCCAACGGCGGCGTCTTCCTTGGACTGAACGGCATCGTGGTGAAAAGCCACGGCGGTGCCGATTCGGACGGCTTCGCCGCGGCGATCGAGCTTGGCTATGATATGGTGCGCAACAATCTGCTCGACCGCATCGAGGCCGACCTCCACCTGTTCCATGCGCGCAACCCGCATGCCCAGGCAAACAGGAAATCCGACGTCGTTACCGACGCAAAGGAATAGGAAAGAACTTTGATCAGATCAGTCGTGCGCGGCACGGGCGCCGCGCTGCCCCGCAGAATCATGAAGAATGCCGATTTCGAAGGCATGGTCGAAACATCCGACGAGTGGATCGCGCAGCGCACCGGCATTCGCCAGCGCCATATCGCTGGGGATGACGAGACCACGGCTTCGCTCGGTGAGGCGGCGGCGCGCGCAGCACTTGCCAATGCGGGTCTAACGCCTGCCGACATCGATCTGGTCGTGCTGGCGACCTCGACGCCCAACAACACCTTCCCGGCCACCGCTGTCGATATCCAGAACCGGCTCGGCATGCATCACGGCTTTGCCTTCGATCTGCAGGCGGTCTGCTCGGGCTTTGTCTATGCCGTGGCCACCGCCGATCTCTACATCCGCGGCGGCCTCGCCAAGCGCGTCCTGGTCATCGGCTCGGAAACGTTCTCGCGCATCCTCGACTGGAGCGACCGCTCGACCTGCGTGCTGTTCGGCGACGGCGCCGGTGCCGTGGTCGTGGAAGCCGGCGAGGGGACTGGCGCAATCGCCGACCGTGGCGTGCTGGCGGCCAGCCTGCGCTCGGACGGTACTCACAAGGACAAGCTTTTCGTCGACGGCGGGCCGTCGACCACGGGCACCGTCGGCCACCTCCGAATGGAGGGCCGCGAAGTCTTCAAGCATGCGGTGGGCATGATTACCGACGTCATCGAAGCGACGTTCGCGCAAGCCGGCATCACCGCCGATGACCTCGATTGGTTCGTGCCGCACCAGGCCAATAAACGAATTATTGACGCTTCCGCCAAGAAGCTCGGGATAGCCGAGCAAAAGGTGGTGGTCACGGTCGATTTGCACGGTAACACCTCGGCTGCTTCCGTGCCCCTGGCGCTTTCGGTGGCCGTCGCGGACGGCCGCATCAAGAAGGGCGATCTGGTGCTTCTGGAGGCCATGGGTGGCGGCTTCACCTGGGGTGCGGTCCTGGTTCGCTGGTAAGTGCCAAACGGTCCGGTTTCGGTCCTTGACCTTGCCGGATCAATTACTTAGGCTCTATCGTTGTTGTGCCGAATTTTATGTTTTGAGCTGATGGGACGGTCGGATGGGGGGAAAGACACTTACGCGCGCCGACCTTGCCGAGGCGGTTTACCGGAAGGTCGGCCTGTCGCGCACTGAATCGGCCGAACTCGTCGAAGCGGTGCTGGACGAAATCTGCGAGGCGATCGTCCGTGGCGAGACGGTGAAGCTGTCGTCCTTCGCGACGTTCCACGTTCGCTCCAAGAACGAGCGCATCGGCCGCAATCCGAAGACCGGCGAAGAAGTGCCGATCCTGCCGCGCCGGGTGATGACCTTCAAGTCGTCGAACGTCCTGAAGAACCGTATCTTGCGCTCCCACCAAAGCGGCAAGGCCAAAAGCGGCAAGTAGACCATCGCGCGGTTGAAAACCGCCGCCGCCATGACGCCGGGCTTGAATATTGCTTCATAAACCGCTGAAATGAGACCCGATTCGGCAGGACAAGCCGGATCATCGTCCAGCGTGAGGATTCGCCCATGGACAAGAGCCCCGACGCCTTTCGTACCATCAGCGAGGTCGCTGAGGATCTCGATTTGCCGCAGCATGTGCTGCGCTTCTGGGAAACGCGTTTCACCCAGATCAAGCCGATGAAGCGCGGCGGCGGTCGTCGTTACTATCGGCCGCAGGATGTCGAACTGATCAAGGGCATCCGCCACATGCTCTACGACCAGGGCTATACCATCAAGGGCGTGCAGAAGCTGTTGCGCGAGAACGGCAACCATTTCCTGGTCGCCATCGGCAGTGGCGACATGGCGGCCGTCGAGGCGATCTCGCAGCGAAAGCAGGCCGATCAAGTGCCGTTGACTCCCGCGGCCCAGCCGCGCGGCATGGACGACGAACTGGTTGGCCAGCCGCGCGTCAAACCCAGCCGCCGCTTTTTCGGCCTTGGCAAGAGCGACGAGGACGGTCCGGTGCAGCCGGACGCGTCGAAACTCTCGCGCGACAATCGCGCGCTGCTGCAGGAAGCGCTGTTCGACCTTCTGGAATGCAAGCGCCTGCTTGACCAGGTGCGCTAAAGCAGTTCCAGGAGAAGTGTGAAACGGTTTTCCCGGGAAAAGCGCATAGCGCTTTCCCTTGGAAATTGCGTAAAAACAAAGAGATAGAGCTGCCCGAAGCGATATCGATATTTCGAAAACCGGAACCCGTCTTCCGATGAGGCGTTACGCTTCCTTCTAAACGTGAAGGAAACACATCATGGCATCATCTTCGACCCTCTCTGGCATGGATATCGACAGACAGGTCGCGGCTCTGACCAAGGAATTGGCCAGCCTGAGAAAGGCAGTGGCCAAGCGAGGCGGTGCCTACTACGAGGACGGTCGCGATGCCGCGCTCGACACCTATTCCGATCTTGCCGAACGTCTGCGCGATGCCATGCCGGCAATCCGCAAACGGGGCAGAGTGATAGAGAAGTCGGCCCGCGATCATCCGGCGGTAGCCGCTGCGGTCGGCCTTGTGGTGGTTGGCCTCGTCGCCAGCCTGCTGTTCAGCCGGCGCTGAGGAGTAGGCCCGGTCATTCGGATGCTGAAGATCCCCGACGCTGTCGTTCGACGAAATCGACGCGCCCGCATCGTGTCGCGCCGCAGTGCCAAGAGGAGACCAGCCTTGAACAAGTAGCCAAGGCCGGTCTTCTGGTTGGCATGCTTAGTAGGCCTTCCTCATCATCTTCTTCATGTGGTGGTGATGAACGTGATGGCGGCGATGCATCCCATGGTGGCAAACAGGGTGGTGGTGGTGACGATGATGGTGATGGCGATGATGTCTTGCCATCGGGGCCGCATCCGCGCTCGTTGCGCCGATCACCGGCACCGTGAAAGCAAGTGCAACTGCAAGCCCGAGGGCAGAGAGAAGGGACTTCTTCATGGATCGTTTCCTTTTTAGCAGGTCATCGGGTCGGTGATCCGATCGCTGCGAATGGGATTACGCCCCTGAATTTTTTCGTCAGTATCTCCCGATTGTAGAATCTTGTTTCCGGACTGTTTCTGCGCAATCCAGGGCCGCCGCCGTCATCATCGCCAGGGCCGAAACGCCGCGCCTCGCAGGCGGCTGGTTCACGATCCCGTGACGGTCCGTTTGGCTCTTGGCAAATCGCTGGCGAGCGGGCATCTTCCCGGTCGTCTCAGGCAACACTCCTCATTTGATCAAACCTTTCAGTCATGGAGTTGCCAATGCCCCATAATGCAAAAAGCGAAGCCCGCCCCGAATCGGCAATCAACGGGAGCGGGCCTGATTACAGCACCCTCAGAGCGATGCGGGAGGCCCGCGGCTACAGCGTGGAAAAGCTTTCCCTGACGTGCGGTCTGGCGGTCGACGAGATTGAGGATATCGAGAGCGGCAAGGTGACCGATCCGTTGAAGCTGCGTCGTATTGTGTCCGCGCTTCGACTTCCCCAGGAGGCCCTGATCACGCCGGCCGTGCCAACGCCGGCCGCGCAAGGTCGATCCCTGTCATAATCTGCACCAGGTGTTCCAAGGAACCCGCCAAGGCCTCCTTGGCGGGTTCTTTGTACCTGCCGCTGCGTTCGCTTCAGTCTGGGGCTTGCCGATTTGTGTGTCGCGCGTGTTCATACGCGCGGCGGCCAAAATCCGCTGGAAGTCACTCTGCCGTTCATCAACTTTTGAATCATGGATTTGACGATGAGCCTGGAATCCGTTCGTGCCTTCTTCGCCACCCGCGCACCCGACATCGATGTCATCGTCACGGAAGCGAGTTCGGCGACGGTGACCTTGGCGGCGGAGGCGCATGGCGTGCTGCCGGCGCAGATCGCCAAGACGATCTGCCTGCGCGTCGGTGATCGCACCATGCTGGTGGTGACCAGCGGTATCGCCAGGCTGGACAACCGCAAGTTCAAGGACCAGTTCGGCGGCAAGCCGCGCATGCTCGACGCCGCTGAGGTTGTCGAAGCGACGAGCCATCCAGTCGGCGGTGTCTGCCCGTTCGGCCTGCCGGCGCCACTGCCGACTTTCTGTGATGTATCGCTGCGCGATTTCGACGAGGTCGTGCCGGCCGCAGGCGCCACCAATGCCGCGGTGCGGATCGCGCCACAGCGTATGATCGATCTTACCGGTGCTGAGTGGGTCGATGTCTGCCAAGGGTAGGTCAGGCCCGGTATTGCAGGGCTCGCCGGCAGCCGCGATCGTACCGGCATGATAGGCGCCGAATTTCGGTTGACCCGACCGGGGTTATCACGATACATCGCGACCGGTCCGGAGTGTAGCGCAGCCCGGTAGCGCACTTGACTGGGGGTCAAGGGGTCGTCGGTTCGAATCCGGCCACTCCGACCATTTTGAAGCAGGACTTCCCCCGAGTCCGCATTGGCTGGAATCCGGCCAGATCAGCCAAAGTTCCAATCGGTTAGGCCTTTAGCTTCTTGCTTGAACCCGGGCAGGCCGCAACAGCCGCTGATGGCGGTATTCCAGCGCGATGGCGCCCCAGATCAGGCCGAGCAGCAGGTAGACGTGGCGCCAGTGGTCGATGTCGATGAAGGTGCCGAGCCCGATATTGCCGATGAAGGCGACATAGGCGCACAGGAGATAGGGCTGCCACGGCCGGTCGCGCAGCAGGATTCGGAAGCCGGCTGATATCGTCCATAAGACGAGCGCGAGGAACGACACGAAGCCGAGCCAGCCATAGTCCATCAGCATCTTCAGCCAGATGTCGTGGGTGTCCTCGCCAAAAATCTTGCCGAAGACCAGCGGGCCGATGCCGAACGGATGCTCCATCGCCATCTGGAAGCCGATCCCGTAGCGGGCGAAGCGGCCGAGGCGAGCGGTGTCGTAGCTCTGCTCGAGATGGGCGCGGTTGGAGAACATTTCCGAGACGCCGGGCAGCTGTAGGATGACGATCATGGCGACGACCAGCAGTGCCAGCGCGGCGATCGTCATCACCACCACGCGCAGCCGGAACATGCCGCTGGCGCTCTGCAGGAAGAGGCAGCCGGTGAGCAGGACAGCCGAGACGGCGAACATGCCCCAGGCGCCGCGCGAGAAGGAAAAGAAGATGCCCGCCGTGATGATCAGCAGCGGCACTGCCAACAGCGGCATACGTGTGACCGGTCCGGTCAATAGCAGATAGAGCAGATAGATGCCGGGCAGCACCAGGAATGGTCCGAACACGTTCGGATCCTGGAAAGCGCCGGCGGCGCGGTCGTATTTGGTGAACATCTCCGCGCCCGGAAAGGCGTGGAAATAGCCGGAAATGCCAAGCAGCGAGGTTATCACCGCCGACACGACATAGGCGACGAAGATCAGCCGGTAGAGGCTAGGTTGCACCGCCGTCACCGAGGCGAAAAACACGGCGGTGAAGGCAAGAAACAACGAGACGGCGAGATAGAGCGGCGTGGTGGCGAGATCCGACATCTGCGTCATCGCCATCATGCCGCCGATGTTCATCGTCACCAGCAGCACCAGGAGCGGCATTGCCGCACGCGACACCCTGAGGCCGAACAGGGCCCAGATGGCGATCAACCCCGCCATGTAGAGCTCGTAGGGCGCCGGTTCGCTGATGACGAAGCCGGACAGGAATATGCCGAGGAAGACCGCGCATGAGGAGACCAGTGCGATCAGCTTGGCGTTGACCGCCGCGCGCGGCAAATCATGGCTGATCGCGCTCAATAGGCGTTTTCCGTGTTGAGCAGCCGCACCGGCGTCAGGAACAGGATGCGCAAGTCGAACAGCAGCGACCAGTTCTCGATGTAATAGAGGTCGTACTCCGTCCGCATGCGGATCTTCTCGTTGGTGTCCATCTCGCCGCGCCAGCCATTGATCTGCGCCCAGCCGGTGACACCGGGCTTGACCTTATGGCGCGCGAAATAGCCGTCGACCACTTCGTTGTAGAGCAGGTTGTGCGACTGCGCCGCGATGGCATGCGGGCGCGGACCGACAAGCGACAGCGAACCCAAGAGCGAGTTGAAGAACTGCGGCAACTCGTCGATCGAGGTCTTGCGGATGAAGCGGCCGACGCGGGTGACGCGCGGGTCGTTCTTGGTCACCGTCTGCTTGGCGGTCGGGTCGGCCTTGTCCGTATACATCGAACGGAACTTGTAGACCTCGATGATCTCGTTGTTGAAACCGTGCCGCTTCTGGTGGAACAGCACCGGCCCCTTGCTGTCCAGCTTGATGGCGATGGCGGTCGCCAGCATCACCGGCGAGAACACGACGATGCCGATGAGACTGAAGACGATATCGAAGGCGCGCTTGGCGACTGAATCCCAATCGTTGATAGGCTTGTCGAAAATATCGAGCATCGGCACCGAGCCGATGTAGGAATAGGCGCGCGGGCGAAATTGCAGCGCGTTGGAATGCGCCGACAGCCGGATGTCGACCGGTAGCACCCATAGTTTCTTCAGCAGCTGCAACACGCGCGATTCCGCGGTCAGCGGCAGCGACACGATCAGCATGTCGATGCGGGCGATGCGGGCGAATTCGATCAGTTCCGAGATGGTGCCGAGCTTCGGATAGCCGGCGACGATGGGCGGCGAGCGCTTGTCGCCGCGATCGTCGAAGATGCCGCAGATGCGGATGTCGTTGTAGGGCTGCTTTTCGACCGAGCGGATCAGGATTTCCGCCGCCTTGCCGCCGCCGACGATAACGGCGCGCCGCTCCATGCGACCATCGCGCGCCCAGCGCCGGATCAACTTCGACATCACCAGCCTGAGGCCGAAGATGAGGACGAAGCCGATGACGAACCAGCTGCCGAACAAAAGGCGCGAATAGTCTTGCGCCATCTTCATGGCGAACGCGGTCAACGCCATCAGCGCGAAGGCACCAGCCCAGGCCAGCAGGATGCGGCTGAAATTAGCGATCGGCCGCATCAGCGAAACAACCTGGTAGCAGTCGGTAACGTCGAGCAGAACCACGGCCAGGAAAGACGCGGCGGCGATCGTCAGCGGATACTGCCAGGCGAGATAGTTGAAGAACCCGACAAAATGGAAATAGACGGCGAGCCCAGACAGCAGCAGCAAGCCGAATTCGACCATGCGCAGGACGCCGCTGACCATGATCGGCGACATCGTATCGCGCCTGTACTGCGTAGCGACCTGGCGGGCGACATCGTTCATGCCGATGGGAGTATCGCCATCGGCCGGGCCGTCGAATTTACGCACCGCCTCTGCTGAAAAGCGGCGCGCGGGGTCGATCTCGTTCATGGGGCTTTCCGCAAGCTTCCCGACGGTGAATAGCAAAAGAGAGCTAAGAAACCCTTGAAACAACCTGTGGTTTTGAAACGGCTATCTGTCGAGCGCTGCGAAGTAGGCCTTTTCGATGTCGGCGGCCATCACATCGGCGCCGAACCGCGCCTTGAGGTTCGCGCCATCGGGCATCAGGTTGATATAGGCAGCAGGGTCGGCCAGCGCTTGGCCTATCTTGTCGGCAAGCTCGACCGGGTCGGGCCGGATCAGCGCAGGGGAACTCGTGCCGAAGATCTCCGGAATGCCGCCGACTGCGGTGGCGACCATCGGCTTTCCCGCGGCAAGCGTTTCCAGCACGATATAGGGCATGGCTTCGGCGCGTGAGGGAACGATGACGAGCGCCGCCAGTGCAAAGGCGTCCCTGGCCGGCATCGGCGGCAGGAAGCGGACATGACGCTCAAGCCCCAGGCGTTTTACTTGCACGTGGTAGCGCGGCAGGTCGTCGCCGTGTCCGACCATGACCGCGGTCAGCGCGCGGCCGAACTGGGGGCCGGCCAGCGCCAAAGCATCGATAAAGATATCCGGCCCCTTCAGGTCGCGCATCATGCCGATATAGAGCAGATCGGCAGCGTCGGGCTCGGTGATCGCCGGCTCGAATTCGGTGGCGCGCAGACCGTTGTAGACAAGGGTGTTGGGAATGGGCGGTTCGCCGACCTTATGGCGATAGGTTCGCCTCTCATAGTCGGAGACAAACAGCAGGCAGTCGGTGAAGCGGGCCATGAAGCGCTCGAGCGCGAAGAACAGCTTTCCGGTGGTCGTGTTCTCGTCATAGTGGAGAGAGCCGCCATGCGGCGAATAGAGGCGGGCTACGCGAGACCTTGATACCCGCAACAATGAGCCGAACAGACGGGCATAGGCGCCACCCTTGGCGCCGTGCCCGTGCAAAACGTCCGGCCGCAATTCCTTGATGATCCTGTAAGTGCGCCAGGCCGAGGCAAGGTCGCCCGGGCCGACATGGCGCTGCATCGGCGTGCGATGGATGCCGAGCGCCAGCATGTCCTTCATCTGCTCGAACAGATGTTCCTCGAACTCGCCGCCCGTCGTCGAATCGCAAACGATGCCGACGGAATGCCCGGCAGCGACCTGCGCCTCGGTCAGGTCGCGCACATGGCGGAAAATTCCCCCGACGGGTGAGCGAAAGCAATGGACGATCCTGAGGGTGTCCGCCACGTGGTTCGTCAGAACAGGCGTTCGCGGACGTAGACGGTATCGCCGGGCAGCAGCGGGTCGGAGGTGACCACGCGGCCGGTCATCACCTTGCCGTTGATGTCGCGAGTGATGTCGACGCTTTCCTGGTTGGCGCGCGGCGTGAAGCCGCCGGCAATGGCGATTGCCTTCTGCACAGTTAGGCCGGGGACATAGGAATATTGGCCGCCGGCACCCACTTCGCCCATGACGAAGATCGGCCGGTAGCGATCGATCTCGACCGAAACGTCGGGATCGCGCAGATAGCCTTGCCGCAATTTGTCGGCGATTTGCTTTTCCATCTGCTGCGCGGTGTGGCCACGTGCCGGTATGGCGCCGACAAGCGGGAAGGAGAGGTACCCGGATTGGTCGACGCTGTACGTGTTGGTCAGCCCGTCCTGCTCGAACACTGTGACGCGGACGCGGTCGCCGGCGCCAAGACGATAGGGCTGATCAAGCACCTCGTGGAAGGCTGCCGGCGTCGGCCGATAGCTGGAACAGCCAGCAAGCATCGACACGGCAAGCAGAGCGCGAAACAGGGGAGCAGTGCTTTTCATGACCGGACAGGTACCTTCGACTTGCCGCTGCGGCGTCGCAGCAAACATCAGGGATCGGGTTCGTTATCATCCTGTTAGGGTTAATGACCGGTAAAGGGAGGGGCTGACGCATGGCGCATCGGCAAGAGTTTTTGCGTTTTTTTGCAGGTTTGTTTTTCACTCGCCAGTAAACCCTAACGGAAACTTACCGTGTTCTTAACGGCTGAGTTACCATAGTTGTTTACGGTGCATCCTGACCCAGTATCGGAGTAGGGATGCATGTCCGTTCAGTCCGCGGCCGCAGATGTCGATGTCGATCTCAGGCAGCTCTTCGCCAGCCTGGCGAGGAACTGGTTGCGCATAGTCGTCGTCGTGCTGTCGGTGACAGGGCTGGCATTCGCTTTCGCTTCGTTGGCAACCCGCCACTACAAGGCCGAGACGCAGGTGGAGATCGCACCACGCGAATCTGTCTACACGCGGCCGGCCAGCAACAACAATGACACCGACAAGCCAATTCTCGACGAACAGGGCGTCGCCACCCAGGTCCAGATAATTTCCTCCAACGAAATCCTCAAGCAGGTCGCACAAAAGCTTGGTCTGGAAAAATTGCCCGAGTTCGACGACGCGCTCGACATGTCGCCGTTGAGCCGCGCCCTGGTCCTCGTCGGCTTGAAAAGCGATCCGATGGAGATTCCGGCGGAAGAACGCGTCCTCAAGAAAATGCACGAGAAGCTCAACGTCTATGGTGTCGAGAAGACCCGCATCATTGCCATTGAGTTCTCGTCGGAAGATCCCAAGCTCGCGGCCGCCATACCGGACGCCATTGCTGCCGCCTATATAGCGGGGCAAGGGGCGGCAAAGCTCGAATCCAACAACGCCGCTGCTGACTTTCTGGCACCGGAGATCGCCGACCTGTCGAAGCAGGTCAAGGATGCCGAGGCCAAGGTCGCCGCCTATCGCTCACAGTCCGATCTTCTGATGGGTGGCAACAATTCGGTGCTGGCCACCCAGCAGCTTTCGGAACTGTCGAGCGAACTGTCGAAAGTGCGCGCCAACCGCGCCGCTTCCGAAGCGACCGCTGACGGTGTGCGCAGGGCGCTGCAGACTGGCGGTTCGCTGGATGCCGTGCCGGAGGTTTTGTCATCGGACCTGATCCAGCGCTTGCGCGAGCGACAGGTCGAATTGCGCTCCAACATCGCCGATCTGTCGACCACGTTGCTTGGCAATCATCCACGTATTCGCGCGCTGAAATCGCAACTGGCCGATCTCGACGCGCAGATCCGCAGCGAGGCCCAGAAGATCATGAAAGGCCTGTTGATGCAGGCCGAGACGGCAAAGGCCCGCGAGAACCAGCTTGTCGCCGACGTCAACACGTTGAAGGCGGCTTCGGCGCAAGCCGGCGAACAGCAGGTCGATCTCGACGCGCTGCAGCGCGACGCTACCGCCAAACGGCAGCAGCTTGAGCTGTATCTGGCCAACTACCGCGAAGCGGCCTCGCGCCAGGATCGCAACTATCTGCCGGTCGACGCCCGGATCGCCTCGAAGGCTTCGGTTCCCTCCGAGGCCTATTTCCCGAAGGTCGGACCTATCGTTGGCGCCGCTTTCGCCGCATCGCTGCTGATCATGGCCATCGTGACGCTTCTGCGGGAGTTGTTTTCCGGGCGTGCGATGCGTCCGGCGACCGGTTCCCGCTTCGAACGGATCGATGAGGTCGCGATGCCCCATATGGCGTCTGACATGGTCGCAATGCCGGTTGTCCGCCAGGAACCCGCCGTCCTCCGGGATCCCGTCCTTCGCCCGGAGATGGGGAACCGCCCGGCTGCGGCGGAGGCCAAGCCCTACGCAACGATGCCCGCCATGGCCGAATCGCCTGATATGGTCGCAATGGCCGAGGCAGCGGCAGCCAAGCAGACGGCTGTCGAGCCCGAACCGGTGCGTTCGACGCTGGGTGAGATCGACGTTGAGAAGGCTGCCGAAAAGCTGATCGCCAGCGGTGCCGCGCGCGCCATCTTCGTCTCGCCGGAGGGCGACGAGGCCGCCGCGTCCGCGGTCCTGGTAGCACGCGAGGTCGCCGACGCCGGCCTGCGCGTCCTGTTGCTGGATCTCACCGCGTCGGGGGCCGCCTCACGGCCGATGCTGAACAGTGGACTTTTCCCCGGCATCACGAACCTGCTCGCTTCGGAGGCGCAGTTCAGCGACGTCATCCACGCCGATCTCTACTCGGACTGTCACGTCATTCCCGTCGGCACCGCCGATCCGGTCCGCGCCATGCGCGCCGCCGACCGGTTGCCGATCATCATGCAGTCGCTGACAACGGCTTATGATCTGGTCGTGGTCGAATGCGGACCAGCCGACGCGCAAGGCATCAGCCGTCTGACCGGCGATGCCACCGAGGTCTTTCTCTCCATGCTGGAGTCGGACGACGACGTAACACAGGCCGCGGTCAAGCTTATCGAAAGCGGCTATCCCGACCTGACGCTGGTGACGCCGCTCGGCCACGAGCCGCCCGGCAATCCGGTGCCGGGACGGCGCACTGCCGCCTGAAGGAGTTCCTTCGCAAAGGCCGATCAGAGGTCCGTACGGTCGCTATCCCAGTTCCAGCGTCGTCACGCCGAACAATCGTTGCAGGCCGAGCTTCGGGGGCGGGCCCTTGTACATGCGGGTGGTGGTGAAGGTCGGCACAAAACCGGCCGCATTGAGCGCTGCGATAAAGTCCAGTTTGGTGGATGGAACGTCGATGCTCAGATCGCCGCCCTCGCAGGCACCAGCCAGTCGTTCCAGCAATTGCAGGGCGATTTTCATATCGTCGGCAAACAACGGACCGATCTTGAAGCCGGACCGACACCGCCGCGCGACGCCATAGCCGCTGGCGCCACGCGAATTGATCGCCGCCAGCCCGTGATGCGGCGCCTGCAGCCATCGCTGTAGGAAGGCACGCCGGGGCGCGGGAAAGCAATGCGCGTCATAGGCGATGATGTCGGGCACGAGCTCTGTCGTCAACAACCGCAGTCCGTCGGCTCTGCCCGATGGGCCCACCTTGCGCCCGCTGTAGCGAGTGGTCTCGTAGGCCGGACTGAAGCCCATGGCCCGGTAATTCGCCTGCTGCTCTGCGACGCCGTCGAGGCCGATGGTGCGGCCGGCAAGCCTTTTCATGCCGGCGTTCCACACCGCCTTGCCGTAGCCTTTGCCGCGCATGTCCGGCCGGCAGATGTAAAGGCCAATGAAGCCGAACTCGATTCCATAGGCCACCGCCGAGATTGCCGCGACCATTTCGTTGCCGACAAAGGCGCCGATGAAGCCTTCGGGATCCGCAGCCTGGAACATCGCCGCGTCTTCAAGGCCGGGGTTCCAGCCTTCCGCGGCCGCCCAGTCGACGAGAACAGCCAGCTCCTGCAGCGACAGCGTCCGGATGGTCGGCTTCATGGCTCTCACTCCGCAGCGGCTATTCCGGGTGAGAAGGATTTCAGCACACCACGATAGGGCTTGGCCAGCGGGCTTGCATAGGCGCCGCGCTTCGATGTCGACAGGCCGAGCGAGATCAGCGCCTCGGCCTGCTTGAGTGCTGCGCCGACGCCGTCGATCACCGGTAGTTGGAACTCCGCCTGTAGCCGATGCGCAAGGTCGGCCATACCGGCGCAGCCGAGCACGATGGCCTCGGCGCGATCCTCCCCGATGGCTCGGGCGATTTCGTCGCGCAGTTTTCCGACCGCGCCAGATGCCGGGTCCTCCAGCGCAAGCACGGATATGTCCGCAGCGCGCACGCGGACGCGTCCCGCCATGCCGTAGCGCTGCACCAGCCCCTCGACAGGTACAAGCGAGCGTTCGGTGGTTGTCACCACGGTGAAGCGCTGGGCAATGAAAGCGGCGATGGAAAGCGCCGCCTCGCAGATACCGATGACAGGGATACCGGCCATGGCGCGTGCCGCATCCAGGCCGGTGTCGTCGAAACAGGCGATGATGGCCGCCTGCGCGCCGCGACGCTCGCCGGCGGCGATCTCCATCAGCAGGCCCGGCACGGCCAGCGCCTCGTCATAATAGCCTTCGATCGATACCGGTCCCATGGACGAAGTGACGGCAACCACCTCCGTCCAGGCACCGGCGACCGCGCGTGCTGCGGCGGCGATCGTCTCGGTCATGCTCGAGGTCGTGTTTGGGTTTACCACAAGTATCTGCACGGTCACGCTCTCGCCCGGCGGCGGCCGACATAGAGGATGGCGCCCAACGTCGCCAGGATCACCAGGAACGAAAACACCGTGGTCACCGTGCCAAGCGCATAGAGCACGGGCGTCGTGACATTGGTGGTCATGCCATAGATTTCGAGCGGCAGCGTGTTGAAGGTGCCTGAGGTCATCAGCGTACGCGCGAATTCGTCGTAGGACAGCGTGAAGCCGAACAGGCCGACGCCGATCAAGCTCGGCGCGATCATCGGCAGCACGACATGGGCGAAGGTCTGCCAGGAGGTGGCGCCGAGGTCGCGTGCGGCTTCCTCGTAGGCCGGCGAGAAGCGGTTGAAGACTGCAAACATGATCAGTACGCCGAACGGCAAGGTCCAGGTCAGATGCGCGCCGAAAGCGGACGTGTACCAGGCCGGACGAAAGCCGATCTGCTGGAAGACCACGCCGATGCCCAGTGAAATGATGATCGAGGGCACGACGAGGCTGGCGACAGCCAGGTAGAACAGCGTGGTGGCGCCCCGAAATTTCTGGCGGAAGGCGAGGCCCGCCAGCAGTGACACCACGACGGTGACGATCATCACCATGACGCCCAGCACGAGCGAGCGCTTGAAGCTGCCGCCGAAATCGCCGACCGCCTGGCGCTCGAATAGATTGGCGAACCAGTGCAGCGACACGCCGTTGAGCGGGAAGGTGAGGCCGCCGGTCTCGCCCTGAAAGGAGAGGATCAGGATCGCTGACAGCGGGCCGTAGAGGAACAACACGAACAGCGTGAAGAAGACCGCCAGCACGTAGAAACCGACAGTGCGTTTTTCGTGGCTCACGTCAGAGCTCCTTGCGAATGTCGACAATGCGCAGGATGCCGGCGACCATCAGCAGCACCAGCACCAGCAGCACCACCGCATTGGCGGCGGCGGCCGGATACTGCAGCAACGACATCTGGTTCTTCATCATCAGCGCGACGGAGGCGCTCTGGCCGCCCGACATCACCTGCACGGTTGAGAAGTCGGCCATGACAAGCGTGACGACGAAGATGGTGCCGATCGCCATGCCCGGCTTGGCCAGCGGAATGATGACGTTCCACAGCACCTGCCAGCCGGACGCGCCCGCGTCGCGCGCGGCCTCGACCAGCGAGCGGTCGATGCGCATCAGCGTGTTGAAGATCGGCGTCACCATGAACAGCGTGTAAAGATGAACCATGGCGAGCACGACCGCGAATTCGGAATAGAGTAACCATTCGATCGGTTTCGGCACCAGCCCCAGATGCACCAGCGTCGAGTTGATCAGCCCGTTGCGGCCGAGCACCGGAATCCATGAGATCATGCGGATGATGTTGGAGGTCAGGAAAGGCACGGTGCAGACCAGGAACAGCACCATCTGCATGGCCGTGGTGCGGATGTGGAAGGCGAGGAAATAGGCGACCCAGAAGCCGATGCACAAGGTCAGCGCCCATACGATGGCGGCGAACTTGATGGTGTTGAGATAGGTCTTCCAGGTAACCCACGAGCCCAGAACGTCGGAATAATTGGTGGTCAGGAAATCCGGATACATGGCGGCGAAGTCGTAATCCCAGAAGGACACGACGACGATCATGATGATGGGCAGAAGCAGGAATGCGCCGAGGATCAGCGCCAGTGGCGCCGATTGGAGATAGGGCGTGACCCCGCCGAACGCGAAGCGTCGTCGTCGGGCTGGTTTCGCGGCGGCGGCAATTGCGGGGCGGTCGAGCGCGACTGTCATTAATGCTCTCGGTGCAGGTTTGTGGTGCGGGCGCTGCGCGCCAATCCCCTTCTCCCAAAGGAGAGAAGGGGAAGAGAAAGGGCGCTGACTAGATCAAGCCGCGATGAACTCGTTCCAGCGCTTCACCATGTAGCGGTCCTCGTCCATGACCGAGTTCCAGCAGGCGACCTTGCCCATGCGTTCCTCGAACGAGCCGCCGTCGCGCACCGCGCCGGCCTTCTCCATGACCGTGCCGTCCGGTGCCTTGATCTCGCCCTTGGCTGGCTTGCCTTCGATCCAGTAGCCCCACTCGTCCTCGGTCATGAATTTTTTGGCCGAGACCATGTTGGCCGAATAGTAGCCCTGGCGGTTGAGATAGCCGCCGACCCAGCCCGACGTGTACCAGTTGATGTACTCGTAAGCAGCGTCGAGCTCGGCGCCCTTGAGGTGGGCGGCAAGACCGAGGCCGCCACCCCATGAGCGGTAGCCTTCCTTGAGCGGCTGGAAGCGGCAGGCGATGCCCTTGGAGCGCACGGCGGCGACGGCTGGTGACCACATCGACTGGATGACGACTTCGCCCGACGCCATCAAATTGACGCTCTCGTCGAAGGACTTCCAGAAGGCGCGGAACTGACCGGCCTGCTTGGCCTTGATCAGGAAGTCGATCGTCTTGTCGATCTCGTCCTTTGTCATGTTGCCCTTGTCGGCATATTTGATGTTGCCCGTGGCTTCCATGATCATCGCCGCATCCATGATACCGATGGAGGGGATGTTGAGGATTGCAGTCTTGCCCTTGAAGGCCGGGTCCATGATATCGGCCCATGTGGTGATGTCGCGGCCGACGAGGTCGGGGCGGATGCCCAGCGTGTCGGCGTTGTAGATGGTCGGCACCATGGTGAACCAGTTGGTCGGTGCCTTGGCGAAGGTCTTCGAGTCCTGCGCTTCGACATACCCGACCGTGTGCGGCGCCGTGCCCTGCGCGATGACGCTGTCGGGCGTCAGCTTGCCGGTTTTGAACAGCGGCACCAGTTCGTCGTAGTACTTCAGTTTGCTGACGTCCATCGGCTGTAGGACGCCGCTCGGGAACACCTTCTTGCAGATCCAGTATTCGATGTCGGCGATGTCGTAACTGTCGGGCTGTGTCACTGCGCGTTGGGCGGCCGCGTCGGAATCTGTCGCCGTCATCTCCAGTGTGATACCGAGATCAGCCTTGCACTTGTCGGCGATGGCGTTGAGGTTCGACACGCCGGTGCCGAACTGGCGCAACGTGATGTTGGATTGCGCCCAAATGGTCGGAAAGCCTGATATGGCACCGGAGCCGGCGGCAAGGCCAACGGCAGCGGCACCCGTCTTGAGCAGCGAGCGGCGCGAAATGCCCGCCTTGGTTTGCGTAGTGTTTGTCATCCTATTCCCCTATCTTGTTTTGCTTGGTTGACGTCATGAATGCAGGCGGCCGAGGATGATGGCATCCTCGGAATCCCAGGCGAGCGGAACGGCGTTGCCAATGGCGACTGGCTTGGCGAAGAAGTAGGAATCGTCGACGATGACGGTAAAATCGTCGATGCCGGCGCCGGTGACCGACAGCTTCACCGTGGCGCCGCGATATTCGACGTTGGAGACGATGCCGGTGAAGCCGAGACCGGGCGAGGGCGCCTCGCCGATGCGCACATGGTCGGTGCGGATGGCGATGTCGATCGGCGCTCCCACGTCCCGTGGTTGGCCGCTGGCGGCAAGCGAGCCGCCGCCATTCACGTCGAAGGTGACCATGGCGCCGCGTTCGCCGGTGACCCGGCCGGAGATGACATTATGGTCGCCCATGAAGCGGGCGACGAAGGCAGTGGCCGGTCGCTCGAACACGTCGCGCGGCGGCGCCGCTTGTTCGATGCGGCCGTCATTCATCACCACGATCAGGTCGGCGAGCGCCATCGCCTCCTCCTGGCTGTGGGTGACGTGGACGAAGGTGATGCCGAGTGACGTCTGCAGCTTTTTCAGCTCGGCCCGCATGCGGATCTTCAGGAACGGATCGAGCGCGGAAAGCGGCTCGTCGAGCAACAGCGCCTCGGGATCGGTAATCAGCGCGCGCGCCAGCGCGACGCGCTGCTGCTGGCCGCCGGAAAGCTGTGCGGGCCGGCGTGTCGCATAAGCCTCCATCTGCATCAGCTTCAGCATGTCGAGCGCCTTGGCACGACGCTTTTCCTTGTCGACGCCCTTCATCTTGAGGCTGAAGGCGACATTGTCGATGAGGTCGAGATGCGGGAAGAGCGCGTACGACTGGAACATCATCGCCGTGCCCCGCTTGGCCGGCGGCAAGTCCGTCACCACCACATTGCCAAGGCGGACATCGCCGCTGGAAATGTTCTCATGGCCGGCGATCATGCGCAGCGTCGAGGTCTTGCCGCAGCCGGAAGGGCCGAGCAAGCAGCAATAGGTGCCGGCCGGGATCTTGAGGCTGATGCCCTCGACGGCGGTCGTCGTTCCATAGAATTTCGAAACGGACACAATGTCGATTTCGGCGGCTTTGGACATCAGGCATCCCCGTTTGGTCGCTTTAACCGATGCATCATGCATGCCAGTCGCCATGCTGCCGACCAAGCATTTGAATTGTCGGGGAAATCAGGATTTTCGGGTGTCGCCTATCAAATGGGCGGTTTGTGCGTTGCACAAATTATGGGCGATTGTCTGCGATCTATACACAAATCGTATGCAATCTTTTTTATCTTCGTGTCCACTTTGCCTCTCGTGCTGACGTCGAGAGTCGCGTTAGAAGGGGACGGAAAGAATTGCCGCCATGAACTTTGCCGACCAGATCTATTCCGCCACCGACAGCGCCACGCAGGATCGTGCCCAGGCGATCCGCGACCAGCTACGCGACGCCATCGTCGACCGCCGGCTGGCGCCGGGCACCAAACTGTCGGAAGGCGAGGTCGGCACGCTGTTCGACGTCTCCCGTACGGTGGCACGCGCGGCGCTGCAGATGCTGTCCTTCGAAGGGCTGGTGCGCACCGAGCGAAACCGTGGCGCCTTCGTCGCCAACCCATCGCCAGAGGAAGCGCGCCAGGTGTTCGCCTCGCGACGGCTGATCGAACCGGGCATTGCCATCGCCGCCTGCGGCCGCGTCACCGCTGCCGACATCGCTGCATTCAAGGCGCAGCTCGACGAGGAGGGCCGCTTCATTGCCGAGCGTGGGCCGAATGCGCGGCGTTCCGAAATCAGGGCGTCGGGCGATTTCCACCTGTTGCTCGCCGCCGTCGCCGGCAATGCCATCCTGCAGCGCTTCATGGAGGAGCTGGTGGCGCGCTCGTCACTGGTCATCGCGCTTTACGGGCGGTCTGGCATATCCGCCTGTGGGCACAGCGAACACACGGAAATTGTCGGCGCGCTGGGGAGTGGAGATTGCGGGCGGGCGAGCCTGCTGATGCTGCACCACCTCGATCATATCGAGGCCGATCTGGATTTGCGCGTCAGGGCCGGCCCGGCGCTGAGAGAAGCCCTCGATTTCTGAGAGCTAGCTGTCGTCTTCGCCGGCAGTGGATGCCGCCTGTCCCGCCGCCTTGCGGCGCAACATCTTGGTCAGTTTCCAGATCGTCGGGTTGTTCTTGATGAAGGCTTTCAGCCGCGCGCCTTGCCTGAGCATCAGCGCCAGCACGCGGCCCTTCCGGGTCAGTGGTATCAGCACTTCGAAATGTTGGGTCTCGATATCGCACCACAGCCGCTTGTAGGCTTCGTCGCCGACGGAGAAATCATAGACCTCGAAGCCGGTCGCGCAGGCTTCCTGGATGTTGTCGAAGAACAGGAAGTCGCCGGGGCTGGTATGGCCGAGGTCGTCGTCGGCAATCGCGCCGAATTCGCAGATCAGGCGCTTGCCCGAGCGGCTCGATCCGGTGACAGCGCGCAACTTGCCGGCAACCTCTAGCCCGTGCAGCACGAAAGAAGGTACGTCTTCCGCGAGCGCTTGCGTGAACAGCGCGCGAAAGAAGCTTCGCACCAACTCGTCACCGAAGACGTTGGTGATGCCCATCTTGCGGAAGCGGAATTCCTTCATCTCGAAAAAGGCATCGAGCTGCCTTGCGACCTCGTCGGCCGTGCGCGCCTCGATCCGGCGATGGCTGCCGACGGCTTCGAATTTCCGGATCTGCGAACGGTGCTTCTTGCGTTTGCGTTTGCCGCTGGCGCGAGAAAGCAGCGCATCGAAGCCTCCGACAAGGTCGACGGCCAGCGACAGATTGGGGCTGGCAAAATGGTCAAGCGAGGCGAGGGGATTGGCGACGCCGTCAAGATTGGGCAGCAATCGTTCCAGCGCGACGAGATCGATGTCCGGACGTTCCTTGGCGATGGCCGCCAGCATCGATCGGACGGCCAGGATATCCGCTTTGGCCAGCCAGCCCGGGTCCGCGGCGACGAAGTTGCCATTGGCGTGGCGTCCTCCCATGAAGCGGGCGACGCGGAAAGGACCGCTGGCGGTGACCTCCAGCGCCAGCGAAAAAACCGGCTTGCCGTCGGCGCTCAATGTCGCGACGATCAAATCCGGCCTGACCTGTGCAGCCCAGTTCAGGACCCAGCCAGCACTTTGCGCCGGCCCAAACAGGGCCGAGCGGCAGAACTCGGCATAGGCCGCGAGCCCGTCCGCCGACACCACTGAAATGGAGAAGCCGGCATGGTCCTGCGGCAAGGCGCGCGGCGACGCCTCGGTCGCAGCAAGCCGATTGCCGTCAAATGACGCGGTTGCGTCAACCATACCTCAATCCTTAGGGCATATTGATCGCGATTTGGGGCTTCGCGCAGGCGCGTTCCGTGCTTGGATCAGCCTAGGCGCAAAAGGTGAATGAATGATCGACGGCGGGGAGGCAATCCGGAAACTGGCGCTGAACTTCGCCCGCTATACCGGCCTTGCACCGCTGGCCAAGCCGTTCATCGGCGGCATTGGCGCTATCCTGATGCTGCACCGCGTCACCGCGACGCCGGAAAAGCCGCACAGCGTCAACCGCCATTTGAACATCGCGCCCGGCTTCCTCGATGCCATGATCGCCGACATGAAGGCGAGCGGCTATGCCTTCGTCGCCATGGACGAAGCCGTCGAGCGCATCAAGGCAGGCGGCAAGGGTGGCCAGTTCGCCACCATTACCGCCGACGACGCCTATCGCGACAACATGACCGAGGCGCTGCCGTTGCTTGAGAAGCACGGTGCGCCGATCACCATCTATGTCGCGCCCGGGCTGATCAACGGCACCGCCGACCTGTGGTGGGATGTGGTCGAGGACATCGTCAACGCGCGCGATAGCCTCACTTTGATGCGACCGAACGGTCCACTGACGATCGATTGCTCGACACCTGCGAAGAAACTGCAGGCCAATGCACGCCTGCATGCCTATCTCACCTCCGAAGTCCGCGAAGAGGATCTGCAAGCGGTGCTGCGCGACCTGGCTCGCTCAAATGGCGTTGACGCCGACGGCCCGCGCTTGCGGACATTGATGAACTGGGACGAAATCCGCAGCATCGCCGCGCATCCGCTGGTGACGATCGGCGCTCATACGATCAACCACAGCAATCTGAAGCGGCTTTCAGAAGCCGACGCCCGGCAGGAGACCGGCGCCGTGCGCGCCATGTTGCAGGCGGAACTGGGCGAAAAGCCCGGCCATTTCGCCTACCCCTATGGCTATGCAAGTGCTGTTGGCTGTCGCGAAGTCCGCTTTGCCCGCGACTCGGGCTATGCATCCGCCGTAACAACACGCCACGGTGTGCTGCGCGCCGAACATGCCGGGTTCCTGCATGCCTTGCCGCGCATTTCAGTCAACGGCCGCTACCAGAGCCTCGCCCATATCCGCACCATGCTGTCGGGCGTGACGACGCCGCTCGCCAATGCAGGGAAGATGCTCGTTACCATCTGACGGTGGCGGGTTCCGCTTAGCGCTTGATCCGTGGCTCCAGCATCAGCCATTTGATGATGCCCATCGCCGGCAGCACCCAGAGCAAGCCGCTGAGCAGGAAGAACAGGAAATGCACCCACGGGCCCGACTCCGACAGCTGGGCGACCGCGAAGATCGATGCGACCAGCGCATAGATGATGACGAGCGCGATCAGCAGAAACATTCCAATCAGCTTTTTCAGGCGCAGGGGCATGGTTGGTCTCCTGTCGAGGATGCCGGCAACTCGGACAAGGGACCGGGCAAACTCAGAGTGTTGGCCTCGCATAGGCCCTGGCGCGAAGCTGTGCAACCGGTGAGACGCGGCGCGACGGCGTGCCGCGCTGCATGGCCTTGCCAGCACGAGTGCGATGGTCCACCAATCCGCCAAACCAACCTGCCGGGACAAGACCATGGCTGCCATACCAGCTGCCGAGCCATTTGTGGCCCGCGACCGCGACCTCCACAATCGGGCCCTGCTGCGCGGCTGGCTCTATGTGGTGGTGCTGGTGCTGTTTGCGCTGGTGCTGGTCGGCGGCGCTACCAGGCTGACCGATTCCGGCCTGTCGATCACGCAGTGGAAGCCAATCCACGGCGTGATCCCGCCACTCAACGACGCCGAGTGGCAAGAGGAATTCCAGCTCTATCAGCAGATCCCGCAATATGCCGAGCTCAACAAGGGCATGAGCATCGAGGCGTTCAAGTCGATCTTCTGGTGGGAATGGGCGCACCGCATCCTGGCGCGCAGCGTCGGCCTGGTCTTTGCCTTGCCGCTGCTGTTTTTCTGGGCGACGCGCCGCATCGAGCGCGGCCTGGGGACGAAACTTTTGGGCATTCTCTTCCTCGGCGGCCTGCAGGGGGCCATCGGCTGGTGGATGGTGGCCTCCGGCCTGGTCGACCGGGTCTCCGTCAGCCAATACCGTCTGGCCACCCACTTGACGCTTGCGGCGCTGATCTTCACAGCGACCATGGTTGTGGCACGGGGCCTTGCGCCGCATTCGGAGCCTGCCGCCGACCGGTCGACGCAGAGGCTGGCCGGTTTCATCGTGCTTCTGGCGCTGGTTCAGATCTATCTCGGCGGGCTTGTCGCCGGGCTCGACGCCGGCTTGAGCTACAACACCTGGCCGCTGATGGACGACAAGATCATCCCGGGCGATCTCTTGCTGCTCGAACCGGCATGGCGCAACTTCTTCGAGAATCCGAAGACGGTGCAGTTCGTCCATCGGCTCGGCGCCTACACGGTGTTCGTCGTGGCCTTGTGGCACATGATCGCCACGCGCCGGAGGCTGCCAGGCTCAACACACGCTCGCCGTGCGACGCTGCTGTTTTTGGCCGTGCTGGTCCAGGCCTCGATTGGCATCAGCACGCTGCTGACGCATGTGCCGCTGCATATGGCGCTGGCGCATCAGGCCTTCGCGCTTGTCCTGCTGGGATTTGCCGCCGCCCACTGGCGCGGCACCAAGGGCGCCTATCCGCTGCCGCACGAAATCGCGCTCAGGAACTGATTCCGAGCCGGTCGGCCAGTAACATCCAGAATTCGTTTGAACGGAGCGTCTTCTCGCCGTCAAATTCCGCCTGACGCAACGCCCCGGCGCAGGGCGGATTGATTGGCCGTGGCGATCAGAAGCTTGCCCGCACCGACCGGACCGCCTCGGCGATCGATAATTCGCGATTCTCCTCGACCGCGTTGTCGTCCTCATGATGCCAGGACGCCGACAGGCAACCATAAGCGATGGCGTGATCCAGAATGGCGGGTGGGGCCTGGCCCAGTGTTCTGGCAAAGGTCTCGGCCATATGTGCGATCCGCTCCGGGCCAAGGCAGAGATCGATCCGGTCGAGCGGGTTGTAGAACATGTTGGCGGCGTCGAAGCCGGGATCGCCGAGAACGCCCTTCGGGTCGATCGCCAGCCAGCCGCGCGGCCCGTGCAGGATATTTTCGTGGTGCAGGTCACCATGCAGTGGCCTGATGTCATGTGGATTGGCAAGCAACCGATCTGCGATGACGGCGGCTTCGACATAGAGGCTGTCGACGCCGGCATTGCGGTCGGCATTCGCCTTTTTGAACAGGCTTGCGAACCGCTCCCTGAGTGGCTGAAGCTCGGGCGGGAAGGGATATTTCCCAGGCGAAAACAGTTTTGCCATCACATCGGCCGCAATCCCAGTGGCGGCGTTGTCGCCCTTTTCGTCGAGCACCTGCTCCAACAAGATTTCACCGGCATATTCGAGCAGCATCGAGTGGCCGTCGCGGCCAAGCAGGCGCACAGCGCCTTCGCCGCCCCGCCAGGCGAGATAGTGCTCGCCGCGCAGCTCGTCGGCGACATCGTCGAAGGGTTTCAGTGCCTTGACGATTGCCGGCGAGCCGTCTTGCCGGAAAACTTTCCAGATGCGGCTCGAAAAGGTCTCGGCAATCAGTTCGGGCACGCTGACCTTCCAGCGTGCCGGAAAGACTGGCGCGTCCATCAAAGGCCGAGCATCAGGTCCATGTTCTGGACGGCGGCACCCGACGCACCCTTGCCGAGATTATCATAGACCGCCAGCAGTAGCGCCTGCGCCCGTTTGTCGTTGGCGAAGACGTAGACCTTCATCCGGTTGGTGCCGTTGTAGATCTCCGGATCGATCTCCGGCATGCGCTCCGAATGCGCGTAGGGCGCCACCTCGACAACGCCGCCTTCGATCGCGGCGAAATGGTCGGCAATCGCCGCATGCAGCTCCGCACCCGTCGGCACATGATCGAGACCGCCAAGCTGCAATGGCACCACGGTGATCATACCCTGCGCGAAATTGCCGACCGCCGGCTGCATGATCGGATCATGAGACAGCTTGGCGTAGGCCCTGAGTTCCGGCACGTGCTTATGCTGCAAGGTGAGGCCATAAGGCAGGAATTCCGAGGCGTCCTCGCCCTTGGCGACATAGTCCTCGATCATCGGCCGTCCGCCGCCCGAGTAGCCCGAAATGCCATTGACGGTGATCGGGAAATCGGCGGGCAGCAGACCAGCGGTGACCAGCGGCCGCAGCGTGGCGATCGGCCCTTGCGGCCAGCAGCCGGGGTTGGCGACGCGCTTTGCCGAGGCAATTGTCTTCGCCTGCGTCTTGTCCATCTCCGCGAAACCATACGCCCAGCCTTCCGCCACGCGATGCGCGGTCGACGCATCGATGACCTTGGTAGTGTCGTTGGCGATAAGCGACACGCTCTCCTTCGCCGCATCGTCGGGCAGGCACAGGATCGCGACATCGGCGGCATTGAGGAACTCGGCGCGCGCAGCCGTTTCCTTGCGACGCTCGGCGGGAACCGAGATGATTTCCAGGTCGCCGCGCTCGGCAAGCAGCGCCCGGATCTGCAGACCGGTAGTGCCGTGTTCGCCGTCGATGAAGATTTTCGGTTTCATGGACTGATCAAATTCCCTGTTAATTCAGGACTATATGTCCTGTCCTTGATTCACTGCGGCACCCTGATGGCTGCCGTTGTTGCTCAGCTCTTCAAGCCGTGCCTTTCGCTCCGCCAGTAGGCCGAGATATTGCATGGCCACCATCGAGCCGGCGATCGCCGTTATATCGGCGTGATCATAGGCCGGCGCAACCTCTACGACATCGGCGCCGACAATGTCGATCTGGTTGAGCTGACGCAGCGTCGAAAGGATCTTCGCCGAGGACGGTCCGCCGGCTACCGGCGTGCCTGTTCCCGGCGCATAGGCCGGATCGAGGCAGTCGATGTCGAAGGTGAGATAGGTCTTCTTGCCGCCGGTGCGGTCGACGATGGCGTAGGCGATATCGGATGCCCGCATTTCCTCGATTTCATGGCCGTGGAGGATCTTGATGCCGAACGTGTCGGGCGCGTGGGTGCGGATCCCGATCTGGATCGAGCGATCTGGATCGATGATGCCCTCCTTGACAGCGCGGCCGACGAAGGAGCCATGGTCGATGCGCTTGCCATCATCCGGCCAGGTATCCTGATGCGCGTCGAACTGCACCAGGGCGAGCGGACCGTGGATGGCGGCATGCGCCTTGAGCAACGGCCAGGTGACGAAATGGTCGCCGCCGAGCGTCAGCAGGAAGGCGCCTGATTTGAGGATCTTCGCCGCCTCGCGCTCGATCGTGCCGGGCGTCTTCTGGTGGTTGCCTGAGTCGAGCAGGCAATCGCCATAGTCGACGACCGCCAGATGCTCGAACAGATCGCGTGAAAACGGGTATTGCGGGTCGTTGTCGAGGATCGCCGAGGCGCGGCGTATAGCCTGCGGCCCGAAACGAGCGCCAGGCCGGTTGGTCACGGCGGCGTCGAACGGAATGCCCCACACCACCGCGTCAGCGCCCTTCACGTCCTTGGTGTATTTACGCCGCATGAACGACAGCGCGCCGGAATAGGTCGGCTCGAACGCGGCGCCCATTTTGGAACGGGCGGTGAAGGCGTTGTCGATGTTGTTGTTCGCCATTGCGGATCCTCGTTTTCATCGGGGTGCAACAACTACAGAAGCGGCAGGGAAGATACCAGTCACAGCTTGGCGAGACGGAATGGTGCTGCGCGAGTGCCACTCCAAGACAGGATTTGTCGCCTTGCGGGCCTGATTTCAGCATGATTCCATTGCAGGGGCGCGACAGGTCCTCGCCAGGACCGACTGGGCCCTCGCCGAGATCGTCATGAGGGCGGTTATCGTGCTTTTCGTCTCCTGGCGGGCGACAATGATTTCGGTATCGCGGCACCCCTGGGTCACCTCGATCTAGGGTTGCGCGCAAAGGTCGTCCTGGCCGACGCGGCCTACGATGCCAAATACCCGATCGACGAGTGTCCACTCATCCTAGGGCCTGCATCAGGTCGTTGATAATGTCCTGAGGATGCTCAAGTCCCACGGACATTCGTAGCAATCAGCCTGGCGCCTTGGCGCATCGATGATTTCCTCGCTACGGCGCAGTTGCAAATTCGCGTCGGTCATTATATTGACCGCAATAGATGAGCCGAGGCACTAAGTCAATATAATGACCGATGTTACGACAGCGATGGATTCCGAGCAGATGCTTGGCAAAGCGATAGCGGTTCGAATCCGAGACTTGAGGCGCGACCAAAATCTGACCCTGGATCGACTGGCAAAACTGAGCGGGTTGTCCAAGGGAACCGTCGTCTCGCTGGAGCAAGGCAAGGCGAACCCCAGCATCGGCATACTTTGCCGACTGGCGGCGGCGTTCTCGCTCTCCGTGGCCGATTTGCTGAATGACGATGCTTCTACAGTTCGCCTTCCTATTGAGCGGACAGAGACGAGGACGCTTTGGACAAGCGCCAAAGGAAGCCTTGCACAACTTCATTCATCGACCTCGGGACGCACGATGTTCGAATTGTGGAGCTGGGTCATTATGCCGGGCGACGTGTTTTCCGCAGATGCTCATAGTCCGGATACGCGCGAGCTGATCTCGGTGACTCAGGGGTCCCTGAGTGTCGTGGTGGGCACCCATGCAGTAATTTTGAGCCAGGGCGAGAGTGCGCGGCTTGTCACTGATCAACCGCACACATACGCGGCGGCATCTGATGTGCCCGCCCACTTCTCGATGGCCGTCCTTGAGCGTGGTGGACAGCGAGATGCGGGGCGCTCGTCGACCGCAACGAAGATGCCCGGGCCCGTTCCGTAAGATTTCGCCGATCACTAACAGCCGCCACTCACGACAGGAGAAATACCGTTGTACGTTCCGCCCCATTTTGCCGTCCCCGATCAGAACGCCCAGTTCGACCTTATCGAGAGACACCCGCTCGGCATCCTGGTCACCCACAGCAAAGGCATCCTCGACGCGAACCACGTCCCATTTGAGCTCGACCGCTCGAAGGGAGACAAGGGCGTCCTCAATTGCCATGTTGCCCGCAAGAATCCAGTCTGGCAGGAAGTCGCCAATGGCGATGAAGTCCTCGTTATCTTCCGTGCGGCCGACGCTTACATCTCGCCGAACTGGTATCCAAGCAAGCACGAACTCCACAAGCAGGTGCCGACGTGGAACTACCTCGTCGTCCACGCCCACGGACGCATCACTGTCCGGGATGATGAGCGATATGTGCGCCGTAACGTGGCGAAGCTCACTCATGTGCAAGAAGCCTCGCAGCCTGCCCCTTGGAAGATGGGCGACGCGCCGAGGGACTTCATAGACACGATGGTTAAGGCGATCGTCGCCCTGGAGATCGAGATCACCGGCCTGGTTGGGAAATCAAAACTCAGCCAGAACAAAGAGGTGCGCGATATTCAGAACGCTGGTGAAATGCTGAATGCCCAAGGCGTCAATGGGATGGGAGAAGCGATGCTCGCGGCTGCGGCGGCCAAATCCCAATAGCATCAGTCTTGTCCCCACGGGTGACCCTGAGAGATGCTTCGGCTCGCCGGAAACGCGACCAGCATCTGTCGTCATGGCCGACGCGGCCCAAGATGCCGATCTGTTGCGTCATTGCGATGTCACGGGCGCGCAAATACCCGATCGACAAACGCCCCTATGCCCAATGTCACCTGATCGAATGTCGCTTTTTCCAGGCTCAAACAGTTCCAACGCCTCGCCACACAATTCAAGAAACTATCCTGCCATCGTCACATCGCGGCAACCGTCCTCTGGATTCAGACAAGTGTCCACGCATCCTAGCCGGCTGCGTTCACCTCCCTGTCACGGGCATCGCTTATCTCGATTTCGTCCCGGCAAGGAGCGATTCTCGATGCGGACCATCTGGCTCAGCCTATTCTTTTCCTCGGCACTTGCGGTCTTCTCTGGCCAGTCGTTGGCCGGTGAGACCCGCGCCAGCCAGATTCTCGACCGCTTCAACCATGCCAACCAGTGGCGCGACCACGTGATGGTGGCCGCGCATCGCGCCGGCAGCATGCAGGCCGGCAAGACGCTTTATGCGGAAAACTCGATTGCCGCCGTCGAAGGCTCGATCGCCATGGGCGCTGAGATCGTCGAGGTCGACATCCGGCGTTCGAAGGACGGTGAGTTCGTCGTCATGCATGACAGCTGGCTCGATCGCACCACGACCTGCAAGGGCGAGCTGGTCAAATACACGCTGGCCGAACTCAGGATCTGTAGGCTGGTGATCGAAGGTACCCGCATCGTTACCGATGAGACGGTCTCGACGCTGCGCGAGATGCTGACGGCAACGCGAGACAGGATTCTCATCAATCTCGATAACAAGCTCGACGTCGGCGATCTCTCGGGCATGATCGCTGTCGCTCGCGATCTCGGCATGGCCGAGCAGGTCATCGTCAAGGAGAACCTGTGGAACCAGAACAGGATTTCCACGGTCAAGGCCGCCATGAGCGCCATCAACGGCGGCTTTCAGTTCATGCCGATCATCGCCGACGACGCGGTGCATAATGCCGGTTTCGCCGAAACGGTCGACCGTGCCTTGTCGCCGCGCGCGATCGAACTGATCAACTGGCGGGCGGGCGCTGAGACGCTGACCGAGACCGGCGGGCCGCTATTCAGCACGCGAATGCGCGCGGCTGCCGTACGTGGCAACTGGCACATCTGGGCCGACACCTACGCCATCGTCAACAAGCCGGGCGGCTTCCTTGCCGGCGGCCGCGGCGATGAACTGGCAGTCCAGGCCAGCCTGCCGCGCGAAGCCTGGGGCTTCTGGGCCGATCGCGGCGCCACCATCATCCAGACCGATGAGCCGAAGGCAGCCATCGGCTGGCTGGCGGCGAACGGTTTTCGCGTGCCTTATGCCATCGAGGCGCGGCCGGTTGAGCCCGCGAATACGGCGAGTATCAATTAGGAACGCTGGCGCCGCACCCCACCCGGCGCTCCGTGCCGACCTCCCCATCTCGCAAGGCCTGGCAAGTGCTGGAGCGTGCCACCCTACCTCCCCTTGATGGGGAGGTCGGCGCGAAGCGCCGGGTGGGGTGACTTGCCGAGCCCTAACAGGAAGGCCTTGCTCCTCAGCGGGCCCTCAAGCAGCCATCGCTATGCCATCCAATTCCCTGAGCACGTTGTCCGAAAGCACCAGTTCGCCAGCCGCTAGGTTCTCCCTGAGATGCCCGACCGAAGATGTGCCGGGGATCAGCAGGATATTGGGGGCGCGACGCAGCAGCCAGGCGAGCGCGACCTGCATCGAGGTGGCGCCGAGGCGCTGGGCCACATCGGACAGCGTCGACGACTGCAGCGGGTTGAAGCCGCCGAGCGGAAAGAACGGAACATAGGCGATGCTGTCGCGGGCAAGGTCGTCGATCAGGGCGTCGTCGCCGCGATGCGCCAGATTGTACTGGTTCTGCACGCAGACGATCTCGGCAATCGCGCGTCCTTCCGCGATCTGCGCAGCCGTCACGTTGCTCAGTCCGATATGCCTGACCAGGCCCTTTCGTTGAAGCTCAGCCAGCACGGTGAGCGGCGCTTCGATCGACCCTTCGGCGGGGCCATGGGTGTCGAACATGATGCGCAAATTGACCACATCGAGCACTTCGAGCCCGAGATTGCCTAGATTGTCGTGTACCGCCTGGGTCAGGGCTTCGGGAGAAAAGGCCGGCAGCCATGAACCATCCGCACCGCGGCTGGCGCCGATCTTGGTGACGATGACGAGATCACTGGGGTAGGGTGCCAGCGCCTCACGGATGAGCCGGTTGGTGACGTGCGGACCATAGAAGTCGCTGGTGTCGATGTGGTCGACGCCTTGTGCAACCGCTTCGCGCAGCACGGCCAACGCCGCGTCATGATCCTTGGGCGGCCCGAACACGCCGGGCCCGGCGAGCTGCATGGCGCCGTAGCCGAGCCGCTTCACGGTATGGCTGCCAAGGGTGAAGGTGCCGGCCTGTTGAATATTGGACATGATTGATCTCCTTTGAGGAGGCAGAGATAGTCACTGCTCGATCCGGTGATAATCGGGTACAATTCACACAGGCTGTGCGGAATTGCGAACAATGATGGACCTCAGTGATCTGAACGCTTTCGTGGCGGTGGCGCGCGCCGGCGGCTTCCGCGACGGCGCGCGTGCCAGCGGCGGCAGTGCCTCCGGCTTGAGCGAGGCGGTGCGTCGCCTCGAGACGCAGCTGGGTGTCAGGCTGTTCAACCGAACCACGCGCAGCGTTGTCCCGACCGAGGCCGGCCTCAGCTTGCTGGAACGGCTTGGCCCGGCGCTGTCGGAGGTGGAGGCGGCGCTGGACGTGGTGAACGGGTTTCGCGACAGGCCGGCGGGCTCGTTGCGGCTCAACGTTCCGGTGAGTGCGGCGCGGCTGATATTGCCCGACATCGTCCCGGGTTTCCTTGCCGCCTATCCCGGTATCCGGCTGGAGGTGATCGCCGACGAGAACTTTGTCGACGTGCTGGCGGTAGGGTGCGACGCCGGTATCCGCTATGACGAGCGGCTGGAGCAGGACATGATCGCGGTGCCTATCGGGCCGCGCGTGCAGCGTTTCGCCACCGCCGCCAGCCCTGCCTATCTCGATCGCCATGGACGGCCGGAACACCCGAGCGACCTGCTTGGACATTCCTGCGTGCGCGGCCGCTTTGCCAGCGGTGCGATGCTGCCATGGGAATTCGAGCGCGACGGCGAGGTGGTCCGGGTCGATCCGACGGGGCCTTTGATCGTGCGGATCGGCGGGGCGACTGACCTTGCCGTCGATGCGGCCATCGCCGGCACCGGCATCATCGGCCTCTTCGAGGGCTGGCTTCGCCCTTACTTCGGTAGCGGTGCGCTTGAGCCCATTCTCGAACCGTGGTGGCCGAGTTTTTCCGGACCGTTTCTGTATTATCCCGGCCGGCGCCTGGTGCCGGCTCCGTTGCGGGCGTTCATCGATTTCATCAGGGCCGGCAAGTCCTGAGCTGTCGTGACGCCAAAGGCATGGATGGGGTGATTGGTGAGCCGCAAACAAAAAGGCCGCCCGGAGGCGGCCTTTCGGTTGTCTGAAGCGGCGGTGCGATTAGCGCTTCGAGAACTGGAAGCTGCGGCGGGCCTTCGCCTTGCCGTACTTCTTGCGCTCGACGACGCGGCTGTCGCGGGTCAGGAAGCCGCCCTTCTTGAGCACGGCGCGCAGCGTCGGCTCGTAGTAGGTCAGCGCCTTGGAGATGCCGTGGCGCACGGCGCCGGCCTGGCCGGAGAGGCCGCCGCCGACGACGGTGGCGACGATGTCGTACTGGCCCGAACGGTTCGAGGCGATGATCGGCTGGTTGAGGATCATCTGCAGGACCGGGCGCGCGAAATAGGTCGCGAATTCCTTGTCGTTGACGATGATCTTGCCCGAGCCGGGCTTCACCCAGACACGCGCAATGGCGTTCTTGCGCTTGCCGGTGGCATAGGCGCGGCCCGACTTGTCGAGCTTCTGGACGTGGACGGGGGCCGCGGCTTGCGTATTGGTGTTGCCGGTGGCGGCGCCCAGTTCTGCGAGCGAGGAAAGCTCAGCCATCTTATGCGACCTTCTTGTTCTTGGAATTCAGCTTGGCCACGTCGAGAACCTGGGGCTGCTGGGCGACATGCGGATGCTCGGCGCCTGCATAGACGCGCAGGTTCTTCATCTGGCGACGACCGAGTGGACCACGCGGCACCATGCGCTCAACGGCCTTCTCGACGACACGCTCGGGGAAACGGCCCTCGAGCAGCTGGCGCGCGGTGCGCTCCTTGATGCCGCCGGGGTGGCCGGTGTGCCAGTAATAGACCTTGTCGGTGAACTTCTTGCCGGTGAACACAACCTTGTCGGCATTGATGACGATGACATTGTCGCCGTCGTCGACATGCGGGGTGAAGGTCGGCTTGTGCTTGCCGCGGAGATGATTGGCGATGACAGTGGCCAGACGACCGACGACGAGACCTTCGGCGTCGATCAGGATCCACTTCTTCACCACATCCGCAGGCTTCTGCGAAAAGGTTGTCATGTTTTCTGCTTTCGGTTCGGACCTTCACGAGGGAAGGCGTTTCTTGTTGCTTGGATTGGCGAAAAGCGCTTGCCCGCCGCCAACAACAAAACGGCGGCCTTTGCGGGCCGCTGCTTCGTGAGCGGCTTATAGGCGAGGGTGGTTATGGCGTCAAGGCATAGGAAAAGGGGAATACCAGGTAAAGCGCAGCAAAAACAAAGGTTTAGGAAAAAGGTATTATTTTACCACACCGATCTGCGGCCGCTTGTCTGGGGCAGCCTCAGTGCTTTGCCTCTATTTCCCTGCGAGCGGCGCTGGAAAGGAAGGCTGATCGTGTAATGCCGCGCTCGCGGGCGGCGGCGTCGATCGCCCGCAAAACACCGCGCTCGAAAGTCACGTTCGCCCGAACGACCGCGCTGTCATTGTCGATGAGCGGCACCGAGACCAAGTAACCGCCTTCGGCAAGCGCGTTGCGTATATCGGGGAGGGCGACAATCGCTTCGTGGCTGGACGGTTCGGGAACGGGCATATCCTCCGCCCACAATTGCAAGGATTCAACGGCATTGGGCACGATGTCTTCCGCCGCGTCCGCAGCCGAAAAGCAGCCGGGAATGTCGGGAAAGCGGATGCCGAAAGCGCTGTCGGGGTCTTTGTCGACCAAGGCGAAATAATTCTTCATTGCGGTCTCCGGGCGTCAGCCTATTTGATCCAACCAGCTTGCTTGGCGATAGCGCGAGCAGTGCCGGTCGGCAGATCCTTCTCGGGATGCGGAACAATCAACACGATCTCGCCCTTCCGGAATTTGTGGTGCGAGCCGCGCACGGAAATCATTTCGAACCCATCCTCCTTGAGGCGCTTTACGATCTTGCGGCTGTCACGTTCGAGCAAAAATCACCTATGCGCATATATATACACATCAAAGAAAAATTCAATCGTCGTTTCGCTTCGGCGGAATCGAGTAGGTGCCGGTGGCGTGCGCGATCGTGTGGCCTTCCGGGCCGGCAACCATGTCGATGTCGAACACCATCAGGCTCTTTCCGAGCTTCAGGATGCGGCAGTGACCATCGATCGGTCCGGCCTCGGCCTTGCGGACGAAATTGATGTTGAGATTGGTGGTCACCGAAAGCGCATCCGGTCCGGCATGCGACAGCACGCAGACATACCCGCCAATGTCGGCCAGCGTGAACAGCGACGGGCCGGACACGGTGCCGCCGGGACGCAGATGCCGCTCGCCTGCATTAAGCCGCACGGTGCAACCACCCGGAAACACCTCGATCGCCTCGTAATATTTGAACTGCTCGTTGAGCTGCGGATAGACAGTTTCCATCAGCACATTGACCTGTGCCGCGGTCAGCACCGGCTTGAGTTTGGTCTGGGCGGGCATGTCGGTCTCTCGTTTTGTGCGTACCTGTATGGGCGCAGCGCGGCATTTCTGGCAACACCTTCGTCCTTGGTGCAAGCGATCGGTGTTGGACGAAATCAGATCCGGTATTAGATACTCTGCCAGCCTCAAGCGGAATCGCGGAGACCCTATCCATGGCCGAAATCCTTGCCATCAAGCCTGCTGCCGTTGACGGTCCGGTTGCCGCAAGGCTGGACAAGGGCGTGCTGCGCCTGACGCTTGCCAACCCGCCCGCCAACGCCCTGTCGCTTGCGGTGATGGCGGCGCTGACGGCGGAACTCGAACGCGCCAAGGCCGTTCGCGTCATCGTTCTGTCGGCGTCTGGCAAGGTGTTCTGCGCAGGCCATGATCTCAAGGAAATGACCGCGCGGCGCGCCGATGCCGATCATGGCAAGGCCTTCTTCGAAGAGACGTTTGCGGCTTGTGCCGCGCTGATGCAGGCGATCGTGCGTCATCCGCTGCCCGTGATTGCCGAAGTTGACGGCCTCGCCACCGCCGCCGGGCTGCAACTGGTCGCCAGTTGCGATCTGGCGATTGCCTCGCATGAAGCGACCTTCTGCACGCCGGGCGTCAACATCGGTCTGTTCTGCTCGACGCCGATGGTGGCGCTGTCGCGCAACGTCTCGCGCAAGCATGCGATGGAGATGCTGCTGACTGGCGAAACGATCGATGCCGCAACCGCCAAGGAATTCGGCCTGGTCAACCGCGTCGTGCCGCGTGAGTATCTGAATCAGATTGTCACCAAATACGCGCAAACCATTGCTGCCAAATCATCTTTGGTGGTCAAGACCGGCAAGGAAGCCTTTTACGCGCAGGCCGAAATGGGACTGGCGGACGCCTATGCCTACACCGGCCGAGTCATGGTCGAGAACATGCTTGCGCGCGACGCGGAGGAAGGCATCGGCGCCTTCATCGGCAAGCGCAAGCCGGAGTGGGCGGACGAATAGGAGCAGCACCATGGAACCCCGCATCTCCATTGTCACCATCGCCACCGACGATCTCGACCGCGCCGTGCGCTTCTACGAAGCGATGGGGCTGACCCGTCACACCGGCATCACCGAGGGTGTCGCCTTCTTCCAGATGGGCGGCGTCATTCTCGGCCTGTTTCCGCGCGCCAGCGCCGAGGAGGATTCGGGTGTTGCCTTTTCCGGCGCACCGTCCGCTATCTATCTCGCCTACAACACCCGTTCCGACACGGAGGTCGATGAAGTCCTCGCCAGGGCGGAGAAAGCCGGCGGCCGCATCGTCAAGCCGGCCGGGCGCGCCTTCTGGGGCGGCTGGTATGGCTATTTCGCCGACGCCGACGGGCATGTCTGGGAAGTGGCGCACAATCCGGCCTTTCCGATCGCGGAAGACGGCACGATCTCGCTGCCCGATTGATGGCCTACCGCAAGCAGCTGACGCGGCTCAAGGCACCCTATCTCAAGCGTATCCTGCTCGACCCCGCGAGGGTCGAGGATTGGGAAAAATACCCCTGGAACCTGCCGCTGTTTCGCGGCCACGACTTCGAACTCGAATTCACCACGCCGATCACCATTATCGTCGGCGAGAACGGCACCGGCAAATCGACGCTGCTCGAGGCGATCGGCGCATTGGCCGGCTATGACGAAGCCGGCGGCGGCAAGGGCTACCGGCCAGTCGACCATTCCAGCGCCGTCGACAAGAGCGGCGCCGCACTGGCGAACACATTCCGCGGCCACTGGCTGCCGAAGGTCACCGCCGGCTGGTTCTTTCGTGCCGAATCCTTCTATTCCGTGGCTCGTTATCTCGACCAGGCGGCGCTGGACGATCCGTTCAAGCCGCCGCCGCCGGACTTCCTGTCCTGGTCGCATGGCGAGGGGTTCATCCGCTTTTTCGAGGAGCGCTGCCGCAGGCAAGGCATCTACATCCTCGACGAGCCCGAGAGCGCGCTTTCGCCATCGCGCCAGATCGAACTGCTCAAGATGCTGCGGCGCATGGACCAGTCGGGCACCGCGCAGGTGATCATGGCGACGCATGCGCCGTTGCTGATGGCCTGTCCCGGGGCGCGGCTGTTCCGCATCAGCCGCTTCGGGCTGGAACCCGCCGATTTTCGCGATACTGACCATTTCCGCATGATGCGCGATTTCAGCAATGACCCGGATGGCTTTCTCGACGAGGCGTTGTATGAGGACGAGCCATGAACCATGATAGCTACGACAACACCTACATCGCCGGCATCCTCAATTCGGTGAAGACTGTCGCCATGGTCGGCGCATCCGCCAATGATGTGCGGCCTAGCTATTTCGTGCTGAAATATCTGCTGGCCAAGGGGTTTTCGGTGTTCCCGATCAATCCCGGCCAGGCCGGCAAGGAAATCCTCGGCCGGATGACTTATGCCAGGCTGGCCGACATTCCGGAGCCGATCGACATGGTCGACATTTTTCGCGCGCCGGCGGCTGTGCCCGGCATCATCGACGAGGTGTTGCGGCTCGACCCCTTGCCGAAAGTGATCTGGATGCAGCTTGGCATCCGTCATGACGAGGCCGCCGCGCGCGCCGAGGCCGCCGGCATCAAGGTGGTGATGAACCGCTGCCCCAAGATCGAATACGGCAAACTGTCCGGCGAGATCGGCTGGACCGGCGTCAACTCCGGCGTGCTGTCGTCGAAGAAGCCGCTGATGCGGTCGGGATTCCAGAGTTTCGGCGTGCGCCAGAAGTAGGCGAGGGGCAACAGCGCAAAATTATTCCGGCAAACACCATATTTTCCAGCCACTTGATAGAAGGTCCTGCACGGAAGGGTATTTTCTTCTTTGCATTCGAGGCCGGGCTTCGCCAAGAATGCCCGGCGAATTTCAGAAGGTTTTTCAGGGAGGTTTTCAGTGACCCGCACGCCAGGTTTCAATACGCTCGCCGTTCACGCCGGGGCCAAGCCCGACCCGGCGACCGGCGCTCGTGCCACGCCGATATACCAGACGACCTCCTTCGTCTTCGACGATGCCGACCATGCCGCCTCGCTGTTCGGGCTGAAGGCCTTCGGCAACATCTACACCCGCATCATGAATCCGACGCAGGCGGTGCTGGAAGAGCGTATGGCGGCGCTCGAAGGCGGCACGGCGGCTCTGGCGGTCGCCTCCGGTCACGCCGCGCAGGTGATCGTGTTCCACAATCTGATGCAGCCTGGCGACAATTTCGTTGCCGCCAACAAGCTCTATGGCGGTTCGATCAATCAGTTCGGCCATGCCTTCAAGAATTATGGCTGGGAGGTGCGGTGGGCCGATACCAACGACATCTCGACCTTCGAAAGCCAGATCGACGACAGAACCAAGGCGATCTTCATCGAAAGCCTCGCCAATCCGGGCGGTACCTTTGTCGATATCGAGAAGATCGGTGATATCGCGCGCAAGCACGGCCTGCCGCTGATCGTCGACAACACGCTGGCCTCACCCTACCTGATCCGGCCGATCGAGCATGGCGCCGACATCGTCGTGCATTCGCTGACCAAATTCATCGGCGGCCACGGCAATTCGATCGGCGGCGCCATCGTCGATGGCGGCACCTTCGACTGGTCGAAGTCGGGCAGATACCCGATGCTGTCGGAACCGCGCCCCGAATATGGCGGCCTCGTCCTGCATGAAACCTTCGGCAATTTCGCTTTCGCCATTGCCGCGCGTGTGCTCGGCCTGCGCGATCTCGGCCCGGCGATCTCGCCGTTCAACGCCTTCCTAATCCTGACCGGCCTGGAAACTTTGCCGCTGCGCATGCAGCGTCACTGCGACAATGCCGTCACGATCGCAGCCTGGCTGTCCAACCACCCCAAGGTCGCGTCTGTGAACTACCCCGGCCTTCCCAGCGACAAGAACAACGCGCTGCAGAAGAAATACTCGCCGCAGGGCGCCGGTGCTGTGTTCACCTTCGCGCTGAAGGGTGGCTATGACGCCGGCGTCAAATTCGTCGAAGCGCTCGAACTGTTCTCGCATCTCGCCAATGTCGGCGACACCAAGTCGCTAGTCATCCATCCGGCGTCGACCACGCACCGCCAGCTTTCCGACGAGCAGAAGGTCAAGGCCGGCGCGGGACCGGACACGGTGCGGCTGTCGATCGGCATCGAGGACGTCAACGACATCGTCGCCGACCTCGAACAGGCGCTCGCCAAGGTCTGATCTTTTTACCCTCCCCCTTGTGGGGAGGGTCGGCGCGCAGCGCCGGGGTGGGGGTGAGCCGGGCGCAGCGCCGGCTCTTTTCATGGAGGCAAGTCTTGTCGGCGCATTACCTGACAATATCGACGGACAGCGTCGAGCCTGAATCTGGCGCGCCGGCACCGGATCGGCTGATCTCGGGCGATCCCAAATTCCGCACCTGGAACGTCGAGGAGCGCGACGGCGGGCTCTATGCCGGCATCTGGGAATCGACCCCCGGCAAGTGGCGCATCGTCTATGACGAGTGGGAGTTCTGCCACATCTTGTCCGGCGTTTCGGTGATCGCGGAGGACGGTGGGCAAGCGCGCACCGTCAAGACTGGCGACAGCTTTGTGCTGAGGCCCGGCTTCAATGGCAGCTGGGAAGTGCTTGAAACGACTCGCAAGGAATACGTGATCAAGCTTTGATCTCGCGTCGCAACGATTCTGGCGAAATGCCGGTGCGGTTCCGCGCGGCGGTACAGCAGACATTGGCGGCCTGCCGACCGCGCGGGCCGTGAACTCATCAATGCGGCATGACGGGAGCGACGGACAGCAACCTGTCCGCTTCTCGCGAGCGGAAGGGACAAGCCGCTGTCCTGCCAAGTTATTTCAAAGGCAGAAAGAGTTCAACGACCACTTCGCGTAGCGGCCCCTCCGGGAAATGGGACAGATGCCGTTGGCAATAGATCGGAAAGTCGCGTGCTTCCTCGCCGCTCGCCGGAAGCCATTCCCGATAAAGGTAAAGTGCTGCGGGTTCGAGATTGTTGGTATTGCCGGGGTAGCGCAGCACCGCGCAGCGCCCGCCGGGGATCACGCCAGCCTTCATCTGCGCGTCATTCGCCTCGATCGGCTGGTCGGTCCCGGCACAAATGTCCATGCTATAGTCAGCCGGGACCGCGGGCTCCCTTTCGGAACGGAAGACGTTGAAGGTCGGGCTTGTATCGGGCGACAAGCCCGCGGCCTTCCGCCAGGCGATGAACCGCTGGATGGTGTCCTGGAGCGTCGCCCGGTCTCCACGGTGCTCCATGATCGCCACCGGCGTCGGGGGCACATCGCGGATCGTCACGTCGTCGTGTTCAAAGATTATCTGCATGAGCGTGTTCCTTGCTTTTTCGAGGGGCCCGAAGGCCATGAGCCACGGCCCCCAGTCCGGAGACTTCCGGAACGACGAGGGCGATTGTCCGAACCGTTGCCGAAAGGCGCGGGCGAAGGCATCCGGCGCGTCGTAGCCGGCATCCATGGCTATGTCGGTGACGCTTTGGGCGTCACTCTCGGCAAGCCTGTACGAAGCACGCTTCATGCGGGCGAGCTGGACATAGCGATGCACGGACACCCCGAAGGTGGACGTGAACTGCCGGTGGAAATGGTATTTCGAGAACGCCGCGACACCGCTCAACGCCTCCAGGCTCAGATCGTCATCCAGATGCTGGTCTATATGGTCCAGCACTCGCTGCATTCGGGCCTGGTAGTTTTCAAGTGCGGCCTTCAACGTCTCTTCCTCCGTGACGACACCAGTTAGGCCTTTCGGGATATATCGCGCTCGACCGATCTTGCGATTTGGCATGGATCAACAGGGGCCTGCCAGCAACGGCTTTCAGGCTCCCCCGCGAGGATCGAGCCAAGCTTGCACTGCCTGGGTATGACTATTTCACTGGAAACTGGCTGAGGCAGGCCGCATCGGAGATCTCGTCGCAATAATACTGCGCCAGGAGATCGAGCCCTTCCTGGCCGATGCCCTGGGCCAGCATTTCGCGGGCAAGGCAGCCGCACAGGGCGCCATGGTTGAAATAGGCCGGCGGCCAACCCGCGATCGTCAAAAGCCGACGGCGAGCGTTTCCAGCCCATAGAAGTGGTAAGTGTCGCGGAAGCTTGGGCTTTCGGCAAGATGGAGCTTTGGGTGGCGTTCGAACAGGGTTTTCAGGGACACCTGCAATTCGAGCCGGGCCAGCGGCGCACCGATGCAGAAATGAATGCCGGCGCCGAAGGACACGTTCTTCTGGTCCGAACGGCCGGGCCGGAAGGCTTGCGGTTCGGCAAAGGCGCGCGGGTCATGATTGGCCATGCCCAGCAGCAGCCCGATCGTCTGGCCCGGCTGCACGACGATGCCGGGGGCAACTTCGATCTCCTGGTAGGCGTAGCGCGTGAACATGTGCAGCGGCGCGTCGAAGCGCAGGCATTCCTCGACCGTGGCCGCGGTCGCTTCGGGTGAACCGAAGAAGCGGCTGACATCGCCGCCTTGCGCCAGGATCGAGCGGATGGCATTGCCGGTCTGGTGCACCGTCGCTTCGTGACCGGCATTAAGCAGCAGGATCGCCGAGGACACCATTTCGTCCTCCGACAGTTTTTGGCCGTCCTCCTGCGCCGAGATCAGCAGCGACAGCAGGTCGTCGCCGGGGTTCTTGCGCCGCTCGTTGACGCAACCGCGCAGGAAATCGGCGAATTCGCCCGCCGCGCGGTTGGCCGTCTCCTCGGTTTCGCGCGTGCGGCCATGCATGTACATGGCAACCATTCGGTGCGACCAGTCGAGCAGTTGCGGCCCCATCTCGACCGGCACCCCGAGCATTTCAGCAATGATGGTGATCGGCAGCGGCGCCGCGAAGGCCGGCAACAAGTCGACGGTCTTGCCCGGTTGGAAACGGTCGATCAACTCGTTGGCGAGCGCTTCGACTCGCGGCCGCAGCCGTTCGACCTGCCGCGAGACGAAGGCGCGGTTGACCAGTGTTCTGAGCCGCGTGTGCACCGGCGGCTCCAGTTCCAGCATCGAATTGGCTTCGATGCCGTCGAATGCCCTGAGATGGCTGCGGTCCTCGCCGATGCCGCGGCTGTCTGGAATGCCGGCCGGGTTCTGGCGGCCGAAGCGCCGGTCGCGCAGCAGCCGGTTGACGTCGTCGAAGCCACCAAAGCACCAGAAGCCGAATTCCTCCCAGAAGAATGCATTCGATGCGCCGTGCAGAAAGGCATAGGCCTCGTACGGGTTCTGAAAAAAGGCCGGCTCGTGCGGGTCAAGCCGCAGGCGGCGAGTGGCTGGATCAAAGGCCAGGGAGGGCGGCGCCAATTTGCTCATGCCAGACCAATAGCGCGGCTTGCCAGCCTGTTTCCAGACCGTATGTTGGCGCCCGCAACCCAATGCGTTGAGCCAGCCGATACCGCTGCGGAAAGTCTGATTTGATGAATGTGATCGTTGTCGGCGCGGGTATTGCCGGTCTCTCCACCGCGTGGTCGCTGGTCAAGGCCGGCCACAGCGTGTCGATCGTCGAGCAGGGACCGATCCCCAATCCGCTGGCCGCGTCGGGCGACCATCATCGCATCATCCGCCGCGCCTACCGCGCCGGAACCGGCTACGGCCGGCTGATCACCGAAGCCTATCAGGCCTGGGACGATTTGTGGGCCGATCTCGGCGAAAGCCATCTCGATGCGCGCGGATTTGTCTGCATTTCGCGCGAGCCGGGCGACGAGGCCGAGGAATACCGCGAGGGCCTCGAAGAGGGCAATTTTCCTTTCGAATTGCTGGAGCCGGACGCGGCGGTGAAACGCTGGCCGTTTCTCGAGCCAGGCACGTTCCGCTATGCCTATTATTCGCCGGAAGGCGGCGCGCTCCACTGCCGCAAGATAGCTTCCGGCCTTGCCGCCTGGCTGCGTGCCAACGGCGCCAATGTGTACGAGCACAGCAAAGTGACGGCAATCGATGCCGAAGCCGGCCGCCTCGTGCTCGAAAGCGGCGACACGATGCAGGCCGACCGCATCATCGTCACGGCAGGAGCGTGGGTGTTGAAACTATTCCCGGAGCTGGACGGCGAACTGAAGACCTATCGAACCGCGCTCGCCTATGTCGAACCGCCGGCCGACTTGAGAGCGGCCTGGCAGGTTTCACCGGTTGTCCTCGATATCGGCGGCGCGGTCGACGGCTATGTGATCCCGCCCTCCGGCGGCGCCGGTATGAAATTCGGTTCCGGGCTGCACAGGGTGCCGACCAGCGATGCCGATTGGAACCGTCAGCCGGTGGCGGGCGAAGGCGAGGCGATCCGTAACCTGTTCTCGCCGCCGATCGCCCGGATCGAGGAATACAGGGTGACCAAGGTCGTCACCTGCGCCTACACCTTCACATCAGACGAGAAGTTCTTCGCCCATGAGCGAGGAAAATGCCTGATCGTTTCGGCCTGCTCCGGCCATGGCTACAAGTTCGGCGCGGCGGTTGGCCGGCGCGTTGCCGCCGCCGTCGGCAATCGCGATGTCGCCGGCCTGAAGCGCTGGCTGCGGGCGGAGGTGGCCTGAACGCCGCCGGCGGCCAACCTAGTCCTGGCAATGCCTCGGACGCGGTCAAGAAACAGCTACCCTGCGGTAATGGCGGTACGGCTATAGGCTCGCAGGAGCACCTGTCCCTGCGAATCCTTGGTCAGGAAGCTTGATTCGACTTACCCAGATGGCTAGGAGGGGTCGGCCTTGCACAAGGATGAGCCGGCATCCTATTTACGGAATACCGATCCAGAACCGATTCTGCCCGATCTGCCAGCACTGCCGGCGCCGGAATCCCACCGCGAGATAAGAGATATCTGATGAAAAACCCCGTCGAAACCTACATGAACCTCGTTCCGATGGTGGTCGAACAGACCAATCGCGGCGAGCGGGCCTATGACATTTTCTCGCGTCTCCTCAAGGAGCGCATCATTTTCATCACCGGTCCGGTCGAGGACGGCATGGCGACGCTGGTCTGCGCGCAGCTGCTGTTCCTCGAAGCCGAGAATCCGAAGAAGGAAATCAATCTCTACATCAACTCGCCCGGCGGCGTCGTCACCTCGGGCATGGCGATCTACGACACAATGCAGTTCATCAAGCCGGCCGTGTCGACGCTCTGCATCGGCCAGGCGGCCTCGATGGGCTCGCTGCTCCTGACCGCCGGCCACAAGGACATGCGCTTTGCCACGCCGAACGCCCGCATCATGGTTCACCAGCCTTCCGGTGGTTTCCAGGGCCAGGCGTCCGACATCGAACGCCATGCGCAGGACATCATCAAGCTGAAGCGCCGCCTCAATGAGGTCTATGTCAAGCACACCGGCAAAAGCTACGAAGAGATTGAAAGGACGCTCGACCGCGACCATTTCATGACCGCCGACGAGGCCAGGGACTTCGGTCTCATCGACAAGGTCATTTCGTCGCGCGAGGCGGCAGAAGTCGCTCTGGTATAAGGGCTTATTGGCAGCTGGATGGCGCCATCACGCGCTTTTGGCGTGTCTTGCGGCATTTCGGCCACAATTGGCTGTTCCCTCGGGGGACAGGATTGCCTACGTTAAGCCTATGTTGAGTTTCGGCGGCTTAGCTTTATGCGGGGTTGTCGCGAATCATTGCCACGTTTTCTGATTTGTGTTTCGTAGGGAAGCGTTGCGGGAGCCGGGACACACTGGCGGCGGCGGATTCCCGCGATAGATAGAGAATGCGCCCTTTCAGCCAGACCATCGGCGGGCGGCCATGAAAGGACATGAAAATGAGCAAGGTCGGCAACAACAGCGGCGATTCCAAGAACACGCTTTACTGCTCGTTTTGCGGCAAAAGCCAGCACGAAGTGCGCAAGCTGATCGCCGGTCCGACGGTCTTCATCTGCGACGAGTGCGTCGAGCTTTGCATGGATATCATCCGGGAGGAGAACAAGACCTCGATGGTGAAGTCGCGCGAAGGCGTGCCGACACCGCAGGAGATCCTCAAGGTTCTCGATGACTATGTCATCGGCCAGCCCTACGCCAAGCGCGTGCTGTCGGTGGCGGTCCACAACCACTACAAGCGCCTCGCGCATGCCGGCAAGAACAACGATGTCGAACTGGCGAAGTCCAACATCCTGCTGATCGGCCCGACCGGTTGCGGCAAGACGCTGCTTGCGCAGACGCTCGCCCGCATCATCGACGTGCCCTTCACCATGGCTGATGCGACGACGCTGACCGAAGCCGGTTATGTCGGCGAGGACGTCGAAAACATCATCCTCAAGCTGTTGCAGTCGGCCGACTACAATGTCGAGCGGGCCCAGCGCGGCATCGTCTACATCGACGAAATCGACAAGATTTCGCGCAAGTCGGACAACCCTTCGATCACCCGCGACGTGTCGGGCGAGGGCGTGCAGCAGGCGCTGTTGAAGATCATGGAAGGCACCGTCGCCTCCGTGCCGCCGCAGGGCGGCAGGAAGCATCCGCAGCAGGAGTTCCTGCAGGTTGACACCGCCAACATCCTGTTCATCTGCGGCGGCGCCTTCGCCGGGCTGGACAAGATCATCTCGGATCGCGGCCGCAAGACGTCGATCGGCTTCGGTGCCATTGTCGCCTCGCCCGAGGATCGCCGCACCGGCGATGTCTTCCGCCTGGTCGAGCCCGAGGATTTGCTGAAATTCGGTCTCATCCCCGAGTTTGTCGGCCGTCTGCCGGTCCTGGCGACGCTGGAAGATCTCGACGAGCCGGCGCTGATCCAGATCCTGACCGAGCCGAAGAACGCGCTGGTCAAGCAGTATCAGCGGCTGTTCGAGATGGAGAATGTCGACCTGACCTTCCACGAGAACGCGCTGTCGGCGATCGCCAAGCGCGCCATCGAGCGCAAGACCGGCGCGCGCGGCCTGCGTTCGATCATGGAAGCGATCCTGCTCGACACGATGTTCGAACTCCCGGCGCTCGAGGGCGTGCGCGAGGTGGTAATTTCGGAGGAGGTGGTGACCGGCAGCGCCCGGCCGCTCTATATCTACTCCGAGCAGAAGGAAAAGAAGGGCAATGTCAGCGCCTGACATGAGCCCGCAGCGAAGTTCTGAAACGGCGCCGCAAGGCGCCGTTTTGCTGTCGCGCAGGTTTTTTGCAGGACGTTCGGTGTGGTCGTCGCAAATGTGTCACTTGCAGGCACGCTGGAGCTACGGATTTGGACTCGCCCCTTGATCTTTGGGGATCGTGCATCCAACTAAATGGAGAAGGCCGAGGTGCCCGATTTCTGTGCTGTAAAAATCCCGTCACAAACGATGGTAGGCGGAACGATCCCCGGTCGTTAATATAAGATTCGCGGTTGGCTGATTGGCGACCGCGACATGAAAGGTTGGACAATGGCCAAAATATCCAAGGCACCCAGCGACGGCGTCTTCGCAGTCCTCCCACTGCGCGACATCGTGGTATTCCCGCATATGATCGTTCCGCTCTTCGTCGGGCGTGAGAAGTCGATCAAGGCGCTGGAAGAGGTGATGGGTCAGGAAAAACAGATCCTGCTTGCCACCCAGATGAATGCCGCAGACGACGATCCCGAGCCCGATGCCATCTTCGACATCGGCACGCTCGCCAATGTGCTGCAATTGCTGAAGCTGCCCGACGGCACCGTCAAGGTTCTGGTCGAAGGCGCCTCGCGCGCGAAAATCGTTTCGTTCACCGACCGTCCCGACTTCCATGAGGCCCGCGCCTCGGCACTGGTCGAGCCGGAGGAGGAAGAGGTCGAGGTCGAGGCGCTGGCTCGTTCCGTCGTCACCGACTTCGAAAACTACGTCAAGCTGAACAAGAAGATCTCGCCCGAAGTGGTGGGTGCCGCCAGCCAGATCGACGACTATTCCAAGCTCGCCGACACGGTCGCTTCGCATCTCGCCATCAAGATCCCTGAAAAGCAGGAAATGCTGGCCACGCTCTCGGTGAAGGAGCGTCTGGAAAAGGCGATGGGCTTCATGGAGGCCGAAATCTCGGTCCTGCAGGTGGAGAAGCGCATCCGCTCGCGCGTCAAGCGCCAGATGGAGAAGACGCAGCGCGAATACTACCTCAACGAGCAGATGAAGGCGATTCAGAAGGAACTCGGCGAGGGCGAGGACGGCCGCGACGAAGCCGCCGAGATCGAGGCTCGCATCAAGAAAACCAAGCTCTCCAAGGAGGCCCGCGAAAAGGCGGAAGCCGAGTTGAAGAAGCTCAGGACGATGTCGCCCATGTCGGCCGAATCGACGGTCGTGCGCAATTATCTCGACTGGATCCTGTCGATCCCGTGGGGCAAGAACTCCAAGGTCAAGCAGGATCTGGCTTTCGCGCAGAACGTGCTCGACACCGACCATTTCGGCCTCGACAAGGTCAAGGACCGCATCGTCGAGTACCTTGCCGTGCAAAGCCGTCAGAAGAAGCTGAAGGGGCCGATCCTGTGCCTCGTCGGCCCTCCCGGCGTCGGCAAGACCTCGCTCGGCAAGTCTATCGCCAAGGCGACCGGTCGCGAATTCATCCGCATGGCGCTAGGCGGCGTGCGTGACGAGGCCGAGATCCGTGGCCACCGCCGCACCTACATCGGCTCGATGCCCGGCAAGGTCATCCAGTCGATGAAGAAGGCGAAGAAGTCCAACCCGCTCTTCCTGCTCGACGAGATCGACAAGATGGGCCAGGACTTCCGTGGCGATCCGTCATCGGCTCTGCTCGAGGTCCTCGATCCCGAACAGAACTCGACGTTCATGGACCATTACCTCGAGGTCGAATACGACCTGTCGAGCGTGATGTTCGTGACGACGGCGAACACGCTGAACATCCCTGCGCCCTTGATGGACCGCATGGAGATCATCCGTATCGCCGGCTATACCGAGGACGAGAAGATCGAGATCGCCAAGCGGCACCTGATGCCGAAGGTGGTGCGCGACCATGCCCTGCAGCCGAAGGAGTTCTCCGTCGGCGAGGACGCGATCCGCGCCATCATCCAGACCTACACCCGTGAAGCGGGCGTCAGAAGCCTGGAGCGCGAGCTGATGAAGCTCGGCCGCAAGGCGGTGACCGAGATCCTGAAGACGAAGAAGAAGACGGTGGACATCACGGCGGCGAACCTCGCCGACTACCTCGGTGTTCCGCGCTTCCGCTTCGGCCAGGTCGAGGCTGACGATCAGGTCGGTGTCGTTACCGGGCTCGCCTGGACGGAAGTCGGCGGCGAGTTGCTGACGATCGAAGGCGTCATGATGCCCGGCAAAGGCCGCATGACGGTGACCGGCAATCTGCGCGACGTGATGAAGGAATCGATATCGGCGGCGGCTTCCTATGTCCGCTCCCGTGCCATCGATTTCGGCGTCGAGCCGCCGCTGTTCGACAAGCGCGACATCCACGTGCACGTTCCGGAAGGTGCGACGCCCAAGGACGGACCGTCGGCCGGCGTGGCGATGGCGACCGCAATCGTCTCCGTTCTGACCGGCATTCCGGTCAAGGCGGATGTGGCGATGACCGGCGAGATCACGCTGCGCGGCAGGGTTCTGCCGATCGGCGGCCTGAAGGAGAAGCTGCTTGCCGCATTGCGCGGCGGCATCAAGAAGGTGCTGATCCCGGAAGACAACGCCAAGGATCTGGCGGACATTCCGGACAACGTGAAGAACGGCATGGAGATCATTCCGGTCGCACGGGTCGGTGAAGTGTTGCGCCACGCGCTGGTGCGTATGCCGGAGGCGATCGAATGGATCGAGCCGGTGAATCCTCCGGCCGCGACCGACACCACGGACGATGCCGGGAAGACGCTTGCGCACTAGAGCGGTGCGCGTCCGCTTGGACGAGCAAAGGACGCTCTAGGACTTGGACTTGCGCATGGCCCTTTCCGAAAACCGGCTGCGTTTTTCGGAGCCATGCGTTGGTTTTCGCCAAGGTTGCAATGCACAAACAGAGAGCCGGGCTTCGCGCCCGGCTTTTTCATGTGAAAAACCCCGGAATTCCGGGCTTTTTCCGCTTTTTTCACGGCTTTGCGACTTGGTTGCGGCAACGCTTCTTTCTAAAGTCCGTTTCCTGCCGGATGAGTCGTAAGTTCCGGTGTTCTCATGGAAGGGAATTTTTATGAACAAGAACGAACTGGTGTCCGCTGTCGCCGACGCCGCGAGCATTTCGAAAGGTGACGCGCAGTCGGCGGTCGATGCCGTATTTTCCGTGATCAGCGGCGAACTGAAGAAGGGCGGCGATGTCCGGCTTGTCGGCTTTGGCAATTTCACCGTGTCAAAGCGTGCGGCGTCGACCGGCCGCAATCCTCAGACCGGCGCCGAAGTGAAGATCCCGGCACGCACCGTGCCGAAGTTCTCGGCCGGCAAAGCCCTCAAGGACGCAGTCAACTAAGCGCCTTTTTTCTTTTCAGAGACCAGAAAAGCCGGGCTTGCCCGGCTTTTCATTTTTGTGCCCGACGCCGATGCGCATGGCGACTGGGTTATGCGGTCGGCGCCTCGGTGCGCATGAGGCCTTCCTTCTTGAGATCGGCCCAAAGCGCTGCGGGCAGTTTTGCATCGAGCAGCGAACGGTTGCTCTCGACTTCGCTCGGCCGCTGGCCACCGGGGATCACCGAGACGACCGAGGGGTGCAGCAGCGGGAATTGCAGCGCGGCCTCGATCAGGCGCACGCCGTGGCGCTTGCAGACGCTTTCGATGGCGGCGACCCGGTCGAGGATGTCCTTCGGCGCTTCGGAATAGTTGTAGTACGCGCCGGGCTTCGGTCCCGTCGCCAGGATGCCGGAGTTGTAGGGCCCGCCCAGAACGATGCCGATGCCGCGCGCCTGGCAAAGCGGCAGGAAGGATGTCAGCGCCTCCTGTTCCAGCAGCGTGTAGCGCCCGGCAAGCAGGAACAGGTCGAAATCGCCGCGCTCGGCCAGCGTCTGCGCAACCTGCCACTCATTGATGCCTCCGCCGAATGCCTTGATCACGCCCTGGTCGCGCAGCGAGAGCAAACCGTAATAGCCGGAGCGCATGAATTCTTCGATGCGCCGGTCGGACGCTTCCTTGCTGCCATGGGTGAAGATGTCGACATCGTGTACGAAGAGGATGTCGATACGGTCGACGCCGAGGCGCTCCAGCGAGGCTTCGAACGAGCGCATGACGCCGTCATAGCTGTAGTCGTACACCTCGCGGCGCGAAGGCGTGTCGAAGAACTTGCCGATGCCGGTGCGCTCTTCCGGAGGGCAGACGCGCATGATGCGGCCGACCTTGCTCGACAGCACATAGTCGTCGCGCTTCTTGCCGCGCAGGAAAGGGTTGAGCCGCGTTTCCGACAGTCCAAGCCCGTAGAGCGGCGCAGTGTCGTAGTAGCGGCAGCCAGTCGCCCAGGCGGCCTCCAGCGTGGCGTTGGCATCCTCGTCCGAGACGGCACGGTAGAGATTGCCAAGCGGCGCCGTGCCGAAGCCGAGTTCGGTGAAGCTGATGCCGCCATTGCCGATGCGGTCGAAATGCCGTGTCTTCATATCCTGCCGTTTGCCTCACTTGATTTGTCTGCATGACATTATCATGCCTGTGATCAGGCAAAAGCGCCGCGCAGCGTTGGACACGCATTTTCGCGATTGCTAGCATGAACGAAATCAAGCTGTTCGTGGCAGCAAGAGCGCAACTCCCAGGATGATTTTCAATGGCAGGTTTGCCGTGACCGACAAGAGCAAAGGCCTGTTCGGGACCGCGCTTGACGAACTCGGCAGCGTGCTGGCGCGCGTCGATGAGCGCCGGATCGATGCTGCCTGCAAGATGCTGGCCGGCGCCAGGCAGATCGTCGTCTATGGCTGTGGCCGCGAGGCCTTGCAGGTCAAGGGTTTTGCCATGCGGCTCTACCATTTGGGTCTCCCGGTCGCCGTCGTCGGCGACATGACCACGCCGCCCTTGGGATCAGGCGATGTCTTCCTGGTCAGTTCCGGACCCGGAGAAACCTCGACCGTGCTAACCCTCATGCAGGTCGCGCACGATGCAGGCGCGACCAACCTGCTGCTGACGGCCCAGGACGATGGCAGCGCGGCAAAGCGCGCCGATTTCACGCTGCTCATGCCCGCGCAGACCATGGCCAGCGACCAGGGAGCGCGGAAGACGTCGGTGCTGCCGATGGGTTCGGTCTTTGAAGGCGCATTGTTCCTGCTGTTAGAGGTGATGGTGCTGAAGCTCAAGGACTTGATCGGCGCGTCGCCGGACGCCATGCGCGCCCGCCACACCAACATGGAATAGATCATGCGCTACGAACTGATGCTGCCTCACCAGATCCGCAGGGCGATCGCCGAGAACTGGCCGCTCGCCCTGCCGCTCGGCGTGCTCGAATACCATGGCGAGCACATGGCGGTCGGCATGGACACGCTGGCCGTCATCAAGACGCTGGAGCTGTTCGAAAAGGAGAGGGACGTCGTCATCCTGCCACCCTTCTACTACGGTGCTGCGAGCTACGCTGTGGCGCCGCCGGAGGGCAGCGGCTCGGTGCAGGTCGGCGGCAATGCGCTGGCACCGTTCGGCGAGGAGCTGTTCTACAGCCTGCTGCGCATCGGCTTTCGCAACATCCACGCCATCATCCACCACCAGACCGAGAATTTCACCGCCGGCATGCCGACCGATCTGGCGTTCAAGACCGCCGGCCGCCAGGCGATCTTCCGCTTTCTCGAGAAGGAACGCGGCGAAGGCTGGTGGGGCTCCGAGGCGATGGCCGACTACTATGCCGAGCACGCCGAAGGCGCCAATTTCTTCAACTGGGTGCAGGTGCATCCACTGATGCCGGTGCCTATGAACGGCAAGTACCCGTTCGACCATGCCGGCATTGGCGAGACCTCGCTGATGCTGGCGCTATGTCCTGAAACGGTGGATGCCAGCCATTACGCCGACAATACCGGCTGGTACACGGCGAGCGCCAAGGATGCTTCGGCGGAGTTGGGACGAAAGGGTGTCGCCATGATCCTCGACCACCTGCGCGCCACGCTTTCAAGCTAGCGGGCTCCTTTCGAACGGGACTATCAGGAGACCGCTTCTTATATATTAGCAATCGGTAATGGTATACTATCGCTCCGGCAATGCCTTTAGGCCCTGGAGCCGCTCGGTGCACGAGGTCGGAAAACGACGTATGGCAAGCTTGGCAGGCGTGATCGTCACGGCTGCAGCAGTTCAGAATGTTTCTGTGTTTGCGCACAATGCCGATAGCGGCTGGACTTATCCGCCAGCCTGCTGTCACGGCAATCCAACGACAGGAGAGTGCGGCAGGATTCCCAGCATGACCGTAACACCGCAGGCCGACGGCTATGTGATCATTCTGCGGCCAGGTGACCATCAGAAAGTCACCCACCAGAACCGATACTTCGTTCCCTACGACAGTGTCATTCCGTCAGGAGACGACAACTTCCACATCTGCCTGCATCCGACAGAGGAGCACGAAAATTGCTTCTTTGCGCCGTCGGAGGCGATGTAGGCGCAAACAAACTCGGGGCATGCTCGCCCCACGCCTATCAACACTGTACTCGGCGATCAACAGCCGATCAGGGCGCTGGCCGGCATCGCCATGCCTACTTCACCGCTCCCGCGGTCATGCCCATGATCAGATAGCGCTCAAGCGCAATGCCTATGACCGCAAGCGGGGCGATGGCCGCCGTGGCAAGCGCTGCCATCGACCACCAGTTGATGCCTTGCGAGCCGGTCTGGCTCGCCACCATGACGGGGATGGTCTTGGCATCGGTCGATGTCAAAAGGGCCGCGAAGAAATATTCATTCCAGCACAAAACCATTGCCAGGATGAAGGCGGCGACCATGCCGGGCAGCGCGATCGGCATGACAATGCGGAAGAAGGCTCCCCAGATCGACAACCCGTCAACGAGCGCTGCTTCCTCGAGCTCGACCGGGATGGAGTTGAACTGGTCGCGCATGATCCAGATGACGATCGGCAGCACCATCAGCGTGTAGAGCAGGATCAGCCCGACGCGCGTGTCGAGCAGGCCGACTTCACGGTAGAGCACCAGGAAGGGCAGTGCCAGCACCACCGGAGGCAGGATCAGCTGCGACAGGAAGAAGAACGAGATGTCCTCGTTCTTGAACCAGGCGAAATGGTAGCGATAGCGGGTGAGCCCGTAGGCGGCGAGGCTGCCGATGACGATGGCCAGGCTCGATGCGCCGACCGAGGTGATCACCGAATTCATGAAGCGCTTGAGGAACTCCTCGCGCACCGTCGAGGTCTGGAAGATCGAGTCCGGCGACAGGCCGAGCGAGCGCCAGCCCTTCCAGTCCGGCTGGAAGTCGACGAAGGGGATCAGATGGCCTTGGGTGACGTCGACCGCGGTTTTGAACGAGGTCGTGATCGTCCAGTAGATCGGGAACAGGCAGACGAACGCCCAGAACGCCAGCGCCGCGTAGATGAAGAAGCGGCTGGCGAGGAAGCTCGCCGGCGAGCGGATCTCCGAGGCTACATATTCGGTGGTGAGTACGCTCATCTTGCTTCAATTCACCCGATCTTGCTTCAATTGACCCGCCCTGCTTCAATTCACATTGCGCACGAAACGGTTGGCAAATTTCAACAGCCACGTGACGAACACGATGATGATCACTAGGTAGGCCATCGCCAGCATGGTTCCGTAGCCGACATTCGAGCGGTCGCGGTATTCGCGATAGATGAAGCTCGACACGGAATCGGTGGCGCCGCCCGGGCCTCCCGATGTCACCGTGATGATGATGTCGGCAAGCTTCAGCTTGAAGATGATGCGCAGGATCACCGCCGTCACCGACACCGGCAGCATCAGCGGGAAGGTGACCTGCCAGAAGGTCTGCCACACATTGGCGCCGTCCACGCGGGCGGCTTCGAGCACCTCGCGCGACATCGCCTGCAGCCCGGCCAGCAGCATGATCATCATGAACGGAATGAACGTCCAGGCATCCAGCACCATGATTGCGATGCGCGCGATGATCGGATCGCTGAAGAAGGCTGGATTCTCCCAGCCGAGATGGCGCGCCAGCGTCGCTGCCGGTCCGAACCGGTATTCCATCAGCGATTTGCCGATCATCCACGACACCGCGACCGGCGACAACATCAAGGGTAAGAGGAAGACGACGCGGAAGAATTTTCGTGCCCGGATCTGCGCGTTAAGCAGCAGCGCCAGGCCGAAGGCAATGACATATTCGACCGCCACCGCCAGCACATAGAGCACCATGTTGAACAGCGCATTGCGGTAGTAGGGATCGCCCAGCATCTGCCAGAAATTGGCGAGCCCGTTGAACCTGCGTCCACTGAAGGAGCTGAGATTCCAGTCGGTGAGCGCGATGTAGAAACCGAACAGCGTCGGGAAGATCACCATGGCGATGGTGAACAGCAGCGCCGGCAGCAGGAACAGCGCACGCTGGCCGTCTTCGCCGCGCGTCAGCACCTGGCCGATGCCGATAGCCACGCCCCACAGCACATAGGCGTAGACGACCGGGCGCCAGGTTTCGAAGCCGACGGTGTCGGCTTCGGTCTTGTACAGGATCTCCAGCGCGATCACCGCCAGCAGACCGAGAGTTGCAGCAGCCATCAAAGCCCAGCCCAGGCGTTTGCGGCTCGGTGAAATCAGATCGTAAGGGGCGGCGTCTGCCGGCCACGCATTGGTGGGCAAAGTCTGGTTAGCCACGCGTCCCGTCCGTTCACAGAAGGCCCTTTGCCGGCCGGTCAGGTCCGGCGGCTTTGCGCCGCCGAACCACGGTTTATAAGCCAACCTACATGCCGAGCGAGGCCTTGTAGAGCTTGATCTGGTTGTCGCGGCCGATCTGATCGGTCAGCTTCTCCCAGGCCGCCGCAATGGCGTCGGCGCCTTCCTGCGCCTTCATCTTGCCGGCGAAGGTGTTGGCCAGGATGTCCTCGGCGGCGCTGTAGTATTGGAAGATGCCGGGGATGCGCGGCTCGATCGCCGCATTCGGATGGTTGTAGCTGTCGGCCTCCGACTTGAGGTAGGAGGTGATGAACGCCTCGTCGTAGCCGGCCGCCACCCATTCCGGAATGTCGAAATGGGAATTGCGGTAGGGCTGGAAGCCCGATGGATATGCGGCGCACCAGAGCGAGAGGTCCTTGCCGCCGAGATGGGCTGCCGCAGACCAGGCGGCCTTTTTCTTCTTCTCGTCACTGTCGACGCGGGCCATGACATAGACGCCCCAGCCGAGATAGGCGCAGTTCGGCGCATAGTTCGGGCCGCTGGCCAGTTTGTCCCACTTGCCAGTTTTGGAATTGTAGACATCGTCGGAGCCTGGCAGGATCGAGAAGCCTGTGACATCGCCGACGACCGACGAATCGTTAGTTTTCGCATTCGAGCCCGCGTCTCCCCACCAAGCCAGCATCGAACCGGTGCCGCCCAGGAATTGGGAGAAACAGGTCTGGTTCGGGTCGGCATTGATTTGATCTTGCGGCTCGGAAGGCAGCGCATCGATCACGTCCTGGATCGCGCGCACCCAAGCCGGGTTGTTGACGCGCGGTTTCATGGTATCCGGATCGAATAGCCACGCCTTGTCATCCGGATGCTTGGCATAGGCGGAGGCGCGGCTGCCGAGGAAATAGAAGCCGAAGCCGCCCCAGGGCTTGGGCGCGTCGAGGTAGCCGTAGACGTCCTGGCCCTTCACCTGCTTGCCCTTGAGGAACTTGGTCACTACCTGCACTTGCTGCCAGGTCTTCGGCACGCCCCATTCCGTCAGGCCTGCCTTGTCGCCGCTATCGGCTTTCCAGGCTGCTGCCAGATCAGAGTCGGAGAACACGTCGGTGCGGTAGTTGAAGTTGTGCGCGTCTCCGTCGACGGTAACGCGATACTGCTTGCCGTTCCAGGTGCCGACCGGCGGCTTCAGATAGGCCACCAGATCGTCCATATCGATCTGCTTCCTGACCCAGTCGGGCATCTCGGAAGTGAGGCCCTTGCCGCAGACATCGCCTTCGAAAGGCGCGCCCATCTCGACGATATCAAAGTCGATTGTGTTCGTGGCGATAGCCTGCTGCAGGCGCGGATTGTAGTCGGCCTGCGCCAGGTCGATCCAGTTGATCTTGGCCCCGGTATAGGCCTCCCACGGCTTCAGGAAGCCGCGGAACAGCACATTGTGCAGGTTCTGGTTGTTGAGGCCCATGAAGGAGAGCTCGACGCCGGCGAATTCGCCTTCCTTGACGTTGGCCTTGGTGGCTTCGAGGCAGAGCTCGCCGACCTTCTGGAAATCGGCATCCGTCGGCTGGCCTTTGCCGACGCCGGGGATCTGCAGGATTTTGGAGCGAAGTTCGCTTGCAGCGGAAGCCGGGCGCGTCAAGGCGCCGAGCCCTGCACCAGATGCTGCTGCGATTGCGGCCATGCTGGCCGCACCCTTCAATATGTCGCGCCTTGTGGCGCCAGCACGAACCAGTTTCTCGTAAAGACCCGTTCTCATCGCCTGTTCCTCCCAGAACTCAGTGTGAATAAACCAACCAACTGTCGGACGCTGGAGCGCCAACGATGCTCCCGGGTCGGAAACGAATTAGCAGGACCCCACCCTGCATTGATTGAAGTTCCGATTGCGGATCGGGTACCGACATTTTGACCAGCGCCTGCCACTATTCTCGCAACCAAACGCCGTGTCAACGAGAACGGGCTTACCTGTATCAGACTGACTTGCCCTGACCGGTCGCGTTGGTTAGCTTCTGCGCCTACGGCTAATGGAGCCGGCGGGGGAGATATGGCGCAAGTCGCGATCAGCAAGGTGGCCAAGGCATTCGGAGCCGTCAAGGTTCTACACGAAGTCAGCGTCGACATATCAGACGGGCAGTTCGTGGTTCTGGTGGGCCCTTCGGGTTGCGGCAAGTCCACGCTGCTCAGAATGGTGGCTGGGCTGGAAACCATCTCAGGTGGCACGATCGCTATCGGCGACCGGATCGTCAACCATCTGCCGCCGGCCAAGCGCGACATCGCCATGGTGTTCCAGAACTATGCGCTTTATCCGCACAAGACGGTCGAGCAGAACATGGCCTTTGCGCTGAAGCTGCGGAAAACCGATCCGGCCGTGGTCGCCGAACGGGTCAAGCGCGCCGCCGACATCCTCGACTTAAATCCCTATCTGAAGCGCTATCCCCGCCAGCTTTCCGGCGGCCAGCGCCAGCGCGTGGCGATGGGCCGCGCCATTGTGCGCAATCCCCAAGTGTTCCTGTTCGACGAGCCGCTCTCCAATCTCGACGCCAAGCTGCGCGTACAGATGCGCACCGAGATCAAGGAACTCCACCAGCGGCTGAAGACCACCACCATCTACGTCACCCATGACCAGATCGAGGCCATGACCATGGCCGACAAGATCGTCGTCATGCGCGACGGCCGCATCGAGCAGGTCGGCGCGCCGCTGGAACTGTTCGACCGGCCGGCGAATCTGTTTGTCGCCGGCTTCATCGGCTCGCCTTCGATGAACCTGCTCAAGGGCGTCATGCGCAAGGGTGCGAAGCCAGGTGTCGATATTGCGGGCACGCTGTTCCCGGTTGCAGCGGACAATGCCGCACAGGACGGCCAGGCCATTGTCTACGGTGTGCGGCCGGAGCATCTCGAAATCCATCCCGATGGCGTGCCGGCGAAGATTTCTGTGGTTGAGCCGACCGGCTCTGAAACTCTGGTCTTCCTGCGCTTCGGCGAAGGCGAGATGGTGGCGCTGTTTCGCGAGCGCCACGACTTCAAGCCGGGCGACACGCTCACCTTGAAGCCGCGGCTCGACCAGATCCACCTTTTCGACGCCGAGACCGGCAAGCGTCTCTGATCTCAATCGGACTTCACGAGGAATATCATGCTCAAAGGCATCAACCCGCTGCTCAATGCCGACGTGCTGCAGGCATTGCGGGCAATGGGGCATGGCGATGATCTGATCATCGCCGACACCAATTTTCCGTCCGATTCGGTGGCGCGCCAGACCGCGCTCGGCCGCCTGCTGCGCATCGATGCCTCGGCCGCCGAGGTCGCAAAGGCGGTGCTGTCGCTCTATCCGCTGGATACGTTCGTCGACGACTCCGCCGCGCGCATGGAGATTGTCGGCAAGCCGGACGAGGTTCCCGCTGTGCAGAACGAGGTACAAAAGGAAATCGACGCGGCCGAAGGCAAGTCGTGGCCGATGATAGCGGTCGAGCGCTATGCCTTCTACGAGCGCGCCAAGCAGGCCTATTGCGTCATCCAGACCGGCGAGCGCCGCTTCTATGGCTGCTTCGCCTTCCGCAAGGGCGTCGTGCCTCCGGACGCGGAGTAGCGGCATGGCTTCGGGCAAGCCTGTCGTCATATTGGGTGTGTTCGTCGCCGACACCGCCTACAGGGCGCAGCGGCAGCCGCGCATGGGCGAGACGATCCTCGGGACATCCTTCACGCTGGGTCCGGGCGGCAAGGGCTCGAACCAGGCGGTTGCAGCCGGCAAGCTTGGTGCCGACGTCACCTTCCTCACGCGCCTCGGCGTCGATCCCTTCGCCGACATGGCCAGGCAGACCTGGGCGCGGGCCGGCGTCAAGAATGCCGTCATCGATACGCCGGAAAGCTATACCGGTGCGGCCTACATCTTCGTCGAGGAGACGACCGGCAACAATGCCATCATCGTCAGCCCCGGTGCCGCCATGCTGATCTCGCCGGCCGACATCGAGGCCAATGCCGCGCTCATCCGCGGTGCCGGCGTTTTCGTCACCCAGCTCGAACAGCCGATCGAAGCAGCACTGCGGGCGCTGGAGATCGCACGTGGGGCAGGGGTGACGACGATCCTCAACCCGGCCCCGGCGGCAAAGCTTCCCGACCGCATCTATACGCTGTGTGACTATTTCACGCCCAACGAGACCGAGACGGAGGAATTGACCGGGATGAAGGTCTCGTCGGTCGACGAGGCGCGAGCCGCTGCGGACAAGCTGCTTGAAAAGGGCGTCGGCACGGTCATCGTCACACTGGGTGACAAGGGCGCGCTTTTGCACTCGAAGGGCCGCTCCGACCATGTTCCCGCCGTCAGTGCGGGACCGGTGGTCGAAACCACCGGGGCGGGCGACGCCTTCAATGGCGGCCTGGCCGCAGCACTTTCGCGAGGCGTGGAGCCGTTTCAAGCCGTGCGCTTCGCCTGCGCCGTTGCCGGAATTTCCGTGACCCGGCCAGGGACCGCTCCATCGATGCCGACGCTGCAGGAGGTCGAGGCGCTGCTGGCGAGGGGATGAGGTTAGGGCAGCGCATGGCAAGATCGAGTGCGATGGCGCGGACAGGGCGCCATGCGTCCAGGCGGGGCAAGGCTGGGGCGCGCGACCGCCAACCGATGTTCTTCACCCTCATTCCTGACAACGAAGGCCGTGATCAGGCTCGCAATCGCTGTAGCCGGGCCGTTTAGGCCAAGCCCGCTGCCTCACGGTGGCGGGCTTCTGTCAACGCGACACGGTGCCGACAACGAACGATTTCAAGGTTGGCTTCGGTGGCAGGACAGCTCCGCGGAGCGTCATTATATTAGCACTAAACGATATATTAACAGCCGTGATGCAGCCTTCCACATCACGGGGGAAAACACGTCCTCGTCGACGTTTCCGGTGGGACGGTCGACCAATGCGGAGCAAACGCATGAGTGTCGGAGCAGCTCTCGAACAATTGCTGCGGTTGATTCATCGCCGAGCCATGAAATTAGCGGCGATGCCGGAGGATGAAAGGGATCCACACTACGATCTTATTCGCCTGTCATGTTGCGCAGCCGCCGAACGCATTGGCCAAAGTCCCGACAAGGCCGCCATTACGGCAAATGATATGGTTGAATTTGTTCGCGCACTGGTCGGAATCATCGAGGTAGGCTGCGGATCAGACCAAAGGCCAGGTGACGATCGACCGGCCGCATCATCGGCACGGCATTTCGGCAGCCGGGAGAACGGCGCTGCGCGCATCTAGGGGGCGCGCGCTTCAAGCGGCAGCAGTCGTCCGCGAATTCTTCGCAGCCTGCCTACATGGTCCGATTGCCTGACAAGGCCGAAGCCTACTTAGCGCGAAAACCATTTAACTATCAGTAAGTTAAATGGCGCGAGTGACGGGGCTCGAACCCGCGACCTCCGGCGTGACAGGCCGGCACTCTAACCAACTGAGCTACACCCGCGCATGGCGAACACGTGTCAGCCGTGTTCGTCGTTGGGGCGCTGGATAAGGGGTTCGCCACCGGGTGTCAAGCGTGACGGGACAGCATAACAGCAAACAGGAGAAGGTTTTTTGACAGCCGGCCTTTTGTTGGCAAAACCGGTATCCAACCAGAGCGTTCTGCGCTCATTTGGCCTTGCGAAGCCGATCCCGACCGCTTAAAGGTCCGGCCCGGAGCGGGCGATTAGCTCAGTTGGTAGAGCGCTTCGTTTACACCGAAGATGTCGGCGGTTCGAGCCCGTCATCGCCCACCATTAACTTCTTGAATTTATTGTATATTTTTGTTGATGAGGCCTGTTTTACGAAGTGGTCTGTCGGTTCAGTGAACCTAGAGCTCCAGCGAAGCAGTCAATTTTCGCAGGTATTCCGGGCTGTAGCGGGCATAAACGCGATATGTCATTGCGGTGTTGGAGTGGCCTAGGAACTGGGCAACAGCCTCCATTGAGTGGCCATCTTCGACGAGCCAGACGGCAGCCGAATGCCTCAGCATGTGGGGCGAAGCATCGGGCCTTCCGATCTTGGTTCCGGCCGTCTTGATGCCCTTCTTGATCGAAAGGATCTTGTCGCCGGCCCACTCCAAAACGTAGGGGGTCAAGGCGCCTTCCTGTGCTTCTATCAGGGCAGCGAGCAAGCCATCATTGATCGGCACGGTGGCACGTCCTTTGCGGTGCGCCTTATCGAATGGATTGCGCAGCTGGATCATGCGCCGGTCGAAGTCGACCCGATCCCAAGTTAGCTGCAAGGCAGCGCCCACTCTGGCTCCGGTGCCGATCATCAGCTGGATGGCCAGCTTGACGTGCGCCGAGTTTGCGGCGGCGACGAGCTGGGTGATCTCGGGCCGGGTGAGATATCCCTCCTTTGGATCGGGCTTCGCCGGGCGCTCGATGTCGGGAGCAAAAGCGATCAGTCGCTGCTTGCGCGCCCAGACCAGGACCGAGCGAAGGTGGCCGAGCTCGGTGTGGATCGACCCATCCTTCTTATTGTCCTTGCGCCGTGCCGCGGTATAGGCACGGCATTCGGCGAGCGTGACCGTTTCGCCTTCCTTGTCGGCAAAGAACGGAGCCAGGGCCTTCCAGGTGTAGCCCATCGTTGTGACGACTGATCGGCCTGCTTTGTCTAGGCAGTAGGCAGCCCAAAGATGTTTGACGGTGGAGCCTTTCGGACGTGTCAGCTCCGCATATCGAGCCGGGGCGCGGCGGGCCGCCTCCTTCGGATCGTCGGTTCCAAGTCGATAACGTCGGCGTATGTCGCCTTCGTACCAGGAGATGCAAAGCTCTCCTCTGAGCTTGGTGATTGTCCACTCGGGTTCGTTTGACATTCGAAGTTCTCCACGTCCTCTCCTCTGATGCGCAATAGCTTGCCGGCCAATCTAAAGGCGGGCAATTCGCCCGACGCAATCATATTGCGAACATGGCGCTCCGAACATGCCCACCGATCCGCGAGCATCGCGGGCGTATAGACCTTGGCAAGGTTCATAGATTCCCCTCCTGGTGCCCCTTCATCTCCATCCGGTCAATGACGGCGTCAGCGGGTCCTTGATCGGTCGCCAGATGGTGCTTTTCGAGGATCGAAATAATTTCGGTCACCGAGCGTCCGGAGGCGCGCGCAATGTCCAGAATGGAGGAGCCTTCCCGAGCGCGCTCGCAGATGAACGTGCCGCGCAGATCGTGATAGGTGACGCCTTCGATCTTGATCTTTTCCGAGTCCATGGCCTTGCCCCAAGAAGTTTTGAAACCATCCTTGGTCCACGCCCTGCCGCGGGAGTTGAGGCAGATCCTCGGCTTGTCCTTATTGGCCGGCAGGAGGGCATCGACCAGGCCCTTCAATCGCGAGTTGGCTTTCACCTTCAGCTTCTTGCCAGTCTTCGACTGGTTGAACATCAGGTAGGTGCCGTCCCACTGCTTCCAGGTCAGCGAGAGAATGTCGCCCTGGCGCTGGCCGGTGGAGTAGGCGATCTCGAACGGCAGCAGTAGGTGCGGCTCCAGCTTTTCGCGAACCAGGGCGACCTGATCGGCCGTCCAGAGGGACACTCTCCGGGATCCCGTATAGAGACGCTCAATTCCCTTGCAGGGGTTTTTCTCGATGGCGTCGAACTCGGTCGCGATGGCGTAGGAAAATACCTTCGAGAGCGAGAACAGCGCCTTGTCAGCCTTGCGGGGATTGGCGCTCATACTGCGGTGCCACTTGCGGATTTCGCCCTTGAAGCCCTTTGCTTGGGTGAAGGCGAGGGGGCATTCCGGCCAGTTACTCCGGACCTGCCTGAAGGCATAGAAATGGTCGACCCTGGTGCTCACGGCGAGCGCGAGGAAGGCGAGATTGCGTTGATGCTCCGGGCCGGTGAAGTGGTCGATCAAGGTCTCGATTGTGGCGACCTTCTTGTTCGCAACAACCCCTTCCTCGTTCAAGCGTTCGAGCTCAGCCGCAAAAGCCTCGGTATGAGGTTTTGCTTTCATTTGAGGCCCGCCACGCCAAGCGTAGTAGTAGACCTTCACTGACCCGTTAGCCAACTGACGCTTAACTGTGTGGATACCTCCTGTTTTGACCGGCACCAGTTCAATCTCCTTCAACCGCGGGTAGTGTTGATAGCTCCCAAGGCGGGTCGCCCTGGAGCATAGGCACCGTATGCAGAAAGTATTTGCTAAGCAAGCTCTTGTTGAGCTGGAGTACCACAATATAGTGTGGGAGATTATTCGGATTATATGGAATATTATCTATAATAACTGTTCTGAAAATCGGGATAATATATTATCTGGTGATTATAATTGTATCGAGCCGTTGCGGTGGGCGCCGAGTGGATCGTCCGGATTCAGCGCTCCGTTCATCTCTCCTGGCTCGGTGCAGCTCGTCGGTCCCTGCCTGACCACGGATGTCGAGACCGGGCCGTTACCCTTTAGGCACCCTATCGCCTTTTCCGCCGGAAAGTCGAAATAGCATCTAGAAAGTTCAAGCCAAAATGGAGCGAACCTTAACTTTCCCAACTCCAGTCGAATGCCGCACGAGTTGCTAAGGCTAGTTCACCTGTTCGCTTCGAAGGCGGGCGAGGCTAGGAGCCCCGCCCGCCTTCGCTTCCTACTCACGCTGCGGCGCGTAGCGCTGTGGAAGATCTATGGCAACTCAATCGGACTCGCACGGAACAGTGACGTGCTTGCCGGGTAGAGTTGCCTTCTCGGCACCGCATCCGCTGATGCCCTGCCGATTGGTGATGTACTCGTTGACGAGGCGCAAGGGTGCGTCGCTGAGAGGTGGTGAGCTTTGTCGAATGGGTTCCTCAGCTGGATCATGCGCCTGTAGAAGTCGACACGATCCCAGGTAGCTGCAGGCCGGCATGAAAGATCCGCAGCGCAATTGGCGCCGTCGTAGTGACGCTAGTGCCGTCCGCCGAGCTATGGTCGTGGAGTTTGTGCCGACGGTTCCTTTTATGCAGACCTAATTGCAACTGTCTTCTGAATTTGCATCGTCTGGCGCCACGCACCCCATGCAAGCGCGGTACTGAGTCATGAAGTTTTCGGACATCGGCTCGCCATGGATGCGCTGCAAGGGCTGGCCGCGGCGCCGGAAATAGTAGCGAAGGGTGCCGTCGGAATTCTGACGTACGATCAGGTGCTCGAGATTGAACAGCATGGAGGCTCTCACAGTTTGGGTTGGGTATTCAGCGACACCAGGGTCTGCTTATTGCCACGTGATTGGGATGCACCCCCGTTCTCCACAGGGACGAAGATCGGGCAGGTGAGGTTTCGAACGAAGGCTGTCGCGAAGGCTGCTGCCACAGATAATCTGGGCCACACGAGCTCAGAGAGATGCCGGGATGCCGACGGTAAGGCGGTCGCAACCGGGCTGCCCATGGCTCAGATTGGGGTACTGAACTCTCGAAAACCAAAAGCTCGGTTCAGTGTAACGAGACCGCCCAGGCCAGGGAGGAGAGGCATGGTTGCACGGATACGTTGCCAACCGACAATGGCATGACCGCAAGGGTCGGTCAGATGCCTTCGATCATCGGGACTAACTACCCGTGCCGCCACGTGGACGCATGCTCGTTACATTTTAGGCTCCCTTTCGCCGACCTCGTCGGAAAAGTTCGCAACACCATTTAGAGAGTTGGACAAAGTTCAACTTTTTCCATCTTCCAAATCGACAATGCCCGACGGCTGCTTAGCGCAGTCCATCGTGTAAGCAGAAAAGGGTGAGCAGGAGGTTGTACCTCCTTCCGGATCTTTAACCTTCGGCGTTGGCTAAGGATCCGATGCGGTCACTTCTTCGAATGCAGAAGCGGCAATGCGGTGCCTGCCGGTTAGCCGCGTTACGAAGCCTGTACCGTATCCGTTGATACCCTGCTGGTGGGTGACGTGGCGCAAGTTTGCGCCGCAGAGTGTAGGTCCGCTTCCGAGAGCGGCTGAAGTCTTGGCTCGTGATCCCAATGCTGTGTAGATTCGTCGAGTGCTGGCTCGACCGTAGTCCGGTCGGAGAGCCGACCGCCCACTCCCTGGGCGAATCATCGGATCAAAGGCTGGCCAGACTGATGATTTTTGGGAACTCTCGACGCCCTCATTTTCAACCACCAAGCGTTCGGGCGGTTGCCTGCTGAAAAGCAAGCACCACAAAGTGATCCGCGGCCAGCTGGCCCTGGAACCAGTTTCAATGAATTGGGAACGTGCGAGGATTCTCACAGCGTGGACTCCGATGGTTTAGGTGATTGTTGCTGATTTCGCTCTGCGCTTGAGGGGTCCCAAGCCAAAGAAAGCAATGGAATTTCAACTGCTCATCAGGCCGCAGCCTTCCGGCGGGAGCATCGTGTCGTTCTCTAGCGTGTGGAAGAAAGCCCTCCCGCCTGGATTGCAACAGGCCACCGGCCGTTCTGCCGATGGAGCGTCTAAGAAAAAGTCGACCTGGCTCACCATACGAGAGACGACAGGGCGGAATCCCATAGCCTTTAGGAGGGGTTTAGGCGAACGGATATTCCGGTTGGCTTACAGGTCGGCTGGGAATTTGAAGGTATCCAACCGAAAGTGTCGGCAGGAGCCTAGCCAGGTTGGGCCGACGTTGTCTCACCCTCGAAGGCACGAACCAAGCGAACCAAGCGAACCATGGAACCAAAGGAATCGAGGTCAATGATCGATGGATGGAACCAGGAGCTGAGCTGCCATCCTGGGACGGCTGTGAGGTGGGATGTCGTGAAGCGCAGAGCCTCAAATTCCGACCGAGGCAGACCGTGTGTGAATGCCCCGGAGGATTAGCTATAAAATCCCTGCAAATATTACCACTATTATGCGAGCCAGCTTCGCCTCCGCCTTCCCTTCGCTCGCTGCGCTCGCTCGGAACGCTCGGCGAATCCGGCTCGCATCGGCCGCGTATTATTATTTAATTATCTGAATTATTATATACTATTATTATCCGTATAATGATATATTATATATGCATCTGTTATTACAATAATATTATATAATTATCGGCGGCGGATTACTTATATATTACATCTAGTGATTGGTGACAGGATTGGAACAGGGGATTTGGAATGGAAAGACGGGGGCGGTGGAGGGATTGAGGATTTTTTAGCTGCGTGTCAATCATCCGGCAAGCCGAAATCTTCCGCCCCACAATAAAATGTGGATTCGCAATTCAAGGTGCCGCTGAGCTTTGAGCTTATTGGTTCACCGCGTATACGCATCCAAGTCATTGGATCCATGAGGCAAAACTGACTGCTCCACCGCAGATCTATATTCAGCACGGAGGATGATTTCAAAAAAAGCCGTCCTAGGGCGCCTCGCAGAGCAGTACACGTCAGTATGCACGGAGATCTCAGCGCCTGAGGCTCGGATCGCTCCTACGGTACCTGTTAGGCCCGACAAGAGGTCATTGCGGCTTTGATCTGATCGGTTGACCGTGCCAAGGCTATTTGAGCCAGGAGGCGGAACCCGGGATATAAACCGTGGTGGTTCTGATTACAGGTTTGCCGTGCCGAACCAGATGGAACGGGCTTAGGTGACCTGGGCGAGACCGCGGGAAGGATGGCTCAGGTCTCCGCTACAAGGTACTGGAACGTCAACGGGGCCGACGTTCTCTCACCGTCCAAGGCGCGAACCAAGCGAACCAGGGAGGCCATGGACCCTAACCAAGGAACCAGGGAACGAAGGATAGCACGTAGATAAGATCGCTCGGAGACTTAACGTGAGCGAGACGTCGTGGCCAGTGCATCATGACTGACCCTTGGATCAGTGCTAGTGCTGACGGGACCGCTTCCTGAGCCATGAGGATGGACCGCCTGTGAAGATGCGGCGATGGGAACATTTGCTGTTGGCTCGGCTGGCAGCAGTGGTGCATGATCCGCAGGCGATGGACAGCACCGGGCCGGACTACCCCGATCAAGTCCAGCCAACTTCAGGTGGTGGCAAAGCACTCTACGCTAGGCTATCGTCGCGATTTTGAGTTGGTCGAAGGGACTATCTACCCTTTAGCGTGTGGCCCAATGTCTGCAGCAAGATTGCAGCGGTGTTGGTTGTGGCAGCGGTTACGGTCTCGCCCAAATGATGGCTCGACGCAAACAACGAACACCAGAACTGTAGCCATAATCGTGCCTCCATCGGTTCATGTCATCTTAGGCTTAATCCAAGATGCCGAAGGGCGCGAAGCGCCTGAACCACGGAGAAGAACCCGATCCGTTGAACCAGGAAGAAGACGGGGGAGGGTGTGATCGTGTGACCAGAGACACCGGGGGGGTAGTTTGAACCAGGGATGGCCCCCGGTGTGAGTACAGCATCAGCACGTAATTATAACAAAATCCCTACTGCAAAAATATATAAAATATTTTCAGCATAACCCGACCGATAATCATACATAACGATTATCTATATAATAAACCAGTTAATGGAATCGCATTATCTTTAATAATGGAACCAGAAAGAGGAACCAGGGGGCTCCTATGCGAACCAGGTGAGCCGAAGCATCCCGAGGGTAGTGAGCGCAGCGAACGACCGAGGGTAATGCGGCAGGCGAATCCTGGTGAGCATTAATAGATAATATTAATTCAGAAAATAAACATAATGATTATTAAATGTAATAAGCAAGAAAATCCACATAATGATTTTCTAATCACCATGGTAATTGTTATATTTATAATGATTGAGTGGGCTTTAGCCCAAGAGCTGGGTGAATCCGTTAGGATTTACCAATAGCTTCGCCCGTCCGTCGTTTCCTTATCTTCTTTCTTCCAGAGGGAAGGGGATAGGGAACTAGACAGGGGATGGCCGGGGGTACGGCAAATCGGAATATGCCACCATGGTAGGAAGATAATCCTAGCTTGTCAAGTCACCAGGATTATCAGGTCTCCAGGGGGGCGGGGGTACGCGCCTATCGTCAAAGGTAGTTAGTGGAAGGTGGAGTTAGTGGAAGGCGGGGTACAGCCAGGTACCTCCTGCCTTGGCGTCTATCTCGAACCACCCGAGCTCGGCGGAGCCGGCCAGCAGGAACACCGCATCGTAGGGGATCTCTGTCGGGTTGCCGTCCATGTACACCATCATCGTCACGGGGAGGGGGACGAGTTCGCGGCGTCTAAACGGCAAGACGCGCTAGTGTACTGGTGCTCTCTCGTCCAAACCATGTCCTGAAGGCTCCCTCTGAAACTAATAACGAACTCCGCATGGTCCTGAGACTCAGGGGCCCATGCGAGCCAAGTGAGCCGGAAGCATCCCGGAGTGTAGCGCAGGGGAGCGGAGGATAATGGGGTGAGGGGTCATCCTGGCTCGCATTATCACGAGGACCAGCCAGTGATTATCCTGATAATGCCCTTTGACAATGAATGGGGCTCCTATACCCACCAGGCGAAAGATCCCTCCCGGATCTCATATGTCTCACTCTCCCTCTCTTTCCTAGAGCCGCTCCGAGTTGGAGGGAGGGGATAAAAGATGCAGATATAGGCCCAAGCGTTCTGTCGTGAACAGAAGCCTCTAAGCTTGCGCGAGGGGGCCATATCCCCGGTGAACTTTCTGGGCTGATGTCGATGAACCCTCAGAGAAAAGTGAGCTGCTCCCCCCATCCGGCTTGGCTCCTCAGTGCTCAGTCTCCGCGGCGTGATCCAGCTGCTGGATTTGAACTTCCGGCGGGGCTGCGGCTGGGCCTGCCTGAAACAGCGACCTGGTGGTTGGAGGAGGAATTTCTGGTGGGGCTGCGGCTGGGCCTGCCTGAAACAGCGATTTGGTTGGAGACGGCTTAGTTGAAGGAACTTCCAGTGGGACAGCGGCTGGATCAACTCCGACATAGATGGTCGAGGTCAGCGGATCGCCGCCAGAGGCGTGCTGGTCATTGACGACGTCCGTGTGTCTGGGGTCTGCATCACGACCCGCTGGCGAGCTAAGACGTGATGCACTTGATTCCGATGCAACAGCGGTCTCCAATTCGGAGCCCCTGTTTTCAATTGGAGGAGCCTCAGGCGAATAATAGGTGGTTCCGACCTTCCGAAGCTCCTGACGCTTCGCCAAGCGATACAACACATTGTAGACGTTGGTGTTATTGCGCTCGATCACCTCTTGAAACTCTTGGATTTGCAAGACATGTTCGATAATCTGGCGACCCGTCGCGCCATCCGTCTGGGTCTTCAAGAATCTCTTAATCTGGTCTCCTATGCGGGACCCCCGCGCATGCTGCTCTGAGGAGCTAGGCGGTAGTGGCTCATTCTCTCCTTTGGAGACCTTACGTTTGTATTCGTTATAATCCGCAACCGAGAAAATCCACCCATCTTCCTTCACGATCCGAAGGCTGTCGGTTAGCTTGCCTATCGCGCCATAGAAGCTCTTTTCGCTCTTCTCCAGCTTCGAACCTAGAATGCTATTGGAGATCGCCTCTCTCAGCTCGGCGTAGTCCACCGGGCGATTTACCGAATTGACGTAGTTCTCGATGAAGCTGGTCCAGGTAACCCCTCCCGGCCTTTGCCTGACAGTTGATGGGATCGCCTCATTTAGTGCCCGCACCTGCGTCAGCACCGGAACATCACCTATTAGTTGATTGGCTCGTTCAGGGCCGATCACCTTGGCGACGAGGTTAATCCATTCCTGAGTCTCTGCCACTTGCTTCTGCAATGCGGTAATCTGGGCCTGCCACTCTTGGAGGTCCTTCATGCGCCTCTGAAGCTCAGCGACGCTGAGCAGCACATCGGAATCAAAAAGGTCAGTCATCACGATTCCCCAAAAAATCTGGGGAGGCGATTACATCAGTCCACTACCCTCCGCAAGAATGGGAGGAATGCACGTGCGTATGCAACCATCCCAAACTCCTGCGTGAGAATTACACACCGAGCTGTTGTTGGCGTGCCAGATCCGTTTAGGATTACTGCCGCATCGTTTGGTCGACTGGAAGAGGCGAGTTCTCGCCGCAGATCGGCGGCAGCGTCGACAGCCCGAAGAGCGTCTCGACATCAGAGAGATCCGTATTGTTTCCGAGCCGCTGGCAGGCCACGCGAAATGCATCTCCCTTCTCGAGACAGGAGATATCCCAAATGCGCACCGTGCCATCGTCGGATACAGTCAAAATGCTCTCATCGTCTGGTGTGAAATCGGCCCACGTTGCGTGGTTCTCGTGTCCGCTAAGTAAGAGTAATTGTGCCCCTGTTGCAGTATCCCAAACGCGTGCAAAATTGTCACTTGATGCCGTCACTATACGCTCGCCACTATGCGAAAAAGTTGCCGTATTGATATCCATCATACCTTGATCGAACTGCAGGATTTTAGCACCACTTGCGGCATCCCAGATTCGGACCGAGCCATCAGCGGAGCCGGTAATGATACGTGTTCCATCGGACGAGAATTCGGTTGATAAAACCTGACCTTCATGTCCTTTCAATTCGAAAATGAGAGCACCAGACAACGCATTCCAAAGATAAGCGGAATTATTGTTTGATCCAGCGATCAGGTAATGGTCGTCAGGTGAAAATCTACCCGAGAACATCCAGCTATCAGCACAGCTGACTGAATTTAGACGTCGACCATCCTGAGCGTCCCAGACGATCAGCGTGCCGTCGAGGGATGAAGTAACAATTCGTGTGCCACCGTGCGAAAACGCCACCGATGTAACCTGGTTTTGATGGCCCGTCAGCAATAAGTCTCTCTCACCGGTGTGACTGTCCCACACGCGCGCAATCATGTCATTCGACGCGGTGGCGATGCGCTTACCATCTGGCGAGAAGGCGATCGCATTTGACCCGGTCTCTCCGTCGAAAAGTTCCAACACCTCAGCTGTAGCAGCCACGTCAATGATCTGTGCCGCTCCAGTTCGCGAAGCAACAGCTATGCGCTTACCGGTCGGCGAAAGCGTCGCTGCTTGGAGTGGTCGACCGACGTCGAATCGCCGGAGTTGGGTTGCTGTCTCTGCATTCCACTGCCGCACAGTCTTGTCCAACGAGCCCGTGAGGGCACTCTTGCCATTGGGGGAGAACTCGGCCGAGGTTAAGCCTCCCCGATGTCCCCTGAGCACCAAAATTGGTGTGCCACTGGCTGCGTTCCATATGCGACAGGTCTTGTCGGAGGAAGCGGTAATTATGCGGCTTCCGTCGCGGGAGAAGGCGGCGCGAACCGAGCCGTCATGACCGATCAATTGCAACAGTTGAGTGCCGCTCTCAACATCCCACACTCGAGCAGTCTTGTCGGCTGAGCCAGCGACGATGCGATTGCCGTCGGGAGCAAATGACACCGAGGCTACATATTTGGTACATCCCTCCAGCGCCACGATCTGAACGCCGCTGAGTGCATCCCACACAAGCACCTTGCCCCCTGACAACCCGGTGACGATGCGCTTGCCGTCAAGCGAGAACTCTGCGGAGAATACTAGATCGCCTGCATCCACAACCAGCAGCTGTGCTCCGCTGGCGGCGTCCCAGACAAAAAAACTGCGTTCCAACGCGCAGGCTGTGAGGATCCGCTCTCCGTCACCGTCTAGCGAGAAGCTTGCTGCGGTCACCCAGCTTGGGTGGTCCTTTAACTCAAGGAGCTGGATTCCAGTCGCCGAGTCCCACACGCGTGCGGTTCCGTCATATGATGCAGTGACAATCCGTTGGTCATTGAAGGAAAAGGCGGCAGACGCAAGTTCGCCTTGGTGCCCAGTCTGGACAACCATCAGTTGCGCGCCGGTTGTGGCGTCCCATACGCGTACCGTCCGATCCGATGACGAGGTCAGTATTCGCCTGCCATCCCGAGAGTACTTGGCCGACTTGATCATGCCCTGTTGGTTGTCGAGCTTCATTTTCTCGCGGAGATCGGGAAGACAGGCATCGAGGCTGTTTATAGTTGCGGCCAGTGGCGGTCGTTGGCTATCGCCTAATCGCGGCCACGCCGCGAGTGCAAGTTTGACAGCGGCTGTCGGGAGATTGTCAGCATCTGCAATGCGTGACAACGCCGCAAGTCCGATCGTCTCGTGATGCGCGAGTTTCCGAGCCTCCTCGGCCTGTTGATGTCGGCGTTTGTCATCTTTCATTCGAGCCGCCGCTAAATAGCTGTACTCATTGCTCTGAATCAGCCGCCCAAAATCCTCCCGGGCTGCGACTGTCTCGGCGTCTTCCAGCCGGCCACCTTGATGAGCGAGCCATGCGTCGTCGCGGCCGTGCGCCTGCCATTCCGCGGCGGCTCGCTGGACGCCATCGATCGTCGCATAAGCGGCACCTTCCTCCATGAGCCAGGTTTGCAGCAGGCCCCATTGCCTGAGCAACGATTCGTGTGCTGGTTCGACGGTGACGTCACCCGCTTTACGGCCTTCACTGTCGAAGTTCTGTTCGGTCGACAGCAGCCGCTCGGCGACCAGCAAGCGGATGAAGGGGCGCGCCTCGATGGGAATCTCAGAGAGGCGGGCGACGCGACGGCGGGGCGTTCTGGTTTCCTGGTCGATGCTGGCCAGCCCCGGGATGATGGCGCGCCTGAGAAGGCCAGGGCGGTCGGTGACGTTGCGCAGGTCGGGATCGGTCTCAGCCGCGTTCATCGCTCGCTCGACTGCCGCCTCGATCGAGCCTTTCACGCCGCCCATCGCCCGGTAGTCCTTGAGTTTCAGGTTCCCCGCGGTGCCATACTCGCGATACAGACGCTCCAGGGTAAATGCGAGCAGCGGCAGCGCATCCTTGGAGCCGTCGGCCTCAACGTCGGCAAGCAGGGCGGAAGTCAGCGCAGGCTCGATGCGCAGCGCTCTGTTGGTGTCGCGCAGCCGCATTGAAGGGCCCTCGATTACCAGTTGGAAAGCACCCTTTGCCATCGGAGGTAGGCTGAACATCTCCTGGCGGATGCCTTCGAGTTGTCTCGCGGTCTGCAATGCCTCGTAGGAATCGGATCGGATCGTGAGCAGCGTGATTACGCGGGGCGCATCGGCTACAAGGAGGCTGCCGAGCAGGGCGAGGAAAAGCTCGGCCTCGGTTCGTCCGTCGGCCAGAAAAAGCTCCTCGCTTTGGTCGATGGCGATGACTACGGCGGGCAGAGGCTGCCCCCCTTCAGCGTCCAACTGCGGCACCCGGACGGCGTCGGCGAGCGTAGCGAGGAGGGCGCCCGTTGCCTTAGCGCCGGCAACGATGGCTGCCCTGCACTCGGCGCGGCTACGCGGCGCTCCGACGCGGCGGAAAGCTTCCTCCAAACTGGCGACAAAACCATTGTCTCCGGACAGGATCGCGCGCTCTGGTCTGATGACAGGAAGCGTGAAAAAATTGCGGTCGTCGCGGGATAGCCGAGGCAGCAGCCCGGCCCGCATGAAGGAGGATTTGCCCGCCCCCGACGCGCCGAGGATGGCCAAGAAGCTCGGCGGCGCGGCGTCAACCAGACGGCGCAGTCGGTCGAGCGCCTCGATGACATGCGACTCGCGGCCGAAGAAGATGCCGGCGTCTTCGGCCTCTAGCGGCTTCATGCCGCGATAGGGCGGCCGGTAAGGGTCACCCTTTGGCGGCCACTCGAAAAAGCGCGGGTCGAGGCCGGCGCGCCGTAGTCCATGCTTCAGCTTGTCGAGGCCGCCCTTTGAGTAAGTGACGTGCTTCTCGCCCGAGGGCATTACCGCCCGAAAGATGCGGCCATCCTGGCCGGCGGCGAGGTCGACCACCTGCCACGCCGTCATCTCGGAGCGCAGATCGGCGATCGGGATATCCCCGATCAGCACGCCAAACAGGCGCTTGTTCAGTCGCATCGCGAGGTTGAATTCCCGGACGCACCATTGCGAAGCGAGCCACGCTCGCGACACAAGGAAGATTACCGCTTCGCAACGGTTTGCCGCCTGGTGCAGACTGCGCTCCCATTTCTCCGCGGCGGCGATGCCGCCGTCCGCGTCGATGTCGAGGAAGATGTCGTCCCAGCCTTCGGAGGCGAGGTAGTCGCGAACGGCGATCGCCTCGAAATTGTCTGCGCTTGAGTGACTGAGAAAGATACGCGCCAAGACCTCTTACTCCCACGGCCACGAATATTGCACCGTCTTCCTGTTGTGTCATCAAAGTGGGTGGAACTGTGCGAAATTCTCACGCAGACTTCGTCTCAGAAGATCCGTGCCATGTTCTATCGCACCGTTGCCGGATCGAACGGCAGCGGCGCGTTGTCGCCACAGATCGGTGTCAGTTTCGATAGCCCGTACCGCGCCTCGATGTCCGAGAGATCCGTATTCTTGCCGAGACGCTGGCATGCGATCTGGAACGCATCACCCTTTTCTAGCGCTGTAATGTCCCAGATTCGTGCGAAATTACCCGACGCAGTGATGATGCGCATGCCGTCACGCGAAAACGCGGCCGAATTGACGCCTTCTTTGTGGACGCCCAGCGAAAGCAACTGCGCCCCAGTTGCCGCATCCCAGACGCGGGCAGTCCTGTCCTCCGATGCGGTGACGATCCGCGTTCCGTCGGGCGAGAATGCGGCCGAATTGACACCGTCTCCGTGGCCCTTCAGCGACAGCAGTTGCGCGCCGGTAGCCACATCCCAAACGCGGGAGCTTTTGTCCCGTGACGCGCTGACAATGCAGGCGCCGCTCGGCGAAAATGCGGCCGAATTGACACGATCTTCGTGGCCGTTTAGCACGAGCAACTGCTCGCCACCCTTCGCGTCCCAGACGCGCGCCGACCGGTCGGATGAAGTGGTCACGACGCGCGTGCAATCTGGCGAAAACGCAGCCGAAGTGACGGTGTCTTCATGGCCCTCCATTGTCAGCAGCAGCGTGGCGGTCGCTGCATCCCATACGCGCGACGTTGCGAACGATGTCGTCACGAGCCGCGCGCCATCGGTGGAGAACGCGACCGAAGTGACAAAGTGTTCATGTCCACTTAATACTAACAGTTGCGCGCCAGTTGCCGCATGCCAAACGCGGGCTGTCGTGTCCTCCGATCCGGTGACGACCCGCGTGCCATCTGGCGAAAACGCGGCCGAAGTGACCTCGCCTTCATGGCCGCATTTCTGTACCGCTAGCACTTCAGCGCCGGTTGCTGCGTCCCGGACGCTTAAGATACCGCCAAAGATACCGTCGCCCGTCACCGCTACGATGCGCGTACCGTCAGGCGAAAACGAGGCCGAATGGAAGGCCTTTAATGCCTGCAGTTCGGCGCCACTCGATGCATCCCAGACAAAAGCAGTCTCCCTGGACTCGGTGACAATTCGCCTGCTGTCAGGCGAGAACGAGGCTGACAAAACAGCTTGTTCATGGCCTTTCAGGACCAGCATCTGCGCGCCTGTCAACGCGTCCCAGACGCGCGCAGTCTCGTCGAACGATGCTGTGGCGATGCGCATACCGTCGGGCGAAAATGCGACAGACGCGATGCTGTTTTCATGACCTCTTAGAACCAGCACCTGCGCGCCTGTCAACGCGTCCCAGACGCATGCGGTCTCGTCGTATGAGGTGGTAACAATGCGCGTGCTATCAGGCGAAAACGCGGCAGAATTGACACGGGTTTCATGACCTTTCAGGACCAGCACCTGCGCGCCTGTCAACGCGTCCCAGATGCGGATGGTCTTTTCGGATGAAGCAGTGATAATACGCGTCCCGTCGGGCGAGAACGCAGCCGAATAGATGTCGGGCGAGTACGAATAGAAATCGTCCTGAGGCCCTTTCAGTTCCAGCACCTGCTCGCCGGTCCCGCCATGCCAGACGCGAGCGGTACCGTCCATCGAAGCAGTAACGATCCGCGTGCCGTCCGGGGAAAACGCAGCCGACCGGACACCGCCTTTATGGCCTTTAAGGTCCAGCAGTTGCACACCACTCTCGCTATCGCAGACGCGCGCGGTCCCGTCAAATGAGGCAGTAACGATGCGCGTGCCGTCGGGAGAGAAGTTGGCCGAGTGGACTCTGTACTCACGGCACAGCAGTTGCAGCACGTGCACACCGGTCACCGCGTTCCAGACGCATACGGTGTTCGAGGAGACAGTTAAGAAGCTCGTGCCGTCGGGCGAAAAGGTGGCCGAGGTGACGACGCCTTTAAGGTCCCCCAACTCCAGCACTTGCGCTCCCATCGATACGTCACGGATGCGTGCGACGTTGTCGGATGACGAAGTAACGATGCGCGTTCCGTCGGGCGAAAATACGGCCGAATTGATATGGTATTCGTGGCTGCTCAGTGCCAGCACCTGCTCGCCGGTCGCTGCGTCCCAGACGCGCGCGGTCCTGTCATTCGACGCGGTGACGATGCGCTTGCCGTCGGGCAAGAACGTGGCGGATGTGACACCGCCTTCATGGCCATTTAGCACAAGCACCTGCGCGCCGGTTGCTGCATCCCAGACGCGTGCGGTGCTGTCGTCCGACGCAGTGATGACGCTGGCGCCGTCAGGCGAGTAGGCGGCAGAGTTGACTGTGCCTTCATGGCCATTTAGCGCCAACACTTGCGCGCCACTCGCCACGTCCCAGATGCCGGAGGTGGTGCGGAGTGCGTCCAGGGTCGATGATACGGTGATGATGTGCCTGCCGTCTGGCGACAAGGCAGCCGAAGTGAAATAGAGATGACGGTCATACAGCTCTAGAACTTCCGCGCCGGTTGCTGTGTCCCACACTTGTACGGTTCCACCCGACAGAGTTACGATCCGCCTGCCGTCGGGCGAGAATGCAGAAGATCTTACATAGTGTTGGTGGTCTAACGTCAGCACATGCGCGCCGCTCGCCGCATCCCAGACGCGCGCAGTTTTGTCGACTGAGGCTGTGACGATATGCCTGCTGTCGGGTGAGAATGCAGCCGAAGTCACACGGTCTGTGTGACCCTCTAATGCCAGCAACTGGGTGCCGATCGCCGTGTCCCAAATGCGCGCGGTGGTGTCACCCGACGCAGTGACGATTCGCGTGCCATCGGGTGAGAACGCCGCCGATCTCATCCCTTGTGTATGCCCGCTGACAGTTAATCCTCCAAGGAGATTTGGAAACGCCTCGACCAGGCTATCGACTGTTCTTTGCAGGGCAGGCCGTCTCTCATCGCCAATACGGGGCCAGGCCGCGAGAGCCAGCTTGATGGCATGGACTGGCTGACCCTCCGACAGCGCGACCCGTGACAGGGCTGCAAGGCTAACGGTTTCGTTCGCTCTCGCAGCCTCAGCTGCTGCCACGAGCTTTCGTGCTTCTTCGAGTTCGCGGTCGCGTCGGGTGTTCTCAGCGGCGCGGGCCGCCTGGAGATAGTCTCGGTCGGTGGCGTCGAGCCTTGCGGCTAGATCGGAGCGGTCTTTCAGGCGCTCGGCATCCTCAAGGCGTCCAGCCTGGTGCGAAAGCCAGGCGGCGTCTCGGGCGTTGGCTTCCCAGTCGCGGGCTGCCCGTCTGACCCCTTCGAGTGTCATCAGCGCCGCAAAGTCCTGTTCCAGCCATCCGCGCAGCAAGCCCCACTGTCTGAGCAGGGCCTCGTGCGCGGGCTCCACGGTCACCTCGCCAACCTTGACGAGAGGCGCATGCGGGGCGGTCGACGCTGAAGTCGGGATAGGATCATTCATGGTGCTGCGGCTTTGTGAATCGCCGCGGCCCTGTGTCCCAGCGTCATTGGGTCCATCCTGCACGGGGTCCCTCGAGACAAACATCTGTTCGCTCGACAGCAGCCGCTCGGCGATAAGGTGTCTTACCAGCGGCCGCGCCTCGGCCGGGATCTCCGACATCCGCGCGACTTGCCGGCGCGGCGATCCCGTTTCCGGATCGATGCCGGCCAGCCACGGGATCATTGCCCGGCGCAGCAGCGCCAGTCTCGCCTCGGGGTCCCTAGGCACTGCCGGGTCGGCATCGGCGCGCTGAAGGATCCGTTCCATGGCTGCCTCGATCGAGCCGGCTATCCCGCCCATCTTCCGGTATTCCGCGAGCGTCAGGTCGCCGTCGCCACCGTGCTTGTCGTAGAGTCGCTCCAGTGTGAAGGCCAAAAGCGGCAGGGCATCGCGGCTGCTGCCCTCCTCCACATCCCGGAGCAACTGGGCCGTCAGCGCGGGCTCGATCTTCAGCGCCCGCTCGGAATCCTTCAGCCGGGTTGCCGGCCCTTCTATCACTGTTTGATAAGAGCCCCGCGGCAGCGGCGGCAGGCTGAAAGTAGTCTGGCGGATACCTTCAAGCTCCGTGGCCGACTGCAGAAGCTCGTAGGAATCGGAGCGGATGGTGATCAACAGGATTAGCTTCGGGTCGCCAGCAGCCAGAAGTTCCCCGAGCAGCGACAGGAACACCTGCGCCTCCTCTCGGCCCTCGGCCTGGAACAATTCCTCGCCTTGGTCGATCGGCAGCACCAGAACTGGCGAGGGCGGCTGTTCGTCTTCCTGATGCAGCTTCTGTGCTCGCGCCTGTTCCGCAAGTCCGCTGAGCAGCGCAAGCACGTCCACAGCCCCACCGGCAATTGCCTCCTCCACCTGCGCGCGCGTGCGCTTCAGCCCACTGCGCTTTAACGCGGCCCCGATGCTGGCGACGAGACCCGACTCACCATGCAGCACGGCCCGTTCCGGCCGCACGATGGGAAGGGGCAGGAAGATGCGGTCATCACGCAACAGGCGCGGCAGCAGGCCGGCTCGCAGGAACGATGACTTACCCGCTCCCGAAGCGCCGAGGATCGCCAGGAACCGCGGCGGGGCCGCTTCCCTGAGCTCTCTCAGGTGGTCGAGGACCTCGATGATGGGAGCATCACGGCCGAAGAAGATGCCTGCGTCTTCTGCCTCCAGAGGCCGCATGCCCCGGTACGGCGGACGATCCGGATCACCCGCAGGCGGCCAGGCAAAGAAGCGCGCGTCGATCTCCGCCTTGAGAAGCCCCGCCTTCAGCCGCCCGAGGCCCGAGCGGGAGAAGGTCACATGCCGTTCGCTTCCGTCCGGCAATTCCACCGCGGAGGGGGGTGTGTGATCGCGGCCACGTGCCAGATCAACCAGTTGCCAGTGGTCCTTCAGCTTCGGTGGTACCTCCTGCAACTCGACCTCCTCGATGAGGACGCCAAAGATATGCTTGTTCAGCCGGTGAGCGAGTTGAAGCTCCTCATGGCACCACCGCGATCCGAGCCAAGCCGGACTCACCAGGAACAGCACCGCCTGGCAACGGTGCGCCGCCTCACTGAGCGCCTGTTCCCAGCGTTCACCCGCGACAATGCCGCGCTCGGGATGAAGGTCCAGGAAATAGTCGTTCCAGCCTTCCTGCTCCAGCCAGCGCCCCAGCGCGATCGCCTTCGCGCAGTCAATACTCGAATGGCTCAGAAATATCCGTGCCATGAAAAGCTCACGATCTGGAATCCAGGCTGGAAACCCCTCCCGTAAGTAAAACCGAAAAACACTCGCCAGTCAGTAGGATTCGTACACGAACATTCTTGGCCTTTGGCTTGATGAATCACATCAATGGTCCGAGGAAGCTTTCCGCGATTTGGCACCCCTCAGAAAGGCTCGTTAATCGCGCACCAATAAATACCCATTCTCAAGATTCAACGTCTGACTTGCGGGGTGGTAACAACCCCTTGGCTTCAGGGACCAGGAGCCATGGAATTCGCCGTGAAGCGGAACCAATCACTCCACGAAATGGCAAAGCGTCGCCGACCTTGGCGTGAGATTGGAGCAGGTCCGACCTCACCTGTTTGTGCCCATGTTGCTGATCATCGTTGATCGGTGGACGCCATGGTATGTCCCATTGCAGTTAAAGCCTGATGCGCTAGGCTGCCGGCAAGCGGGAAACGCGGCAGTGGACAAATTGTCGATCATCGCCGGCTCGCCGGTGTTTCGGATGCTTGCGCGGTCTCAGTGGCAGGCAATCGCTGATGCGGCGGAGTTCCAACGGATTGAGCCAGCTGCGGATGGCCATCTGTTCCGGTATGGCGACTTGGCGTCAGGTCTTTTCCTGATTGTGCCGACAATCTCTAGCCGCGAAGGTCCGGTCTTGCAGGTCGGCTTCGGTGCGCCGATCACCCCGCAATCGCCAGTGGGCTTTCGCTTGACCGAAGGCGAGATCGCGGGAGACGTGGAATTCCTGCTCGGAGGGCTTTCGGAAAGGCCGCCGCCACGCATCTGCTCGGCTCGGATCCTGCGCAATGCTGCCGTGCTTACCATTCCGGCGGGAGTGCTTGCTGGGATCGCCCAAACGGAAAGCGATTTCCGTCGTCGGATCATACGGCACGCCGCCCAACGGCTGACCGAAATCGCATCCGTTCACGTAGAGCGCAAAGCCATGCATCCTGAGGTGCGCTTCGCTGCCGGCCTTCTGTCCCAGCTCGATGATTTTGGACATATCGCCGGCAATAAGGGCATATTTGACCATCGGCTGACGCAGCAGGATCTTGCTGACAGTCTTGGCATTTCGCGTCGGCTGCTCTCACTGCGTTTCTCTGACTGGTCGGCTCGCGGACTGCTGGAGACCGTGCCAATTACGCTGCCAGATGTTGCGCGCGTTGAGCGGATCGCAGGTCTCAGCCCTCCCAATGTCGCCCAGAACCTGCTTGCGGTGATAGAGTATATTGAGGACCAGACCGCTCGGGGCCTGCTGGCCAAAGCAAGTCAGACCGCCGCGGACGTTCTCAGCGTCTTTTCGGATAATCCGGTAATCGCTTACCAGCTTGCGCTAATAAGTGTGAGGCTCGGCGCAAACAAACAGGCAAACGATATCCTTGCTGCGCCGATGTTTGCGTGGACGAGCTCCATGGGTGATCTGAAAAACCGGTTGCGGACCGCTTGGAAGCAATCACTCTCGCTGCGAAGTGGCGACTTCCCGGGTTACGACGAGGTCGCCGAACAGGCGTTGGAAACCCTCCTCGCGGCACGGCTGCCCATACTTGCTATTGATATCGGCGGGTTGCATGCTCGGTTGAGTAAGGAAATGATAGTTGCTCACCAGCCCGGATCGCCGCAACTGCGTCATCAGGCATTGGCGGCGGCGCGCCTTTACCGTGAGGTCCACGAGGCCAGCCCCAATCACTATTGCGCCGTCAATGCTGCGACTTTGTCCATGCTCGGCGGCCAGGAGGATGAGGGGCGAGCCTTAGCGCTCGCTGCGAGCCGGCTTGCCGTACGTGAGCCGGGAAAATACTGGGCGTTAGCGTCCCTGGGCGAAGCAAGTCTGGTGCTCGGCGATCGACAGTCGGCGATCGACCATTTCAACGCCGCTGCCGCCGCCGTTGACGCTAATCTTGCCAAAACGACCTCAACGCGTCACCAACTCGCCCTGATTTCCGCTGCTGGTGGGCCAGACAGTTCAGCCGAACTCGCCACCCTCGATATCGGGGATCCAGTCTTGTTTAGCGGCCATGTCATGAAGTCAAGTGATGGCACGCCGGAAGAGTTGACAGAAGCGGAGCGTCTGCTGGCAATCGAAATGAGCGGATGGCTGGAGGGCCGCAAGATTCCGGCCGTGTATATGTCGCTTGCGTGCGGGGCAGATATCATCTTTGCCGAATTGGTACTAGAAGCCGGCATTCCACTCAATGTGACATTGCCCTTCACTGTCGCCCGCTTCTGTGACCTGTCGGTGGCAATCGGCAACGGCTCTTACATTGAGACGGACTGGGTGGCGCGATATTTTGCGTGCCTAGATCAGGCCGCTACGGTAACGGAACTGTGGCGCTATGAGATTCGGAAAGCTGAGATCAATTACCATTATCTCAGCACCAACAGACATCTAGCCGGCGAAACAATTTTCGCGGCGGCCGCTTTGATGACCCGACCGCGTATGCTCGCTGTTATTCATCCGCAAGCCGCCGTGAGCAAAGCTGGGGCCAAGAACGCGCTGGCCGAGTTCGTGGCGCGAGGCTTTAGCGCGGATGTCATTGCTGCCCGGTTGCGCCGCAAAGACACGCCCACGGATCCGCGCGGCGCTGACCCTTTTGCACCGATGGTTTTCGCCTTCGCGCGCTCCCAACAGGACAACGCCGCGATTCGAAGGCTGCTTGACGAAACGGGCTTTGGCATCCGGACGCTAAAAGATCGCCGGATCGCCGGACATTACATGCCGTCTGGATTTGAAGAGGCGCATTTCATCGCCTCGCACCTGGCAGCGTTGGCCGCCGCGTCAGACTGTTCAGCGCGAATCATATGCGATTTTGGTCCAATCCGCGGCAGGGATGGAGCGCCGAGCCTCGACGACATACTGAAGCTTGACGCCGCCGCCGACCTAACCGCCGTCGCCATAGGCAACGTCTTTGCCACCAGTGCATTCGTGATGCGCGAAGTGGCGAGGGGTGGGGATCCAAGCCGCTATTCGGTCGTCAATGTTTCGGTCGAACCGAACGAAAACGGGCAGGAACGGGTGCTGCGCGGCGCCAGGCAGATCTACAAGGTTCGGGAATCGTGACGGCGACTCGGCCGTCAAACAGGCAGATTTGTCGATACCTGCATGTTCAGATCGGTCAGATTGGAGCCATTTTCAAATGAGGTCGCCACACGCTTCGGCCAATGAGCGGCCGCATTCCCGCTGGGCAGGGGTTCGGGAAGTTGGCCTCCGCCTGACGGTGCTTGATGCAGGCGGCGCTACGGGCATTTATCCAGCGGGCATTGATGCCCTCAAGATTGGTCGGGACGTGGGATGGGCTGATTTCGTGTGGCCGCTTGACGATCGGCGGGTATCTAGAACGCATCTGGTTCTTGAGCGGCAGGCCGGCGGCGACTGGATTGCAGTGCGGCAGGGCCAAAAATATGTCGAGATCAACGGCAGGCCGGTCGAAACAGCGACATCGATCAGTTCTGGGGACACAATCACGCTCGGGCGTCGGGACGGGCCAAGACTACGCTTCGACATCATCACGCAGCCAGCCGGCTGTGCGCCCGATACACTTCGCACGCGCACCCAGGAGATCGTCAGTGGGTGGCGCGAGGTTTCTCGCAAGCACGTGCGGTGGGTGATCGCTGGGTTCGCGGCGCTGTTGCTCGTGATGACAGGGGCATATGGCTTACAGTACATGCACTATCGTGAGCAGATCGGTCTCCTAACGGAGATGCGGGACAAGCTGGCTGAACGTGAACACGCGTCTCGCGAGGTCAGCGGACAGTTTCCCGCGGCGACGATCAAGAAGCTGAAGAACGCGGCCTATATAGTCATCAAATGCAGGGTGAATGCGGCCGGAGTCTGCGATGGCAGAGCGGAGGAAGGTTTTGCGACAGCGTGGCCAGTAGAGCCGGCGACGATGGTGACCAACGCGCATGTCGGCCGCCTGATGGATACACTGAAAGACGGCGAAAGGCTGTGCGTGCGCAGCCCCGGCGATATGCCGAGGACCTATTGCGCAAATAGTTGGCAGGCCCATCCAGCCTATGCTGTCTTCCCCAAACATCTTGGCGCGCTCGGCAACGTCGGTTTGGACGGCGAATTCCAAGCGGCGACGCGGCCGGGCGCGTATGACGTCGCACTGCTCCGGCTCGACGTTCCCGTCGACCCGGGCACCGTTCTTGAGATCGCCGAGTCCGCAACGCTGACAGCACTCAAGGAGGGCGACGAGGTGGCGTTTGCTGGCTACTTGCTGCGTGACATCGCCGGCAACGAGACGGCTCAGCGCGAGCCGACGCCGGAGCTGCATTTCGGCACAATCAGTTCGCTCACCAATTTTTTCATGTTTGCGTCCGACGGGGATGTCGCGCACGCCCAACTCATCCACAACTCGATCGCCATCACTGGCGGCGCCTCTGGCGGCCCGGTCGTGGATCGCAACGGTAAGGTGGTGGCGGTGGTGAGTTCAGGGAGCATCATTGCCGGCGCTAGCACCGACAGCGTTGATAAGAATCACCCCAGCGCAGCGCTGGTCAACTATGCGCAGCGTGCCGATCTCGTTCGGGACATGCTGCCTGGGCGTACTTTCGATATGACGACAGAAAGAAAATTCTGGGATGAAGAGGCCAAAAAATTCGCCGATCATGAGAGCTATGTAGCCACCCAGTTCCTAGCCGAGGCCTCCGGCAAACTGAACAGCCTGCTTTCGATCGACGCCAAATTCTCGAAGGCGCTTTCGGCCGATCTCCCAGCCGACCAGACCTTGATCGACCTCAAGGAGGGCCAGAGCTATGCGATGCTTGCTTATATCAACGGTGTTGAGCCAATGCAGGTGATTCTGCGGCGACCGGGTCACCCCGATTGCGACAAAACCGGACGTTGGCCGGGTTTTGTGTTTACCGCCGATAAAACTGAAGAGGCGAAGGTGATCGTCTTTTCCAATACTGCACAGAACCGAGACTACTGGCTCACGCTCTACAAGGCGGATCACGCGGACGCGGCGCGAAGTTCGCGATCGAGTATCGCGGCGACGGCATGCATCGAATAGGGGCGGCGGGCCGGAACGGTGGCCGTCATCCGGCGAGCCAGGCGTGCGATTGGGTCCGGGTGCAACCAGCTAAAAATGCCTACCGGGCGGGCAATCAGGAATTCGGCAAGCATGACTCCGAAAGAATAGGTATCTTGCTTCGGATCGGCAGCGCCGGCGTGCCCGCCAACGACTTCTGGCGCCGTATATGTATGCGTACCCCTTGCCCCTCCTTCTGCACTGCTATCTTGTTCATATGCGGCCAAGCCGAAATCGATGACAACCGGATGGCCCCGTTCATTGACGACTATGTTTTCTGGCTTCAGGTCGCGATGGACGATACCCGCCGCATGCAACGCCGCGAGCGCGTGAGCGATGCGCGTGAACAGGTTTAGTACGGTGAGACGGCTAAGGTTCTCGCCCTTTAATAGGCTCAGATTCGTGCCCTTGACCAAATCCTGCACGATGACCACGACCGAGTCCTCGATAAAGGCGTTGTGAATCACGACTAATCCGGGATGGCGGACACGGCGTGCTGCTTCGACTTCGGCCTGAGCATCGCGCACCATCATTTGCCGTTTCTCGACGTCACTGATCGATGAGAAGTCGACCATTTTAATGGCTCGTTCCGCCCCGGTTTCCAGATCATAGGCTCGGCGCACCACACCGTAGCCACCACGACCGAGCACTTCGCACAGGAGATAGCGCTCGGGCAGGATAGGCGACCCGAGCGCTTCTTGGGAGGAGTTTCGCGCTCTGTCACAGGACAGCATCGCGCCGCGAGCCCGCTCGGTCAGCGATCCGTTGCGCTGCGCAGCTGCGATCCTGAGGGCTATGCTCGCCTCTTCCATGGCCGTTTCAAGATTTCCGTTGCGGCGCGCTGCCTCGGCTAACAACAGACGGGCTGAAGCCTCACGGTTCGGGAGGCCATCCTCATTGAAGCGTTCTATGATCGATCGCAACTTCTCCTCGTCGGCCGCCGTCTGCGAGCGGGTCTCGATGTCGATGCCCGCCTCAGTCCAGTCGATCCAGGACCAGCTTGACGTCTCCTCCGGCAGGAAGCGTTTCGACTCTTCGAGCACTACGCGGGCACGGTCGAACTGTCCCAAGGCAGCGGCCGAACGGCTGACTTCCAGCCCATGTAGGAGGCGCAGACGAGCGTTCTGTATGGCGATCGCTTGCGCTGCCTCGGCGCCGAGTGCGAGACATTCTGCATGTCGCGAAAGAGCCCCCAGCATCTGCATTTTTCCGAGCATGGCGCGAGCGCGTTCCGTCTCGGTAAGCTGATCCGACTCCAGGGCGGCATCGAACTGCAGCACTGCGGCGTCAAAACGCCCGAGTTCCTTGTTCAGCCGGCCACCTTCGGCAAAAGTCTTCGCGGTCTCTCCGCTGTCGCCGTACGCCTCGGCCATTGCGCGCAGCAGCTCGAAGGCCGCCATTTCGCCTCGTCCGCGCCAAGAATAAACTGTAGCGAAGAGGCGCGAGATTGCTGGTCTGAAGGGGGCGAGTCGATCATCTGTGGCGAGCTGCCTGGCCTCGATCAACGATACGAGGGCAGTTTCGCCGGAGCCGAGACGATTGTGGACTGCGGCCTGGACAAGCAGGTAACGAATGACCTGCGACGGGTCAGGAGCCAAGCCCAGTTCGATATCGTCCAGCAGCCTGGAAAGGCTGCGTGGTTCAACGTTGTCGGAGATGCCCTTCTCCAGTACGTCGAGTTTTTCTTCAGCGGTGCCCACCATGCTCGCAAAGTTATCGCATTTTAGCCAAAGCTGGTAATGTGAATGGATGCACCAAACGCGCGCCTGCGCTGGAGCTCCGCGCGTCGCGTGCTGGTTCCCGTGGAATGAGGTTAGACGGCCATGGAAAATTCACGCGTCACGCGCTGGGTTGCCCTCTGCATCCTAACGCTGGCATCGCCTGGTCAGGCGCTTTGCCAGGAAGACACCCCGAAATACAGCGACGACTTTATCAAGGGTGGCGAGACCGCAAAGGTTGGCGACTGGCCTTGGCAGGTGCGCATCCTGAGTAACGTCAATGACGGAAGCGGCTATTGCGGAGGTGCCCTAGTCGCTGCTGATTGGGTGCTGACGGCGGCGCACTGTGTCAAGGGCAAGCGGACACTGGCTATCGGCTACGGAGGCTCCGAACTGGCCAAGTTGAATAAAGTAGCGGCGGTGGAGCTGATTGTGCATCCGGACTACACTCGCAATCCGACCAAGAACGATGTCGCGCTGATCCGCCTCGCCGAACCTGTGAACGATATTGAAACCATTGGGATCGCTGACGCGGCGACAGACGCACTGTTGGACAAGACCGGTTCCAAAGTAATGGTGACTGGTTGGGGCGCTACTTTCGACAATAAGCTCGATCCAACGATCCTGGCGCTCTACAATCAAGCCAATCCCGAAAACCTCCGAGAAGTGTTATCTGCGGAGAACGTCAAGGTCCCTAATGAATTGCGCCAGGTTGAGATCAATATTATCGATCACGACAAGTGCAGGGCGAACTATGCGCTGCTCGAAAATCCGAATTTTGCCGTTAGCGACACCGAACTCTGCGCCGGTGTGCCCGGCACCGGCCGTGATTCCTGCTATGGCGACAGTGGAGGCCCGCTCTTCGCTGCAGCCCCCAGTGGAGAAGGCTATGTTGAACTCGGCGTCGTCAGTTGGGGCTATCAATGCGGCCACCCGGTGTTTCCCGGCATCTATGCGAGAGTCTCTTCGTTCAGGGATTGGATCGACGCTACGATAAATGCGAAGTGATCCTTAGGTATCCTCGTACAAGAAACCCGTCGCCGGTCAACCGGCGACGGGTTTGGAGTGCGAAGGTATGGTCCTGATCAGTCCGTCCGTTCGGACTCGATCCGAAGGGGCCATTGGGACGAAAGCTTTTCCGGTCAGATCGTGTAGTACCCGGATTCGCTGACGACGATGTCGGTAGCCTCGCAGAGGTTCTGATCCCAGGCGATTGTTTGTGAACCGTCGGCGAACTCCATCAGTACATCGAAACGACAGTAGCCCTCCGGTCGGCGCGGATCGACTGTCATCTCGTAGCCAACGTCGATGGAATAGGATCCGAGAAGGTTACGGTGCCCCCAGTTCTCCTTGTCGATGTTTGAGATGTAAACACCGACAATCTCGCTCGATCCGACGTTGTTGATATTGACCCAGCGTTGGTGGGCCGATGCCGTGCCGGCGGAGAATAGGCTCGCCACCACGACCAGGGCCGACCCAGTGCGGGTAAAGGCTGTCTTTGCAAGGGTGGTAATCATTTTAGTTCCTCTCTTTGCTACCAGCCGCGGCGCCATTGCCGTCGGCTTGTGAGGGGAACATGCGTCCGATCCGTCTCGGACATTGCGCAGCGTTGCGCAAAGTGCTGCTTGGCTACTGAAGCGCCGATTTCAAACGACCGCAATGCTTACTCGGACGTGAAGAATAGGCGGCGTGCTCAATCGATATACTACGACCGTTCCACCAGCCGCAGGACGTGTCACACCTGGGGCTGATCCGGAACCGCCGGCAAACGGCTCATTTTGCAAGTCGAGAAATCCGAAGCGGATTGGCGCCCCAAAATATAATTGCGCGATGGCAGAGGACCATCGTGAGATGGTCGTTGATGTTTTTGGGTCAGATAACTCTATTTATTGAGGCGAAGACTTGGCCACCGATGGTCCTGATGTGAAGCTCGCAATATGTAGGACATGTCCGTCCGGTCCGATTGCATCGCCGAACTCGCGGCTGAGTTTGTTCCCACTCGAATGGCTCTGAAAATTCGCGCCACAGTCTACCGCACCCTCGCCGGATCGAACGGTAGCGGCGCATGCTCACCGCAGATCGGGGCCAGCTTCGAAAGCCGGTACCGTGCCTCGACATCGGACAGGTCGGCGTTCCTGCCAAGACGCTGGCAGGCAATCTGGAATATGTCGCCCTTTTCAAGCAACGAAACGTCCCAGATGCGCACGATTTTGTCCAACACGGCGATGACGCGCGTGCCATCTGGCGAAAACGTCGCTGAAATGACCTCATCGTGGCCCGCTAGCGCCAGCAGTTGCGCACCGCTCGCCGAGTCCCAGATGCGCACGGTGTTGTGCGACGCGGTGAGGATGCGCTTGCTGTCAGGCGAAAACTCCGCCGATCTGATGCTGTAGACCAAAGACGCAAAATCGGCATGGTATTCATGCGTATTCAGTACTAGCGCCTGCGCGCCGCTAACTGCGTCCCAGACGCGCGTGGTCCCGTCACCTGACGCAGTGACGAGGCGCATGCCGTCGGGCGAAAACGCCGCCGAAGTGACGTACTCTTCATGGCCATGCATTTCCAGCACCTGCGCGCCGGTCGCCGCGTCCCAGATGCGTGCCGTCCTGTCCCCTGACGCGGTGACGATGCGCATCCCGTCGGACGAAAACGCCGCCGAATGACCATTCAGCGCCAGAATCTGTGCGCCAGTTGCCGCGTCCCAAATGCGTGCGGTCCCGAGCGACGTAGTGACAATACGCGTGCCGTCGGGTGAGAACGCCGCGAAAGCGACGGTGTCTTCATGCTCTCTCAGCACCAAAACCTGCGCGCCGGTCACCGCGTCCCAGACCAGAGCGTTTGTCCTGTGCCATGATGAGCCAGTTACGATGCGCGTCCCATTGGGGGAGAACGCGGCCGAAGATACACTACCCAGGCATTCATCACTCAACACCTGCACCTGCGCGCCGCTAGTCAAGTCCCAGATGCTCGCGGTGTGGTTGTGCCACGACGCAGTTACGAGGCGCGTGGCGTCGGGCGAAAACGCCGCCGAAGAGACATCGTCTTCATGGCCACCTCCATGGCCATTCAGCACCAGAACCTGCGCGCCAGGCGCCGCGTCCCAGACGCGCGCGGTCTTGTCCCACGACGCAGTTACGAGGCGCGAGGCGTCGGGCGAAAACGCCGCCGAAGCGACATGGTCTCCATGGCCATTCAGTACCAGCACCAGCGCGCCGGTTGACGCGTCCCAGACGCGAGCGGTCTTGTCCGATGAGGTAGTTACGATGCGCATACTGTCAGGCGAGAACGCGGCTGAACTGACCAGGTGTTCATGGCCCCCCAATACTAGCATTTGCCGGCCCGTCGCTGCATCCCAAAGGCACGCGGTTTGGTCGTCCGACGCGGTCACGAGGCGCCTGCTGTCGGGTGAGAACACGGCCGAATTGACAGTGTCTTTATGACCCTCCAGCCCCAGCACCTGCGCGCCAGTCGCCGCGTTCCAAATGCGAGCGGTCCCGTGCGACGCAGTGACGATGTGCATGCCGTCGGGCGAAAACGCCACCGAAGTGACCCGGTGCTCACCGTGCAACACCAGCACCTGCTCGCCTGTCGCTATATCCCAGAGGCGCGCGGTCCTGTCGGCCGACGCAGTGACGACGCGTGTGCCGTCGGGCGAAAAGGCTGCGGATGTAAGTTCGCCTTGATGTGCAGTCACTATCAGTTGCGCGCCGGTCGCCGCCTCCCAAACGCGAGCCGTCCGATCTGCCGAAGCGGTGACGATGCGCGTACCGTCGGGCGAAAATGCTGCGGATGTGACCGCCTTTTCATGGCCCTTCAGCGCCAGAACCTGCGCGCCGGTCGCAGCCTCCCAGACGCGAGCGGTACCGTCGGCCGACGCGGTGACGATGTCAGTGCCGTCGGGCGAAAACGTCGCAGATGTAACCGCTAGTTCGTGTCCGTTGAGGGTTGATCCTCGACGGAAAACGGGAAACGCCTCTACGAGGCTATCGACTGTTCTCCGCAGGGCCGGTCTTCCGCTATCACCAATACGGGGCCAGGCTGCGAGAGCCAGCTTGACGGCATGGGCGGGCTGGCCTTCCGAGAGCGCAACCCGTGACAGGGCCGCAAGGCTGACGGTTTCGTTCGCTCTCGCAGCCTCAGCTGCTGCCGCGAGCTTGCGCGCTTCGTCGAGTTCCCGGTCGCGCAGGGTATTCTCAGCGGCGCGGGCGGCCTCGAGATAGGTGAGGTCCAACGCATCCAGCCGACGAGCAAGATCGACCCGCAACTTGATCGCCTCGGCCTCCTCCAGGCGGCCCCCGGAGTGCGCCAGCCAATTGGTGTCGCGGCCGTTAGCGTCCCAATCGCGGGCGGCGCGGCGCACGGCTTCGAGTGTCGCGAGGACAGCAATGTCTTCCTTCAGCCAACCGTCAATCAAGCCCCATTGGCGAAGGAGCGCCTCGTGTGCCGGCTCGATGGTGCGCTCGCCACTGGCCGCCGACACGTCGGTCGCGAGCAGCCGCTGCTCGACGAAGTGCTCGATCAGCGGCCGAGCCTCGTCTGGAATGTCGGTGAAGCGCGCCACCTGTCGTCGCGCCGTTTTGGTTTCGGGGTCGATGCCCGCAAGCCACGGAATCATGGCGCGGCGCAGCAGTGCGAGCCTAGCGGTTTGGCTCCCCGGCACGCCAGGGTCGGCGTCCGCTGCTGCAAACGCCCGCTCTACCGCCGCCTCAATGGCGCCCGAAATGCCGCCGCTCGTTCTGTATTCGGCCAGCGTCAGGTCACCGTCGCCGCCATGATCGACAAACAGCCGTTCCAGAGTGAAGGCAAGCAGCGGCAGCGCATCCTTGGCGCCGCCTTCTTCGATGTCCGAAAGCAGGACCGCCGTCAATGCCGGCTCGATTATCAGCGTCCGGCCGGCATGGGCGAGTCGCTCGGCAGGCCCCTCGATCACCCGCTGGTAGGCGCCCCTTGCGAGCGCCGGCAAGCTGAACGGAACCTCGCGAATTTCTGCCTGCGCCAAAGCATACTGCAGCTTCTCGTAGGAATCCGTGCGAATAGTGGCAAGGGCGATGAGCCTTGGATGCTCTGCCTTGAGCCGTGTGGTGATTAGGGCTAGCAGCCGCTGTGCCTCTTCCTGCCCCGCCTCGAGGAACAGTTCTTCCGCCTGGTCGATCGGCAGAATGATGGCCGGAGCAGTCTCCTCTATGGCACCTGATATCCGTCGAAGCGCCGCTTCGCCAACCTCGGAGAACAGCATGGCAACGTCCTCCGGGTCGCCGGCAACGGCCTTGTTGACCTTGGCGCGCGTCCACTTCAGGCCGAGAGACTGCCCAGCTGTCGTGATGGCGGCAATCAGCCCGGCCTTTCCGGTAATCGCCGCCCGTTCCGGCCGCAGGATCGGCAAGACCAGGAAGTTGCGGTCGTCGCGCTTGAGACGCGGGATCAATCCGGCACGCATGAATGAGGATTTGCCAGCCCCCGACGCGCCGAGCACCGCCATCAGCCGTGGCGACGCGGCCTCTGCAAGTCCGCGCAGTTGGTCGAGCGCCGCGATAGTTGCCGCCTCGCGGCCGTAGAATATACCGGCATCCTCCGCCTCCATCGGCGCTAGGCCGCGATATGGCGCGCGTCTCGGATCATTGGCTGGCGGCCAGGCAAAGAAGCGCGGGTCGAGCCCTGCCTTGACTAGCCCCGCCCGCAGTCGATCGAGTCCGGAAGCGGAGTAGGTGGCGAAGCCTTGCTGGCCATTCGGTAGCTCTACGTCGAGCCGGATGCCGTCGCGACCGCTCTCCAGATCGATCAGTTGCCATTCGTCGCGTAGCCGCGCCGGCACCCCGGCCACATCGACTGTGTCGATCAGTATGCCGAACAGCCGCTTGTTGAGCTTATGAGCGAGCGCCAGTTCTTCATGGCACCATTGCGACGCCAGCCACGGTTGGCTAATCAGAAAGATGACGGCCTCGCAGCGGTTTGCCGCCTCGTTGAGGGCCTTCTGCCAGCGTTCGCCCGGGGCAATTCCGCTTGTTGCATCGATGTCAAGGAAGACGTCGTCCCGGCCCCAGCCATTGGCAACCAGCCAGTCGCGCAATGCGATCGCCTGCGCATTGTTCCTGCTCGAATGGCTCAGAAATATCCGCGCCAAGGTGAAATCTACCCCAACTCCCTACAGCAAATATTGCACGAGGATGATGTGATGTCATTGTGGCTATTTCGCATCCTCTGTTCCTGGCGTTGGGTGGTTGCAGACGACGACCGGGACAGGCAAAAGAGCCGGGATTGAACACGAATTTGTTCAGCTCAGCGGCGGCGTGTTTATGCCGCGTGTAATCCTCGTACAAGAAACCCGTCGCCGGTCAACCGGCGACGGGTTTGGAGTGCGAAGGTATGGTCCTGATCAGTCCGTCCGTTCGGACTCGATCCGAAGGGGCCATTGGGACGAAAGCTTTTCCGGTCAGATCGTGTAGTACCCGGATTCGCTGACGACGATGTCGGTAGCCTCGCAGAGGTTCTGATCCCAGGCGATTGTTTGTGAACCGTCGGCGAACTCCATCAGTACATCGAAACGACAGTAGCCCTCCGGTCGGCGCGGATCGACTGTCATCTCGTAGCCAACGTCGATGGAATAGGATCCGAGAAGGTTACGGTGCCCCCAGTTCTCCTTGTCGATGTTTGAGATGTAAACACCGACAATCTCGCTCGATCCGACGTTGTTGATATTGACCCAGCGTTGGTGGGCCGATGCCGTGCCGGCGGAGAATAGGCTCGCCACCACGACCAGGGCCGACCCAGTGCGGGTAAAGGCTGTCTTTGCAAGGGTGGTAATCATTTTAGTTCCTCTCTTTGCTACCAGCCGCGGCGCCATTGCCGTCGGCTTGTGAGGGGAACATGCGTCCGATCCGTCTCGGACATTGCGCAGCGTTGCGCAAAGTGCTGCTTGGCTACTGAAGCGCCGTTTGTGGCGTTCACAACGCTCCCTTTCGCTCACTCCGAACGCCGCAGCCAACATCGCAAGCAGATCCGGCTCGACGCCTTGGCCGCAAAGACACATTAAGGAAGATCCAGGGGGATTGGTGGCGACAGCCTGCCACGATCGGTAGAAAATCCCCGGATGTGGGAGGCTTTCTGAGCCGGCGCCAGGTTCTGAACTATGAGCTTGGTAGCACGGCCGATTGAGCCGAAACAATGACGATGGCAAATGTTAGCTTGCCTAGATGCAAGACGAGCATCAGAATAGGTAAGAGAGCCGGATCGAACACGAGTTTACTCGCCACGCGGCGCCTGCACACCGGCGAGGGCCCTACTAAATCAGGGCGCATGTCGGGAGGAAGCGAATGAAAATAGAATCCGATTTCCGTCTAGTGAGAAGGTTAGTTGCCTCGGTGGGGGTCGCAATTTTCCTGTCTTGTTACTGGGGGAATGTTTTCGCACACACATTGGGTCTGCTAGATCCGGCGACGAGGCGAGATGCGGAGGAACTTGCCGGCCTAACAGAGGCGTTCGGAGATGCGGCTCCCGAAACAAAGGGCGTCTATGACAGCCTGAAACTGTGGGATACGAAGAATAAGCTTTCGGCGTGTTTTCTGGACGGCGACAAGTCCTTGAAGAAATTCTTTGTTAAGACTGCGAATGAATGGCTGGATGGTACGTCTATCACCGTCGATTTTGGCGATCCACCCAACTTTGGTGTTTGCACGGGCACCTCGGAAGAAGACATCCGAATCTCGTTTAAACAAGAGGGAAGTTGGTCATTCATCGGCACGGACAGCCTACTTCCAGACGCTGTGAAGACGGCATCACTCAACATTCAGACAGACGGAGCGGCATTCAGCTCACTCAACAAGGCTTGGCTTGAGGAAACGATCCTTCACGAAGTCGGCCATGCGTTGGGCTTGGAGCATGAGCATCAGAGTCCAGAGGCGCATTGTGACGACGAGTTCGCTTGGGACGTCGCTATTCCCAAGATAGAAAAAGAATGGGGATGGAGCGAAGACGAAATTTTATTTAATTTTAAGCAAATGGTCGCGTCACCACGATTAAGGACGACCCCGTACGACCGGAAATCTATTATGCACTATGCGCTCCCAGCTTGGATGTTCAAGAAAGGAAGGAAGTCGAGGTGTTTTATTTCGCAGCCCACTCGGATATCGCATACGGATCGAGAAACCATTCAAGCGGCATATCCCGCCGACAGCCAGCTTCAGAGTGAGAGTATCAAACGCTCGGTTGCTAGAATCGCTACAGATATTGGCGATCAGAAGTGGGACACAGACCAATGGAAGGTAATCGGCAACGACGTTGGCGAGATCCTCGCCCGTTCGGGGCGAAAAATGTCTCTATCAGTTCCGATCTCCCCGCAAGACCAGCCGGGCCTGAAAACCGGTAGCCCTGAACGATCTTGCAACTCCGGCGAATCGGCGGCGGTTGGCACGCCGAAGTTCAGTTGCGCCATAGCAGAGGACGGCAGTAAAATGGTCATTGATGTTTTTGGGGTCAGATAGACGGAACACTTGGCCCAACAACGCGGTGCATGGTCGCCACAGATCGCCGTCAGATTTCGATAGACCGTAGCGCGCCTCGACGTCGGAAAGATCCGTGTTCCTGCCGAGACGCTGGCAGGCGATTGGAATGCATCACCCTTTTCGAGCAAGAATCCCAGAATCGCGATCCATTCTCTCTGCCGTTCACGAAATGAGCCAGGTCAAAAAGGCGGTGCATCCACTCGACAAATTCTACTACCTCGTGGTGGCGCCCAACTACGCTGCGATCCGTTCAGCGCTGCTGTGAGCTAAGTCCATGTGCCTCGGTCGGAAGAAGAAGTAGGCCGCACCGGAGTGACCATGCGGACGCGTCAGCTACGGCAACCCGTTAATTCGGGCAACCGGAACGCAAAGACTGCACAGCGGAACCTATGCATGCCCCTCAGTGTGAAAGACTAATTGCACACTGAGGGATATCACAAGGCTTTTGCAAGCCACCACCGTCTTAGCAGGTTTGCGCCGCAAAAGCCGGTTATAGAAAACAGTGCTGCGGCCCCCCGAAACCGGACGTTGCGTATCAATCGGATCGCATTCTCGAACCATGCCGACGATCGCTGTCATTGGGATATTCCAAGGCGCTCAGGCTCGGTGCCGGCAGCAATTAGTTCTATCAAATGGGGCCTGCCGACCCCGGCGGCCGCCGCGATAAGCTGACCGCTTTCGGCAATTGCCACAGATCTGACCTCCGATGGAAGTCGCAGTCGGGCGATCTCGGCACCCGTCGCCACGTCCCAGAGCCGAACCGTCCGATCATCAGACCCAGTAACGAGGCAGGCCCCATTTGGGGAGAAAACCACGCTAGCGACTTCTCCACCATGGCCTTCGAGACAGATAGCCTCGGCTCCTGTTGCCGTGTCCCAAATCCGCGCCGTCTTGTCCCAGGACCCGGTGGCGAGGCGCGTTCCGTCCGGGGAGAAGGCGATACTTGCGATCGGACCGTTGTGGCCTTCGAGCCCGAGGTTGCCCGCCCCGGTCGCGACCATCCCTATCCCTCGTGAAGTTATTTCGCCGGTCGCCAGATCCCACAACCGCGCCGTCCCGCTCCAATCTCTAATGGTGAGGTATCTGCCATCCGAGGAGAAGGCGACGCTTTTGACTCCGTCCACTTGGCCTCCGAGCCGGGCGATTTCCGCACCTGCAGTCACATCCCATACCCGTGCCGTCTGGTCGTCTGACCCGGTGGCGAGAAGGGCGCCATCTGGGGAGAAGGCCACGCTGGTGATCTCTCCTATATGGCCTTCGAGCCGGGTGTTTTCCAAGCCCGACGCCAGATCCCAAATCCGCGCGGTCCCGCCCCGAGACCCAGTGGCGAGACACGTTCCGCGCGGCGAAAAAGCCACGGTCTTTACCCAACTGCGGTGGCCCCGTAGAATGGCGATTTCTTCGCCTGTAGCCACATCCCAGACCCGCGCCGTCTGGTCATCGGAGCCAGTGGCGAGGCGCGTCCCGTCCGGGGAGAAGGCCACGGTAGCGACCGCTGCCCCATGGCCTTCGAGCAAGCTCTCTGCCCCTGTTGCAACCTCCCAAAGCCGCACAGTCGCACCGGACCACTTGGCGACGTGAGCCCTATTCGGGGATACCTCCCGGAAGCTGTCATAGGCTTTAAACCCTGACCCACTCGCCAAGTCCCAGATCTGCGTCGTTCCGTCGCTGAACCCGGTAGCGATGAGAGCCCCGTCCGGAGACAACGCCACGATGAGAGGTGAGACGCTAGGACCGGCGAACCGGGCTATCTCTGCACCTGTGTCTACCTTCCAGATCCGCGCCCCGTAGCCGTAGGACGTTGTGGCTAGGCGCGTGCCATCTGGGTGAAACGCTACGCTCGGCACCTCACCTCCCTGCCTTTCGAGCCGTACGATCTCCGAACCAGTCGCCGCGTCCCAGACCCTCACGGTCCGGTCGTCAGATCCGGTGGCAAGGCGTGTTCCGTCCGGGGAGAAGGCCACAGCCGTCACCCAGTCGTCATGGCCTTCGAATCGGCCTACCTCTTTCTGTGATGCCACATCCCAGAGCCGCGCCGTCCCGTCATAAGACCCTGTAGCAAGACTTAACCCGTCCGGCGAGAAAGTTACGCTTGTCAGCAAGCCTCGATTGCCTTCAGGCTGGGCGATGCGCGCGCCCGCCGCAGAGTCCCATAGCCGCACCGTCCGGTCGTCTGAGCCGGTCGCTAGGCGTCTTCCATCTGGGGAGAAGGCGATGCACCTGACGGCGCCCCCGTGACCTTCGAGCCGGATCACTTCCGAGCCCGTCAGAGCGTTCCAGAGCCGCCCGGTGCCGTCATGGGAGCCGCTCGCGAGGAGGGTTCCCTGGGGGCAGAAGGCTACGCTAGAGACGCCGTAGCCATGGCCTTCGAGGGATAGGATCTCCGCACCCGTTTCCACGTCCCAGACCCGCGCGGTCTTGTCCCAGGACCCTGTCGCAAGGCGAACTCCGTCCGAAGCGAAGGTGACGCCCATAACTCCGGCTGCATGGCCTAGGAGTCGGGTAATCTCTACTCCGGTCGCCGCATCCCAGACCCGGACTGTGTCGTCAACGGACCCACTAGCGAGCCGCTTCCCGTCCGGTGAAAAGACCACGCTGCAAACTAAGCCCCCATGACCTTCGAGCCGCTGGACCTCCGTACCAGTTCCCACGTCCCAGATCCGCGCCGTCTTGTCCCAGGAACTGGTGGCGAGGCGGCTCCCGTCACCAGAAAAGGCGACGCTCCAAACGGGGCCCTGATGGCCTTTGAGTCGTAGAATCTCCGCACCCGTTCCCACGTCCCAGATCCGCGCCGTGTTGTCCCAGGACCCGGTGGCGAGGCGCGTCCCGTCGGCGGAAAAGGCGACGCTCCGACATCCCTCGAACCGAGCGATCTCCCTTCCTCTCGCGACGTCCCAAAGCCACGCCATTGTATCTTCGGACGCCGTGGCTAGGTGCTTCCCGTCCGGGGAGAAGGCGATACTGATCACACGAGACTCAGTTCGAAGGCGCATGAGCTCGGCTGGAGAGTCGGCTAGAGAGCCGGTTGTTGGGATCGGAACAAGCGCCGGCATCCGCAGGTCCCGGCGCCACGCCTCGAGAGCTAGACTGGTTCCCGGCGTTTTCGCTACGTTACCCAGAAGCTGTGGAATGACCTGATCAGGACCGTCGATCGCGAGATCCTGCCCAACAACGGCAAGCAAGCGGCCCACACCTCGGGACACTTCACCGCGCCCTAACTCGGCGTAGGTGCTGACGAGGCCGGTCGCCCCCTCGCCAGCGGCAATACCGGCCGCCAACCGGGCTTCTATCCAGTTGGCATCGGAGAGGAGTGCTTCAAGCCTCGCGTCTTCTCCCGCTCCCGCGAGATGTACCGGAAGATGTTCCAGTGCGTAGGGAACAGCCTTGAGGCCGCGCCAGTCCCGAGCGGCTAGGTCCCCTATGACGTCAGCGACTTCTCTATCAAGCACGCGGAGCCGGTGCGCTCCCAGTCGCTCGCGCAGACGGGTGCGCACGACGTCGTGCAATCTGAACACACCACGTGCAGAATCGTAGCGCTCAACGAACGAAAGGTCTCGGAGCCGTAGCAGGAGGTCCTCGCCGTCAAACGCGGCGAGGCCACCAGTCCGCTGCCACAGGCGAAACACCAGTGGCACCGGGATGTCCTGATCCTCTGCAAACACACCGAACTCCTCGAGTCGTGTGGTCGCCTCGGTGCCTTCGCGAGATTCCAGCGCCTCAATGCTCAAGTCGAGGGACGCGGCAGCGGCCGCATTGCGTTCGTCAGGATTGTGCGCATCGAACGCGCCGATCCCCTTTGCCGCCCACGCCTCCTCAATTGCGGCCAGAGCCTTGTCGAGTGGATGCCCTGCCTCAACCCGGCGGGCGATGCGACCTTGCGCGAGCCGCAACAACAGCGGCCATTCTCCGAATGCAGCGGCGAGGCGACCTAGCCGGTCGCGCATGGACACTGCGATCGCTGCTGGTTCGAGGCCGTGAGCCAACATTGCCATGGCTTCGCCAGACTTCATCGCGTCCACAGGCACCATAGTCATCCGGCCGCGGCCCCTGGGGAGCACCGCAGCGTCGCGAGTGGTCACGAGCCGGGCGCAGAGGCCCCCGCCGACGAGAAATGGCTCGAGATCGCGTTGGCGCCAGACGTCATCGACAACGATTAGGCAATGGCGTTGCTCGAGCGCCTCTCGCCAGCGAGCAACCGCCAGATCCGGGTCAGTCTCAAGAGGCGCGGCGGGGTTGAGCGCGCGCGTGAGGGTGTTGAGCCGGCCGATGACGTCACCCGGCGACTCGCCGAGGGTGGTCCAGAGAATGCCGTGGAAGAACGCCTCGCCGATGTCGTCGTCGTGAGCGAGCCTGGCGGCGAGCGATGTCTTGCCGTAGCCGCCGGCACCCCGCAGCGCCGCGGTGATCGCCACCGCATCACCCTTGCCGTCGATAAGCGCGCGCTTCACGCGCTCGTACTCCTCGGGGCGGTCGACAAAGCCCGCCGGAGGCTCCGGCGCAAGGAAGGGTACGCGCGGCTGACCGCTCGCCCCCTCGAGAATGCGGATCAACTGACGCCATTGCTCGTCGACGTCGGGGTCGAGCGCATGAGCTCGGGCAAGCGCACGCGGCAACTTCACGAAATCTGGTCTGTTGCTCGCGTCGATCACCGGCGTAACTCTAACGCCCTCCTGGCGGGCGAGCCGCCACTCGCGGCGAACAATCTCCGAGTCGACGGCCTTTGGACTCAAGACTAGGACGAGGTGCTCCACCTCGGGCCGGCGGAGAAACCCCGCGATTTGCTCCCACCAGTCATTCCCGCCTTCCATATCGGCCAAGTCCTGCCAAACCGCGAGGCCAGCCTCGCGAATACGGTCATGCAATTTCCGGGCAAAGGCGTGGCCGTCTGACCGTGCATAGCTTACAAAGATCCGGGGCGCGTCCATCATTGTCTATGTCGCTAGAAGGGGCCGGGCCAAGCAGGAAGCATAGGATGTCGAAGGTTTATACTGAATCCACCCCAACGGGCAACCAAAGGCACTGCGGGCAAACAGTTCGGGCACATAGTTTACCAAAAGCGAAACCCATGCGTTCCAAGGTGGTTTCGCATCGCCCAATTGAGCGATTGAGCCGCACCAAAACACACAATGATCTTGGAGGGGGTGCCGTCGACTTTCTGATGGACGTCACCTGGACCGGACCGTCTCCTTTCGGCCCAGATCGGTCCATCAGACAGAAACCAAGTTGAGCTCTCGGCGGTCAGTGTGAAAACCCAATTTCACACTGAGACCCTTGTCGGGGACGCACGCAGTTTCCGTGGAAACGACCGGTGCAGCGTATCGGCACACAAAGAGGCAGCAGGGCGACGGATGCGATGTGGACAAGGACCCTCGGCGTGTAGCCTATCTGGCCCATAGGGTGTTACCTTGAGGTTTGGGCTGGAGACTACACTGTCACAAATAGCCGCCGTCAACCCAGGTGCTACATCGTCAACGACAGACCATGTTACGTCACTTCAGGGCATGCCCCTGCGTGACGTCACCCGCACGGACCTGGTCGGTTACCGCTGAAAATCACTTGACGAGGAGTGGGAGCGGCTTAACCGTCTCTCGGCTAAGAATGACCAAGCCAGCAAGGGAGTGATCCGGGGCGGCTGAACTGATATGGCGTGCGAGGGGGATGCGGCCACCGTGATCGACAGCAACAAGAATCCAGAACAGCTGGCGCGTGATCAGATTGATGCGCTGTTGACCGAAGCCGGTTGGGCTGTTCAGGACAAGAAGGCGATCAACTTCAGCGCGGGCCAAGGTATTGCTGTCCGCGAGTACCAGACTGATGTTGGTCCCGCCGACTATGCGCTTTTCGTCGACAAGAAGGCCGTCGGGGTGATTGAAGCGAAGCCCAGCGCGTGGGGTTACAAGCTCACCACGGTCGAAGAACAGTCCGCCGGCTACGCTGCTGCCACCCTTAAATGGGTAAACAACAAGCAGCCCTTGCCGTTCGTCTATGAAAGCACCGGCGTCATCACGCGGTTCACCGACGGCCGCGATCCGAAACCGCGTTCGCGTGAGGTGTTCACGTTCCATCGCCCGGAGACGATGGCGGAATGGCTGACAAAGCCTTTGTCGCTTCGCGCCCGCCTTCAGTTGATCCCGGCGCTGCCGCATGAGGGTTTGCGTGACTGCCAGATCAAGGCCATCGAGAAGCTGGAGCAATCATTTAAGGCAGACAGGCCACGCGCGCTTGTCCAAATGGCGACAGGCTCCGGCAAAACCTACACCGCGATCACCTCTGTCTACCGGCTGCTGAAGTACGCCGATGCCAAGCGCGTGCTGTTTCTCGTAGATACTAAGAACCTTGGGGAGCAGGCGGAGCAGGAGTTCATGTCCTACCTGCCCAATGACGACAACAGGAAGTTCACCGAGCTCTATAACATCCATCGATTGAAATCATCGTTCGTGGCGAAGGATGCGCAGGTCTGCATCAGCACGATCCAGCGCATGTACTCGCTGCTGAAGGATGAGCCGCTCGACGAGGCAGCTGAGGAGGCGAACCCTGCGGAGGCCCTGGTCAGAGGCAAACAAGCATTGCCCGTCGTCTACAACAAGAAGATTCCTCCGGAATTTTTCGATTTCATCATCATCGACGAATGTCACCGCTCCATCTACAATCTGTGGCGGCAGGTCATTGAGTATTTTGATGGCTATCTGATCGGCCTGACGGCCACGCCAGATAACCGCACCTATGGGTTCTTTCGCAAGAACGTCGTCAGCGAATACGACCACGACCAAGCTGTCGCAGACGGCGTCAACGTAGGGAATGAGATTTTCATAATCGAGACCGAGCGCACCAAACGGGGCGCGCAAATCAAGGCCCACCAGCAGGTTGAGCGCCGGGAGCGACTGACCCGTGCAAAAAGGTGGGAGCGGCAGGACGAAGACGAAGCCTATTCAGGCACGCAACTCGACCGGGAGTTTGTCAATCCCGATCAGATTCGTACCGTCATTCGAACCTTCCGCGACAAGCTGCCGGAGATTTTCCCAGGCCGCAACGAGGTCCCCAAGACGCTCGTATTTGCCAAGACGGACAGTCATGCCGACGACATCATCCAGATCGTTCGCGAGGAATTTGGCGAGGGCAACCAATTCTGCAAAAAGATCACCTACCAGGCGACCGAGGACCCCAAATCAGTCCTCGCCCAGTTCCGCAACGACTACTATCCCCGCATCGCTGTCACCGTAGACATGATTGCAACCGGCACTGACGTCCGGCCGCTCGAATGCCTGCTGTTTATGCGCGACGTGAAGAGCCGCAATTACTTCGAGCAGATGAAGGGACGCGGCACCCGGACGCTCGACGCCGACGGTCTGAGGAAGGTCACGCCGTCCGCTACCACGGCGAAGACCCACTATGTGATCGTGGATGCCATCGGCGTTACCAAGTCGCTGAAAACAGCCAGCCAGCCGCTCATCACCAAGCCCAACGTACCGCTGAAGGACCTCGCAACGGGGGTGATGATGGGCGTGCGCGATGAAGACACGGTCAGTTCGCTGGCCGGACGCCTCGCACGCCTAAACAAGCAGCTCGATGACAAGGAACAGGCCCGTGTTGCAGAAGCGGCAGGCGGTATGGCGCTCGCCGACATCGTCGGCGGACTGATCGCGGCGCTGGACGCCGACCGGATCGAGGAGAAGGCGCGGGAGGTGACGGGAGGGACCGAGCCAACTGATCAGCAGCGTGACCAGGCGCGGGACGCACTGGTGGGGTACGCGGCGTCAGTCTTTACCGGGCCGCTGATCGCGCTGATTGACGGCATCCGCCGTGAGAAGGAACAGACCATCGACCACGACAACCTTGACACTCTGATCGGGGCAAGCTGGAGCGGCGACGCGCAAGAGAATGCCGAGGCGATGGCGAAGGATTTTGCGGCCTATCTTGAGGAGAATCGCGATGAGATCGATGCGCTGACCATCCTTTACAGCCAGCCCGCGCGCCGGTCGGAGCTGACCTACGCGATGATCAAAGAGGTCATGGACCGCCTGAAAAAGGATAGGCCAAAACTCGCGCCGTTGCGGGTCTGGCGGGCCTACGCACACCTCGATGACTACAAGGGCGGCAATCCCCCAACCGAGTTGGCTGCTCTTGTCGCCTTGGTTCGCCGCGTGTGCGGCATTGACGCGACCGTGTCACCGTTCTCCGACACGGTGCGGAAGAACTTCCAAAACTGGATCATGCAGCGACACAGCGGCGGCGGGGAGAAGTTCACTGAAGAGCAGATGGATTGGCTGCGGATGATCCGCGACCACGTAATCGACTCGTTTCATGTCGAACGCGACGATCTCGAAATGGCGCCGTTCGATTCGAGGGGCGGTATGGGCAAAATGTATCAGTTGTTTGGAGAGAAGATGGATGAAGTAATCGCCGACTTAAACGAGGCGTTAGCGGCATGAATGGAACGCAATTCAATCTGCCCCAGAATTGGGCACCGACGACGATCGGTCAAATCTGTACAGCCCTCCAGTACGGATATACTGCATCGGCGTCCACAGAACCATGTGGCCCGCGCTTTCTTCGGATCACCGATATCCAGAACGGTCAGGTACAGTGGTCATCGGTACCCTATTGCGAAATCGACGATCGGCAGGCTTCAAAATATGAACTACAGACTGGCGACATTGTCTTTGCTCGAACAGGCGGCACCGTCGGCAAAAGCTTCCTAATAAGCTCTGTCCCCGAACGCGCGGTATTCGCTTCGTACTTGATACGATTGTCAGCCCACTCTGAGATTAATCCCAAGTTTTTATACTACTTTTTTCAATCCGCTGACTACTGGGAGCAGATTGGGCTGAAGAAAGGCGGATTGCAGGGAAATATAAATGCGACAACTCTTTCATCGCTGGAGTTAACTGTTTGTCCGCTTAGCGAGCAGCGCCGTATAGTCGCGAAAATCGACGAGCTGTTTTCAGAGCTGGATGCCGGAATCGATAACTTGAAGACGGCGCGCGACCAGCTTTGCGTGTATCGCCAAGCCCTCCTCAAGAATGCCTTCGAAGGCAAACTTACAACGCCTTGGCGGGAGAAGAACGCGGATAAGCTGGAAACGGTGGAGCACATTTTCGCTAGGATCAGAACGGAAAGCGAAGCCAGATATCAGGCACAATGGGAAGACTGGAAGTTGGCCGTCGAGGAATGGGAAGCTGCGGGTGCGGTTGGCAAGCAGCCCGCACGGCCGGCTAAGCCTTCGGCCGCCTTGCCAATCGTTGATTCTGCTCCGGCGAAGTTGCCCTGCTTGCCAAAAGGTTGGGCGTGGACTCGCCTTGGGTTTGTTGCCGAGATTTCCGGAGGACTTACCAAGAACCAAAAGCGCAACGAGCTGCCAAGGCGAATGAAGTATCTTCGCGTCGCAAACGTATATTCAGACCAAGTCAAACTCAATGAAGTCCTTGAAATCGGGGTCACGGCAGAAGAGGCACGAAAAACAGCCTTAGAGCCGGGCGACCTACTTATCGTTGAGGGAAATGGGAGTATCGAACAGATTGGACGTGTGGCGATGTGGGGGGGGGAATTGCCGGATTGTGGCCATCAGAATCATCTAATCAGGGCCCGGGTCACCACTCGTTCCAACCCTAGATTTTTTCTGAATTTTATGCTTTCGCCACTTGGCAGAAAGCTGATTGTCAAGGTGGCGAGTTCCACAACAGGACTGCACACACTCAGCACGTCCAAAATTTTTAACCTCTTAGTGCCCGTGACGACGCCAACAGAAGAGGCATTGGTATTGACGCAAATTGAGGAAAAACTCTCTAATATTGATAAACTGCTTGAGGATATTGATGAACAAACCTTACGAGCGAACCTACTTCGCCAGGCTATATTTAAGAAGGCCTTTTCGGGCGAGCTAGTCGCGCAAAGCCCTAATGATGAGCCCGCCTCCGCAATGCTAGAGCGCATCAAGGCGGAGAAAGCCGGTCGTCAAGCGAAAGACTATACAAACAAGCGTGAGAAGGCGGCATGAGCACATTCGATAGCACCAAAACCCCTCTTCCCGAGATCATCAAGCAGGTCACCGAGGGTAAGGTTCAGTTGCCAGATTTTCAGCGAGGCTGGGTCTGGGATGACGACCATGTCCGTTCGTTGTTGGTCAGCATCGCGCGTTCATTCCCTGTAGGGGCGGTGATGCTGCTGGAGACAGGAGGAGATATCCGCTTCCAAGTGCGCCCGATTGAGAACGTCCAATTCGCCGGCGCAATTCCCGAGCCCGAGCGGCTCATTCTCGATGGTCAGCAGCGGCTCACGTCGCTGACCCAAGTGCTGGCGCTCGAAACGCCCGTGAAGACGTTCAATGAAAAGGGGAGGCCGATCGACCGATACTACTATGTTGACATAAATCTTGCTCTTGAGGATGGACGGCTCGAAGAGGCCTTTGTCGCCATTGAACATGATAGGAAGGTCAAGACTAACTTTGGCCGCGACGTGATCCTCGATCTCTCGACCGCCGAAAAGGAGTGCGACGCCTTCTTTTTCCCGTGCAATCAGATTTTGAATTCCGATGCCTGGGAAGAGAGCCTTCAAGAGCATGCTCCGGACAAATTCCCAGCCTACATGCAGTTTCGCAAGAAGGTACTCAATGCCTTTCGCGGGTACCAGCTTCCGCTGATCGTCCTCGGCAAAGCGACGACGAAGGAAGCAGTCTGCCTCGTGTTCGAGAAGGTGAACACGGGCGGCGTGCCGCTGTCCGTGTTCGAGCTCGTAACCGCCAGCTTCGCTGCCGATAATTTCAATCTTCGCGATGATTGGTATGGCAGTAGCCTGCGCAAGGTGACGGGGCGCGCCGAGCGCATCAAGACGGAAGCGATACTCGATACCGTCGAGCCCACCGATTTTCTCCAGGCGATCAGTCTGCTCCACACATACGAGAGGCGCCAGGCTGACATTGCTGCGGGCAAAACTGGCAAGACCATATCGGCGGTCAGCGCTAAGAGGGTTTCCGTGCTCTCGTTATCGCTTTCTGAATATCAAAGGTGGGCGTCAGAAGTTGAGAAGGGCTTCCTGCTAGCGGCAAAATTCCTGCGTAAGGAATGCTTCGTTGCCTCGCGCGACCTACCGTATCGGACGCAACTGGTTCCTTTGGCTACTGTCTTGTCGTGTCTCAAAGAACGCTGGCTTGAGCCCAAGGTCCATGACAAACTTTGCCGGTGGTTCTGGTGCGGCGTGCTGGGTGAACTGTATGGGGGCGCTGTCGAGACCCGTATCGCCAATGATGTTGAAGAACTGCTCCGCTGGATCGAAAGCCCGCTGGATGACGAAGCCGCAGACCTGATCGGCGGCATTATTCCCCGGACGATCACTGAAGCATCATTCCAAGTCGGGCGTCTTGGCACGCTACGCTCACGATTGAGCGCTGCATATAAAGGTTTGAACACGCTTGTCTTGCGCCAGGGCGCCAAGGACTTCTTCTGGAAATCTACTGTTCAGGACCTCGACCATGAGGAAGTGGCGCTGGATATCCATCACATTTTCCCGAAGGCCTGGTGCGAGGATAATGGCATCAAACCGGCCGTTTTCGACGCGATCATCAACAAGACGCCAATCTCTTACAAAGCGAACCGGATGATTGGACGCAAAGCGCCCTCCGACTACCTGGGATCGATCCAGTCGCACAAACAGGTTGGACTGAGCGACGCAGCTATGAACGCGATTGTCGAGTCGCATTTCATCGACACTGCGGCCCTCCGCAGCGATGATTTCGACCGGTTCTATGAACGGCGTCGGCAGAGCCTCCTCGACATTGTGGAAGAGGCGATGGGCAAACTCATCGATCGCGGCATCAGCAACGATCATGAAGAGCCGGAAAACGACAACATCCAACTAGCGGCGGCAAATGCATGAGTACGGCACCCATTGTTTCTAAGGTCTGGAGCTTTTGTACGACTCTTCGTGATGACGGAGTCGGGTACGGCGATTATCTGGAGCAGCTGACCTATCTTATTTTTCTCAAGATGGCTGACGAGTATGCAAAGCCGCCGTACAGCCGGGCGGTGGGCATTCCGGACAAATACAACTGGCAAAACCTGAAGGCGAAGCGGGGCGCAGAGCTGGAGGCTTACTACATCGAACTCTTGCGCGAGCTTGGCACGCACAAGGGTATGCTAGGCCAGATATTCACGAAGGCGCAGAACAAAATCCAGGACCCCGCCAAGCTCTACCGACTCATCGACATGGTCGATGACGTGCAGTGGGTCACGATGGGCGCTGACGTTAAGGGCGACATCTACGAAGGCTTGCTGGAGAAGAATGCCGAAGACACCAAATCAGGCGCAGGGCAGTACTTCACGCCCCGCGCGCTGATTCGCACGATGGTGGAGTGCGTGCGACCGGAGCCGGGGAAGACAATCGCCGACCCCGCCAGCGGCACGGGCGGGTTTTTCCTGGCCGCCTATGATTTCATCACCGATCCCAAGAATTACCAGCTCGACAAGGGGCAGAAGGCGTTCCTGAAGCACGAGGCGTTTCACGGAAACGAGATCGTCGCCAACACCCGCCGCATGTGTCTCATGAACATGTTCCTGCACAACATCGGCGAGATCGACGGCGAGGGTGCGGTTTCACCGAATGACTCCCTCGTTGCGACTAGCACGCGGACATACGACTATGTTCTGGCAAATCCTCCCTTCGGTAAGAAAAGCTCGATGAGCTTCACCAACGAAGAAGGGGAGCAGGAGACCGACGACCTGACCTACAACAGACAGGACTTCTGGGCCACGACATCGAACAAGCAGCTCAATTTCGTCCAACACATCCGGACCATGCTGAAGACCACCGGTCGCGCTGCTGTCGTCGTGCCCGACAACGTGTTGTTTGAAGGCGGACCGGGGGAAACCATCCGCAAGAAGCTGCTGGAGAACACGGACGTCCATACGATCCTGCGGCTACCCACGGGAATCTTTTACGCCAACGGCGTAAAGGCAAACGTTATCTTCTTTGACAACCGGGAGGCCAGTCCGAACCCGTGGACGAAGGACGTTTGGTACTACGACTACCGAACCAACGTGCATCACACATTGAAGAGGAAGACGATGCGGTTCGAGGATCTGGTAGATTTTGTCGCCTGCTACAATCCCGCAAATCGTCATGAGCGGAAGGCGACGTGGGATGCGGAAGCAAACCCCGGAGGGCGCTGGCGGAAATTCAGCTTCGATGAGCTGACTGCGCGCGACAAGACGAGTCTCGATATCTTCTGGCTCAAGGACAAGAGCTTGACCGATCTCGACAATCTGCCGGAGCCAGACGACCTTGCCGAAGAGATAATTGAGAACCTGGAGGCTGGTCTGAACAGCTTTCGAGCAGTCCTCGCGAGCCTGAACAAGGCTGCCTAACAAAGCCCCGCTTTCTTAGCCCGCATGTGCACCGATTCGCGATCCGGAGCGCCTTTCTCGTTTGTAATTGGCTCAATCCATGACGCCATGACGGACGGGCGCGAACGCCTGCTCGCCAAAGGGTGTACGCGAAATCGGCTCCGGGCGTGTACCCGTCGCTCAACCCGCCGAACAGGGCAATATCGGTCGCCGGAGCAAACTCTTGGTTGCATAGAACTGGGGTCGAGGCCAGTTGGACGTGGCAGAACCGAAAATTGGTCAGAACAGGCACAAACTGCGGGATCAATTTGGCGAGCCCCATTCCCAACACCCCACGGACAATCTAGAATTTGTAAAAAGATCGCCGTCGGCCCGGTTAGGGGTGTATTGACAGGCGAAGGGCTCGGGGATTCGCAATGTCTATTTTCGCATCGAAGCTGCTGTGGAACAGCGCTATCCGCTTTATCTTTTTTTGGATTATTGTTGCGGCTGTATTGTGGAAACTTGCCTCCACATTCGCCTGGCTGGATGTTGATCTGATTCGGACGACCCTCATAGAGGTAGGAAACAGAGACCTGAGAGGCGTGAGCACTCAAGGTTTCGCGTTCGCCATAGCTACCAGTTTGGTGGCGTTCGCAGCGGCCTTGGCTATCGCTTTCACTATCATGCACACGATTTTGATTTCGCTTTCTATCTTCGGTATAAGGCGCCGCGTGCAGAAAACCAAGGATATGGTCGACTTCGCCAAGGCCTATCCCTCAATGCAAAAGCGGCTGGAACTGCACCCGTTATTGGGTCACGCATGGAAAGAGTTCGACGAGACGCTTGTTCCGCCAAAGGAAGAGGGTGGCGTCTACCGCAACACCGTACGTCCCCAAGCCTTCGTCAACATGTCGGTCGCGCGAGAACATCTGCTCGGGTTGAAGCTCGTCGGCAGCATCCCTGGGTATTTTGTCGGCATAGGCTTGCTGTTGACTTTTGTGGGTTTGGTGCTCGCACTCAACAAAGCTGCAACTGCTGTCAACAGCGTGGATGCAGAAGGCATGCAGGTTGCGACGCGGGAGTTGCTCCAGGTCGCAACATTCAAATTTTCGACCTCGATTGCGGGCCTTGGCGCGTCGATTTTCTTGTCCTTCTGGTTCAAGCTCAATCTTTCAGTCATCGAATCGGTTTTCGACAAATTCTGCAAAGCGGTGGAGCGAAAACTTCGTTACACCGCGCCTCAGGCCATTACTGCGGAGATGAACGAAACGCTGGCGGGCCAACTCACCGAGTTGAAACAGATTAATTCCGCTGACTTCTTCGCTCGCATTGGCGAAAACCTCTCGCCGCAGATCCAGACTGCCTTTGCGAGCGCCATGGCGCCTGTGACGGCAAGCATCGATCAGGCTGTTGGAAAGCTTTCCACTAATAGCCAATCTGGCGTCGCAGAACTCGTTACTCGGTTCAGCGAGAGTGTGCAGGGGGGCGCCGGAACTGAACTGCGCGAATTGGCTTCCACACTCCAGTCGATGCAAGGCGCGCTGGTCGAGGCGCAGCGCGGAATCCACGGCAGCGGCGCCGATTTCGGCCGAAGACTGTCGGAGGCAGCTGAGAACCTCAATCGGCTCGTCTCGGATGCCGGTGACAAGCTCGGCTCAAGTTCCGAACAGAGCCGCGTCGCGATGGTCGAGGTCGTTGCCGCGCTGCGAGAGACGATGGAGCAGGCGAACCGCAAGGTCGACGAGAGCCTTGGCCAAGCGGCATCCGGCGCATCGGCGCGGCTCGAAGAAGCGATGGGGAGAGTTTTCGAACGGCTGGAAGCACAGGTATCGACGTTCAACAACGGGCTCGGCGGCTTCCAGGATGGATTGTCGAAACAGCTCGAGGAAACGCGCGACCGTGTCGCGGCGGCTCAGGCAGGTGCAGCGGAAGCAATTGGCGGCGCATCGGCAGAAGCCGCCAAGGCGTTGCGCGATGGGCTGGGAGGAGCCCTTACCACCATCCGCGAAGAGATCGGGCGCTTCGCTGTGGCAATGCGTGGAACCGAAACGACGCTTGTCGCTCAGGGCAATGCAATGCGGGAGACGACCGACCAATCCCGCGCCGTGGCCGACGCTTTCCAGCGTACCGCCCAAGATGTTCGCACGGCTTCCGCACCGCTGCTCCAGTCCGGCGAGCGTATCGCGGGCGCGACCGACAAAATGGCAGAAGCGGTTACTTCCTCGGTAGCCGCACTGCAGGCGGGCCAGACCGCGTCGCGCTCGTTGGCTGATGCACTAACGCAGACAACCATCTGGCAACGGCTTGGGCCTCCTACGCGGAGCGCTTCGAAGGCGTGGACAAGAGCCTTGCCAGTGCTGTCGAAGGCTTGGCCAAGGCCGCCCAGGACCAAGGTGAGGTCATTGCGCAGCGGGTGCAGCAAATCGACGCCGGCTTCGCGAGCGCCATCGACAAACTAAACCCGCTCCTGACAGACATGAACGACAACACCACTGCGTTGAGTGAGGAAGTTGATCGACTGCGGATGGCGTTACTGCCGCAGGCCGCCGAATAGGACGCCGCGTGAATGATTACCGAGGAAGATTCTCACGCAGCCGCGGAAGAAGGCGAAAATTATTTCGTTTCGATGACCGACATGATGGTCGGCGTCCTGTTCATTTTCATCATTATGCTCATGGTGTTCGCTCTCGATTTCCGGACGAAGACGGACACGCAGCAGATTGCCTTGGAAGCGGCGAGGCAAGCGGCGAAAAAGGTCGCGGCGTTGCAGATCGAGGTTCGCCAACACATCGCAGCGATAGACGAAGCGGCGGTAGCACGACGCACATTGTTGGAGCGGATCCGGGACCAGCTTGCCAGTCGAAACATTGACGTGGTGATCAGTCCTAAGAGTGACGTCCTGCGAATAACCGAAAATGCTGTCCAGTTCGGCTCAGATGAGTCGACACTAAAGGGTCAGGCGGAACGCAATGTGGAGACGATCGCACAAATCCTTCGGGAGGTGCTTGTCGACTATGTTGCATGCAAAGTGGAAGATGGTACGCGCACATGTCGCGATACCAACGCGCCTGCCATTGAGACCGTTTTCATTGAGGGGCACACCGACAGCACCGGCATCGACCAGAACAATTGGCGGCTATCAACCGCCCGCGCTTCGGAAACGTTCAAGCAAATGATCGCGAGTGCTCCTGAGTTGAGGACGTTTTCGAACCACAATGATCAGGAAATCCTGTCTGTCTCCGGTTACTCCTCGACGCGCCCTGCAGACAAGTCAGATACGGCCGAAGCTCGGGCTGCCAACCGGCGAATCGATTTGCGTTTCGTGATGGAGAACGACAATCGCGAACTACTGGAGCAGTTGCGCAAGCAGACGGACGACATGCAGGGAGAAATCAAGGTCCTTATAGACGCGATCGGAGGTGCACCGTGAGCCATCTGAAAGGGGTAATTCAGCAGTTGAAGACGCGCCCGCTTAGCCCCCCGAAACTCCGGGATGTTTCGGCCGTGGCGGCGGCAGCCGAGCGGGTCAGCGGTATTGATGGGCAAGCCTTCCGGCGTGAGGCAAAGGACTACAACGAGCTGGCACGGACATTTCTCAATCGCCTGAGCGTCGGGTCGGACGTAACCATGCGTGAACTTCGTGATGCAGCGTGGTGTCTTTGGATGACCACTCCCGCCCTATCCGATCACAGCGAGATCCTCAAAGGCACGCTTGCTCGTATTGAAAACTGTGGCCGCAAACCGCCCGGCCGTGCCTTGGCGTCGTCTTTCCTCTCAGCCTTCGCACCTGGTCGTAACGGAATGGCGGAAGCCTCCGCCGCGCTCGGCCGGCTTGCGAGCGGATTGGGTCGGCCATGGTCCGACCTTCACGACGAACATGACCTGTTCGACTGGCGGACCGGACCGCGCAATATTAGCCGCCGCGCGCTGACAGATGGCGTCTCGCCTACAGTCGTCTTGCAGAAGGGCGGACTTGGCGCCCTCGACTCGCGATCGGGCTATGCGCGTGCCTGCGCCACGGAAGCGCTGTCACAGCTTGCCGCTGACACCGGACTTCACGCTGACACCCGACTGGCAATCGTGAAGAACCTTGCGCTTGACCGGAATGGGGGACTCATCTTCGAGGAGCATGCGCCTCTCGTAGCGAACGCGCTGGTGCTTCCCTTTGGTGCGGTGCTGCCCGCCAAACAGGTTCGAGACCAATACCTTTCGCTGCTCCTCGAACTGTTCAAGGATCCGCGGCTGCCGGGCGCGCGGTGGTCGCGGATGCCTGAAGCGGCTGACATCGTTCGCCGATGGTTGACCGAGCAGTCGCTACGACAGTTCCTTGACATCGTCGACGAGGTCGCGCTCGAACGGATGTGGGTCTATCGACGAGCCTTATGGGAGGCTATTTACAGGGCCGAACTTATCTCTGAAGCTTGGGTCATCTTTGACGCATCCGGTGCCCGGGCGGCCCGACGGGCCTTTGGAAAAGAGGTTTCCTTCGCCACTTTTGATGGCTCTGTTCAATCGGGCCATGCCGTTCTGCTTTTGCGTATCGGACGCGGAGTAGTTGCTGAATGGAGTCACAACGGAAAATGCCACATATGGAATGACGCAGAGGATCGCACCGCCCCAAGACTTTACGGGCGTTCGTATGTTCCGGACGCAGTTCGGTCGTATGGCAACGATTCTCTCCAACATTCCATCTTCGCCGTAACTCACTGGCCGCATGATGGCGCGAATAGCTGGCAATCAAAAGTAGCCAACAAGATCCACCAGATGACTGGCGTTCGAATCCCCTCGTCAAGCTACAAGGTAAGGGGATGAGGATTGTTTTCCGTACGCGCGTTGCGCCGGACGGCGTCCATGTAGAAGCGCAGCAGAAGGGATTGCTTGGACGAAGAAATGTCCCGCCGGCGCAGTGGGAAACCTTCAGCGGCACTGAATTCGTCGCGGCGCGCATGATCTTGTCGGCGGCGGCCCGACAGGAGGCTCGCGAAGAGCCGGCATCGGTCGTGCTGTCCCACGCTGCCGTGACTGGATTGCCGGCATCGATTGCCAGCACGCTTGGAATAGCTCCGTTGGCCCATCTCTCGGCAACGCTCTCATTCGAGGACAGGATTGATTCGGCGACCGGACGAATCCGCGTTCGCTGGTACGACGCGAATACTCGGCCCGTTCTCGGAATCCGCACCGGAGCTTTCGTGACGGTCGGTGAGGACACGGGGAGGCTGACCGGTGCATTGTTCCGGCTGACGGAGGCCATCGAATCTTACAATGCGAGCGCAGGCCAACCGATCGAAGTTCGCATCGGACTATGGCAACCGGTACAGGAAGCGTTGCGCGAGAGCACGGGACTTGAGGTCAAATCTGATCAATACCTCTCCAGCCTTACGATCTATCAGGCAGGGTCCTTCGCACTCGATGTCAGGGAAACGTCAAACGGTCCCGACTTTACGCCCGTCCTGATGAGTCGAGGCAAGGCGGCAACTCTCGAGGACGTGGCGCCCGCCGTCGAAGGTGATGAGGACGAACCAACGGGCAAGCTTCGCGACGAAATTGCCGACGCGCTTCTGCCGCCGGAACTGCAACAGAAATTCGTTTCCGAGCGTTACGAGGCCAGCGGCCACACCCACAATGCCTACGTCCTTGGGCGCAATGTCTTCGTCGTCCTCGATCCTGACCTGAAGCAGGCGCTGGATGTGGTCCGAAAGATGCGTTCCGGTTCGCGGGAAGCGCGACGGGCCTTTATCCGCAACCCTCGACCGGCGCTCGCGGAAGCGCTCGGCGGGGAGGCGGCCGATGCCGTCGCCGCTTCGCTTTTTGTCGAGACACAACAATATTCCGAACGCGTTCTCGGCCTTGGCGTGTGGGAAAGGCCAGCGCTTCCCTGGTTGCAGAACAAGGCTGGTCAGTGGCTTCCCGAAGGTTTCGCGCTGAAGCTGCGAGACAAGACCCTCATCTTCAGCCAGGAGGGCGTGGAGCAGCTGTCGCACCAGGTTCAGGCCGCCAAGGTCGAAGGACACGAGACCGTCGCCGTTATGGGGACGGACTATTCCGTATCCGAGATCGAGGGCGCGCTTGCTCACATTGCTCCAGTTGATTCTGCCCCGGTCGGCATCGACCAAACGGGGGAAGAACCCGGCCAGACCGCAAGCGATGAGGTACTGGCACAAGACGACAGGCAAGTCCTTCTCATCAGGCAGAATCTGGAAGACGCCGACTATGTGCTTGCTGCTCCAAGGCGGATTGCATCCATTCCGCTTGAAGTGCCATCAGCACTGATGGGGAGTACCAGGGCAAAGCCGCACCAGCAAACGGGATTGTCATGGTTGCTCAACGCATGGGTGGCGGGGCGACCGGGTGTGCTGTTAGCTGACGACATGGGTTTGGGAAAAACGTTTCAGGCCTTGGGCTTTCTGGCCTGGACCAGGGCGAACCGGAAATCTCAAGCAGCATCGCTGACGCCGCTGCAGCGAGGTCCGATCCTGATCGTCGCACCAACGGCGCTTCTGAACAACTGGATCGCCGAGGCAGAACAACACCTTGCCCCGGATGCGCTGGGAGAGAGAATGGATGCGTTCGGGCCGGGCTTGAAGAGGCTGAAGCGGCCACGAACGGTCTCCTGGTCCCCCGAGGACGCCCTCGACAGCGACGCCTTGAGGCGCGCCGACTGGATCCTGACCACATACGAAGCCCTTGCCGACTATCATCGCGCCTTCGCACGGATTGGCTATTCGGTGGCGGTGTTCGACGAAATGCAGAAGGTGAAGGATCCACGTACGATCAACACTCATGCCGCCAAGGCGATGAACGCCGATTTCGTGTTGGGGCTGACGGGAACGCCCATCGAGAACAGGCTCGAGGACCTGTGGTGTATCATGGACCGCGTGGCGCCCGGATTTCTTGGCGATCTCAAGAGATTTTCCGAGGCGCACACCGAGGACCAGCCGGCCAATCTCAAGGCGCTCAAGGACAAGCTCGACGAGCCGCAGGCCAACGGGCCACCAATGATGCTTCGTAGAATGAAGGAAAACCACATAGAGGGGCTGCCTGAAAAGAAGATCATGTCCTACGAGACGCATATGCCCGTTGCACAAGCGGAGGCCTATATGGACGCCGTTCGCTCCGCCCAGGCAGGCGAGCGCTCGCATGGAGCGATGCTTAAGGCGATTCACGCGTTGCGCGGGATTTCCCTGCATCCCGAAGGAGCCAGGGAGGTCGATCCTTATGACACCCAATCGGCAGCGACTTGGCTCGGGCAATCCGCACGGCTGACACGGGCGATCGAAATCTTGCGGCAAGTCAAATCAGCGGGCGATAAGGCACTGATCTTCATCGAAGACCGCGCCGTTCAGAAAGCCTTCGCCGGAGTTGCCGCCACTCTCTTCGATCTTCACGCCGAACCGACAATCATCAACGGCGAAGTGCCCGGCCACCGGCGGCAGGAATATGTCAAACGGTTTCAGGAGACGCAAAAGGGCTTCGATCTCCTGGTGCTGTCCCCGAAGGCGGCCGGAATCGGCCTCACCATCACGGCCGCGAACCATGTCATTCATCTTAGCCGCTGGTGGAATCCGGCGGTTGAGGATCAGTGCAATGACCGTTGCTATCGCATCGGGCAGGACAAGCCGGTGACTATCCATCTGCCGATAGCGATTCATCCAGTATTGGGCGACGCGTCCTTCGACGTCACGCTGGACCGTCTCCTGAGCCGCAAGCGTTCGCTTTCGCGCAACATGCTGGCGCCGCCCGTGTCGGATGGAGATTTGGGCGCTCTTTTCGGGGCCACCATCTCGACGCATTGATCCATCCGATCCCTCACATCAGAGTAAGCAAATGAAAGCACTCATCGTTCGAGAGCCATGGATCGATCTGATCCTGGATGGCTACAAGACGTGGGAGCTGCGAACCCAGCCCACCTCGATCCGCGGGCGGATCGCACTCATTCGTAAAGGCAGCCGAGAAATCGAAGGCGTAGTTAAACTCGTCGACGTCCTGCCGCAATTGTCAGCGTCCGGCTTGGCAGATTCCATCGAGTTTCACAGTGTCCCGTCGAGCAGACTTCAGGAGGTGACGCAAGCTGGCTGGTTGACACCATGGGTGCTGGTAGACGCCCACCGGTTTTCTGCGCCCGTTCCTTTCACTCGTCCCTCGGGGCCCGTTACCTGGGTCGATCTGGATGTCGAAACCATGCGTGCCGTGCAACAGCATTCGGCTATATTAAATCGGTCGAACGCAGCGACAGTGCGGGCGGCGTCCGTTGCATTGCCCACTTCAACGTCCCGCCCATATGCCGAAGGGTTCGATTCTTCCCCCAGGTCATCTGGCAAGGAACCGCAAATATCCCCCGCCCTCGAATCCAAGCTCGTGCTAAAGGCTGAAGAGATCGGCTTCGCCGTCAAGCCGCGCAGAAGTTCGCAGACCAAGATGCTTGAACTGTCGGTCACTACAAGGAGCGGCAAGCGGTTTGTCTTCGTCGACCGGATGCCGAAGTCCGAACCGCAGTTCAGGGTTTTCCTCCCGCCGGAGGTGGACAAGAAGGCTGAAACCGCAATCGCTGGAATTCCTGGCGTTGAGCGATTCAGGAATGGTAGATCGGGCCATTATGTGTTCAGACACAGCGCTTTTCGCGCATTCGCCCCTTATGAGGGTCATGAGCCTGAAGCGCATGGCTGGTTTGTGTCCGCGCTGCGCGCGGAATCTGCATTTGGAGCGATCCTTCAAGCTGTCGAGGTCGCTTGAACGCGGATCGCTACAAGAGACCCGCTTCCGTCAGATACGGCGACGGGTTGGCGGGCTGGTCTCCAATCCTTCCACTAAGCGTAATCATGAGACGGCGCTTTGGTCTTGTCATGGCCACGTAGAACAAGCGTCGCTCACTCTCCTTGGCTTCCGCCGTTTCCGCCCGGCGCAAGGGCCAGATGCCATCATTGGCGTCAAGTATGATGACGGTATCGTATTCTTTGCCCTTCGCGCGCAACGCTGTCATCAGATGAACAGGTCGGCGCCACAGTTCGTCGGCAGCGCCTGAAGCGTCCTCCTCGCCCGGCAGCCGAGCAAGCGTATCGCGTGCGCTGTCAAGATCATCAATGAAGCGCTGGAAGTCGTCCTCATAGCGTCCCGCAAATTCCGCCAAGTAGAGGAAGGGCGGGTCGGTGTAGAATATGTCTTCCTGCGATTTGCCATAATCCTGGTTGAGCCCCGCAAAGCCCGCACCCAAAGCCGCGATTGCATCCCTTACCGTCGGCGCATCCAGGAGGTCGCGCAGCACCCGGCAGAAAACGAGGCCGGCGGCCCCATCCTCGTTGAGGCCTTTCAATGATCCGCGGTAGGCTGCTATCGCATCGAGCGCGTCGCTGTAGCTTTTTGGTCGGCTCGTGCGCAAATGGGCGGCCAATGCCTCTCGTTCCGCCTTTTTCAACGGATACCGTTTCACCAGGTCGCAAAGCTTGACAATGTCGTCCACAAGCGCAGGCGGCCTGAAATTGGCTCGCGCCATTGCACATGTCTGCAGGGCATGGCGCAGCTTTTCAAAGGCACCACTCATGAAAATCTGAAGATCCTCAGCCGCACAAAAGGGTAAATCCTCGCTCGCCATCAGAACCTGATACGGGATAAGTTGCGCGCGTTTGCGGGAAAGAATGGCAAGCTTCGCATTTGGTCTGTTGCTGGCGAGAAAAGACCGCACTTCATCCATCACAGCATCGATGGATTCGACGAACCTGTCGCTCCTCACGATTTGGACCTCTGCATCTACCGTTTGCATCGCAACGACGCGCTTATCTTCTCGACGCTTGTTGTTAACGATCAGCTTCTGTGACGCCGCTACAAGATTTCTGGGGCAACGATAATTTCGTTCCAGGATGTGGGTCGAAAATTCACGATCGAAATGTTGATCAGGTTGCAGGATGTAGTGGGGTGTCGCCCCCCGCCACTCGAAGATGGCTTGGTCATCATCCCCCACGATCGTCAAGTCAGCCTTGTGCAGATCGACGATTTTTCGGACGAGGTTGAGGTCAAGCGGATTGATGTCCTGGAATTCATCCACGAGTACCTGTGTGTATCGCGAACCGCCGGTGGGAAATCGATCCTCCGCAATCTGCCGGCGCAGATCCAGGAACGCGACATATTTCTGGTCTTCCAACGAAAAAAGAGCCTGCCCAATCATGGTCTGACAACTGTCGACCCAAAACGGCAGCACTTCTTCGATAAAGGATTCAAGGCGCTTGTCGGCCAGTATCTCGCATTCGGCCAGCTGGTCGATGAGATTTTGGATTTGCCAAAGCAAGCCCAGACGCATGAGGTAATCCATCTGGTCGTGGGCGGCCCAAATGCTCGGAGCTTCATGGTCGAACCCTAATGATTTCAGTCGTTCAATCAGGCCGTTCAGAATCTTGTCAACAACGTAGGGCTGCGCCTCCATAGCCTTCTCAATCGGAGGGAATTTGCGCCAGACGGGCTGCAATGTATTTCGCACGCAACCTGACTTTTCGAATTCACTTACCAGCAGGCGCGGGCTGTGATGATTGGCGCGTAGCCTCTTGAAGCCCCAGCCGTTCAGAGTCACCACCTCGACAGCACTCGCCATGAACGCGAAATCGGGATTTGAAAGTCGTGCGCGTAGTTCGTCGCGCGCTGCACGGGTAAAAGTCACGACAAGGAACCGGCCCTTCGAATCCGCTCGGCGATAAAGCTCCGCACACCGCCATAAGAGAGATTGTGTCTTACCACTGCCGGCAGGAGCAAGGAGGCGCAAATTGCCCCCGGGGGCCTTACAGAAGCGCTGCTGAAATTCGTCAAGCTGCTGATCCGAGACGTCAATTGGCCTGGTCGGAATAGCTTGTGCGTCAGTCATGTCAGTGTTCCCAAACCGAGACGATGGTCTACAGAATCTATTGATCTCTGCTTGCAGTCTGCCCCGTGGACCGCAGCGTGAGCAAGTTTCGAACACGGAGCGCGACAGCGCGCAGTTGCAAGCTGTATGCTGTAGCCCTGCTCGAATGCTGCGACCATGAGGTCAATGCTGACGCGTCATCGGCAACGGGATTTCCGAGCACAGCTCAAGATTTCTGCAGAATGCATTGGCAAGCAGGATCTGGCGCGGCGTGCTGCATTCCGCTTCGAACACAGCCGGTGACGCTACCAGAAGCGACAAACATTTGGCCACGGCGCTGAACTCGTACACAGGAGAAATTTCTAGGCCACCTTCAGTCTATCGACATCGCTTCCTGGACCCAATAGTGTTTCGGGTTGGGGGCTAACGTGTATGGATCCAGTTTTTTCGGTTTCGGCGTCGATCGCCAATCATCTAAGCGTCGCGTTCCATCAAAACGAAATAGCGCTGGCCGATGAGATTGAGCTTCGAAACGACCTTGGCCGAGATATTGCCGAAATTGAACTGCTATTGAAAGTGAACCCGCATCTGCCGCTCCACTTGTCATCCGTATCGATGGAATAGTCAGCGGGTCTTCTCGTCGGATATCTTCTGTTGATTTGAAACTCGATGCTGGTTTCTTGCGCCAATTGCGGGCGGTTGGTGACCAACAGACCAATGGGGGCAGGATTACTGCACCTGCTCTTGGAGGGAGGATCTGGGAACGTGACGAGCGATGTGGTCGCCAAAACGGTGAGTATTTGGGAGGCGCTGGATAGGTGGGGAAAATCACTTCCCGGCTGGCAAAAATTTGCGGTATCCTATGCAGTGCGCGACGGCAAGCTTTCAGAAGAGCGGATTGGAGAAGCGTACACGATTTTTCAGAGAGGGGCGTTGCTCAGTACTGACGCAGCGCCGCTTCCCGTTATTCCCGATTCCATCACCGGTCGACCCGACAGCACAGACTCAAGTCCCTTGGTCATTGCCGCGATCAAAAACCCGGTCAGTGTCAACGCTATCCCCGCTTCGGCTGAGCTTCACTTCGGAAATGGGTTAACCATCGTCTACGGGCATAATGGCGCAGGCAAGAGCGGCTTTGCCAGGATACTATCTGCCGCTTGTTTCAGCCGCTCACGCCAGAAGATTCACCCCAACGTCTACGACATAAAATCCGAAGCGATCCCGGCCAGTGCCAATATTATGATCCGGCGCGGACAAGGGCAGGAGGAGACTCTTTCGGTCACCGAAGGGACCGAGCATCCGGTCCTGCGGCGGGTCAGTGTCTTCGACTCAGCGATAGCTACCGTCCACCTGGCGCAGGAAACCCCCTTCGGTTTTCAGCCCGTAGGGTTTGACGTTTTCGATGAGGTAGTCCGCGTCATCGAGGCCATAACGAAACGCCTTGATGATGAAATCGTCAAGCGCCGATCGGAAAACAAGTTCATCAACATCTTCATAGGCGAGAGCGGAATCAAGACCGAGATCGGCACACTGTCCAAGGACACCGACGGAGCGGCGCTCCGCGAGCTGGCGGTCTACGGCGAGACGGAATCGATGCTTCTCGAAGAGATCGACACCCAAATCGCGGAGTTGAAATCCAAATCGCCCGCCGACCTGATCAAGCAGCGGTCGGACGCGCGGAAAGATATCGATAACCTGACGAAGCGGGTTGCTGGACTGCTGCACGAGCTGGGCGCGGACGCGTGTAGGGCTTACGAAGAGCAGGTCAGCGTACTGAAATTAAAAATCGCAGCCGCCATGGCTGCTTCCCTGAGCGGTGCAAGCAGCGCAGATCTCAAAAAGACAGGCAGCACCACATGGGAGACATTCGCAAAATCAGCGCGGCAGTTGGGACGAGAGGAGAAGGACTCCTATCCGCAAGTGGGGGACCCCTGTCTGCTCTGCCATAGGCCCCTGGACGAGCCGTCGGCATCGCTCGTGCAACGCTTCTGGAGCTTCCTTGACGACGAGGCACGCGTAGCAGCTGAGAAAGCCAACGCTCTCCTCAACGCAACCGTCGAACGCTTGAAGAAATCGGACCTTGTGCTTCTGCCGGCAGACGGGCGAATGCGCGCCGATCTCTTGAAGGTCGTGCCCGCGCTTGTCCGCACCATCGATGAATTAGCGGCCCAGCTTGCCTCACGCCGCGACCAAATTGTTGACTACCTTGAGCGCCGGAATGCCTCCTTGCCCGAACGCGATATCGTCACGCCGAACGTCACGATCGATGCCAGCCGGCAGGCGCTGGACGACGAGATCAAACAACTGAATGAGAATTCTGTCGATGAAGCGCTGTCCGTCCGTCAGGCAGAGCATATCCTGCTACGCCACCGAGAGGTTCTCTCACAGAACATCGACGACATATGTGCGTATATCGAGAACCAGAAGTGGATTAGCAAGGCTATAACAGCCAGACGTTCGGTGAGCACCCGTTTTGTCACCGAAAAGCAGAAAGACCTCTTCCAGACATTGATCGAAGGAAACTACAAAGATCGGCTGAAGCAAGAGTGCGGGTACCTCGACGCTGTCCTGCCCGTCGAATTCAAGGCCAGAGGCAGCGGCGGAAAGACTATGCGCGGCCTGCAGATGCAGGGAGGTCACAAACCACATGAGATCTTAAGCGAAGGCGAGCAGAGAGCGGTTGCCCTTGCCGACTTCCTGACGGAAGTAAATTTGAATCCGTCATCGGCCGGGATCGTGCTTGACGATCCAGTCACCTCGCTCGACCACAAGCGCAAGCGCAAGATTGCCGAACGTCTCGCCCGCGAGGCGAAAATCCGGCAGGTCATCGTCTTTACGCATGACCTGGTGTTTCTCAGCAGACTTATAGATGTGGCCAAGGATAACGGCGTTGAGCTGGCAACCCATTGGGTCGACAGGGGCGTTAATAACGCGCCAGGACACGTCAAGCTTGATGATTGCCCGGCGGGTTCTGACGCCTACAAGACACCACATCGCGCGAAGGAATCCCTTGCCAAAGCAAAAAAGGCAATCGGACAGATCAGAGTCGATAACGTGCGTGCGGGCGCTTCGGCGTTGCGGCAGACCTTGGAGGAGATCATCATCCGGGATGTATTCAAAGGCGCCGTGACGCGTTGGGATGAGCAGGTCAAAATCGGCAACTTGAAAGGGATTCTGTGGACGAACGAGGTTGCCGACGAGATATGCCTTTTGCAGGACGATATCTCGCGGCTGATCGACGCTCATTCCACCTCTGATGAGTTTGGCGGCGGTATGCCCGAACCCGACGAACTGGAAAAACTAATCGTGAGGGTCGAAATGATGCAGATCGAGGCGAAGAAAAAGCGCAAGTGATCCAGTATTTCTGCCCTGACCAGTGCACCCACTTTAGGCTTGCAAAGCAGGATGCCAAGAGCCGGCTGAGCTTTGACAACTGCATCGTCCAACATGATAACTGGGCAGCGAAAACTACGTCGGCATAGGCGCTAGATGGATAGCAGCCTGAGCTCAGGACAGCCAACACCGCGTGTCGTGAATCATCTATCGAGCCGCGGTCGAAGACCTCTATATTCCGTCGCCGGAGACCGCCGAATGGCATTTCGATTCCTGCATACGGCCGATATCCATCTCGACTCGCCGCTCCGTTCGCTGGCGATGCGAAACGCCGATCTTGCCGAGCTCGTGGGAGACGCCAGCCGCCAGGCATTCGTCTCCATAGTTGATCTCTGCGTTGCGGAGCGTGTCGATGCGCTCGTCATTGCAGGCGATCTTTACGATGGCGACCAGACCTCGATGAAAACAGCGCGGTTCCTAGCGTCGCAGATGACACGCCTGCACCAAGCCGGCATCAGGGTTTTCAAGATCCGCGGAAATCACGACGCCCTGTCGCGGATATCGAAGCAACTCACCTTTCCAGACACGGTTACGATCTTCGGCGGCCGTCAACAGTCCGTGCTGCAAACCGCCGGCGGGCTCGACGTCATGTTCCATGGATTGAGCTTCGCGAGCCCCAAGGCGCCGGAAAGCCTGCTCCCAAAATATTGCGCTCCGCATGAAGGGGCGGTCAACCTCGGCATCATGCACACCAGCCTGGCCGGATCCCCCGGCCATGATGTCTACGCGCCTTGCAACGTCGCCGACTTGCACGGCCACAGTTTTGACTACTGGGCGCTCGGACACATCCATGTCCGCAAAGTCCATCCTGGATCAAGCACGGTGGTGATGCCGGGAATGCCGCAGGGCAGGGACATCAATGAGGCCGGAGAGAAATCCGTCACCCTGGTCACGATACGCGACGACCGTTCCATCGAGATCGAGGAAAGACTGACCAGCATCGCGCAATTCGAGCGGGTGAGCGTGGACCTGACTGGGACGGTGGAATGGTCTGAAGCCGTCGGGCGTGTCCGATCCGCGCTCGAAGATATCCGGGCTTCCGTCAGATCTCGGCACGTTGTGGCACGTCTCGGTCTGAGCGGAACGTCGCCTTTGTCGTGGACCCTTATCCGCGACAGGGATCTCCTCCTGGCCGAAGCCGAGCAGGCAGCGAACCAGGTGGGCGATACATGGGTGGAAAAGCTCGAGCTGGATTTCTCTCCACCTAGCAAGGAAACACCCGAAGGCATCGCGGATCCGATTTTTGAACTCGCTGAATCCATGCGCGCCGACGCCAGCTCGGAAGCCTTCCGTGCTGAGGCGAGGGCATTTGTCCAGAAGATGGTCGCGGATCTTCCGGCCGACGGTCGCGACTTCGCCGGAAAAGACGAGGCGGGCCTTGAACTGTTCCTCGACAGAGTGCTTGCCAGCGGCGCCGACCTGATCACGGCCCGCCTCAAGGCAGGTGGACCGCAATGAGGCTCCGGCGCCTTGACCTCATTCGCTATGGAAAATTCACCGACAGGACGATCGACTTTGGACCAAGACGGGAGTCCGGCCCCGACCTGCATATCGTGTTCGGCCTGAACGAGGCCGGCAAGTCGACCGCGCTTTCCGGCTATCTGGACCTGCTGTTCGGTATCGAGGAACGCAGCCGCTACAATTTCCTGCACGAGTACAGCGCGATGCGCATCGGCGGGATGCTCGAATTCGCCGGAGCGGAGCATGCATTCACGCGCACGAAACAACGCAGCAACTCGTTGTTGAACGCGACAGGCCAACCGGTCAGCGAAATAGCGATAACGGCGCATCTCGCGGGCCTGTCCAGGGAGGCCTACAGCACGATGTTCTCGCTGGACGACGAGACGTTGGAAGCTGGCGGAAAATCGATACTGGAGTCGCGCGGCGACCTGGGCAAGCTCCTTTTCACGGCCAGCGCCGGCCTCGGGCAAGCCAGTGACACCTTGAGTGCGCTCGAGGCCGAAGCCGACGGGCTTTATCGCAAGCAGGCCCACGGAACCGACCTTGCGCTGCTCAAGAAGCGACTTGCCGAACTGAAAGCCGGGAAGGACGCGATCGACACATTGGCGTCGACATACGAGGCCCTGGAGGCCGAACGTGTTGAGGCCACGGAAAAATATGACCGCAGTGTCACCGAGCGATCCTTGCTTTCGGCACGGCTCGATACCCTTGCCAAGTATTTTCGCGCATTTCCGATCCTGACGGATATCCGCCGCAAGGCAGCCCAACTGGCTGAGTTACCCGACATCGCTTCACCGTCACGGACCTGGACAGGCAATGTCGCCGGATTGATCGATGATGATGCCAGCCTGAGAACGCGGCTGTCCGGGAACATCGACGAGGTCGAGCGTCTGACGACGAAAATCACCTCTGTTGACGTGGACGAAACGATCCTTGCGGTTTCCGAGCGCATTCGCGGTCTGGCGGAAAGCAAGGTGCGCTATGTCTCGGCAGGCCTGGACTTGCCCAATCGCAGGATGGAACTGCAAATATTCGATAACACGGTAGCGAGTTGCCTTGCCGCATTGGGAAGGTCCTCCGAGCCTAACCCTGCTGCGCTGCTTTTGCCTGCTGCCACTGTTGGCGTTGTTCGCAACATGATCGAACAGCGATCCGGCATTGCTACCGGTGTGCGCGGCGCCCGAGACGAAGCTGCGGCCGCGCTTGACGCACTTCAGACAGCACGAGCGCGCGTCGGCGAAGAAAGGGCCGTGCCTGGGCCCGCCCGGGCAAGGCTGGGTTCAGCCTTGTCGAAAGCGAGGGGAAGTGGGCACCTACGGGAGATCAAAACGGCACGCGATGCGGAGGATGCGGGCGGAATACGATGGGAGGCGGCGCTCGCTCGCTTGCATCCCTGGTCCGGAGATGCACGGGCGCTGGCCAGGATGTCGGTTCCAAGCGCCAGTCAGCTCGGCCAATGGAAGAAGCGCACAGCAGAGCTTAGCAAGAGCAGGGCGGTCCTTTGCGAACGTCTTGCCGAACACCAGGACACCCACGATGTGCTCATGGCGCGGCTGGATACCCTTCGTGCCTCGGGAAACATAACAGACGATGAAGCGGCCGCCACCATCCGGCGTGCTCGCGACGAAGCCTGGGCAAGGCATCGAGATGACCTCACTGGCGAAACAGCGGACGACTTCGCGATAGTATTGGCTCGGGATGACAGTGTTGGAGCGTTTCGTCTGGCCAATGCGCGGGAGCTCGCCGAGATCCGAACAACGGTCCGTAGCCTCGCTGAGACCGTGGCCGCGATCGCACGGATGGACGGCCAACTTGCACAGCTCGACTTGGACGGGGAAGCAGTGCTCGCGGAAATTCGCGAAGCAGGAAGGGAGCTGATGGCAGACCGCCTAGAATCCTTGCCCGAGCGTCTGATCGAACTGATCGAGGACCGTGCTTCTGCGAGAACCGACGCGCTTGCCGGCAGCGAGGAGATAGGGGTTGCCGTCAAGAAGGCTGCGCGGGCGGCCGACGAAGAACACCAAACACGCCTGGGGTTGGTCCGCGCGCTGGAGAGCGTCGGCATAAGCTCGGATCCTGGAGACAGCCTGGAGACGCTGATGGCCGTCGCGGAACTCTTCCTCGACAGGCAAGCCAAGGTGGATGCCGAGCGTGCAGAGGCACTGCGAACAATTAGCGCGAAGGAGCAGGAACTGGCAGCCAGACGACGGGCTGTGGAAGTGGCGGAAAAGCGTGAGGAAGAATGGCTGGCCGGCATCACCGAAGCGCTCGAAGGTACCTGGCTTGCGAGCGGCATTTCGGCACCGGCCATCGGCACCGTACTCGATCAGTTGGCAGAACTGTCGAAAAGCCTTCAGGAGCGCGATGCCATGCAGCTCCGCATCGAGAAGATGGAGGCAGACACAGACAATTTCATTGTCGAGGTCACCGCTGCCGCAGCTGAAGCCGCCGAGCCGACGAGCGAAGATGAACCGGAGCAGTTGGCCATCCGGCTTGCTGAACGCCTGGAGCGCGCCGATCGCGCCAGCGAGATGAAAAAAAGCCTCTTCAATGATTTGGAGCGCCTGCAAGATGCACGCGACACCCTCAATGTCGAAATGGCGGCACATGAAAGGCGCAAAAACGAAGTGCTGGGCGCCTTTGGTGTAACTACGCTGTCCGAAGTCGTGGAACGCGACAAGCTGCTGCGGGAGAGGGATCGTCTGCGCACGGAAGTCGCCGAAACTGAAGAGCGGTTGTCGGCCGAGCTTGCGGTGGAAGGGTTCGCGCAGGCGTGTTCAATATTGGATGCTCTCGATTTCGATGGCCTCGCAATCGAGAAGGGCGAAAGCGAGCTGCGGCTTCGCGATCTTGACGAAGCGATAAAACTGCAGCTCATCCGGCAGACGCGAGCGGCCGACAAGCTGGACGCCATTGGCGGCGACAGCGCTGTGGCTCGAATAGATGCCGAACGCCGCACCGTCCTTCTGGAAATCGAAGACAAGGCCGTCCGCTATATCGAGCTGAAACTGGGCCTTATGTCGGCTGGAAACGCGCTGCGTCTATACCGCGAGCGTCATCGCTCCGGGATGATGGGAAGAGCGTCTGACGCTTTCGCGCTCATCACACGTGGCCAGTATTCGGGGCTGGCGACCCAACCCGTCAAAGGCGGCGAAGTCCTCATTGCATTGCAGCGCGACGGGAAGTCCAAGGTTGCCGACGCACTGTCAAAGGGCGCACGTTTCCAGCTCTACCTGGCGCTCAGGCTGGCCGGCTACTACGAGTTTGCGCAGTTTCGACCCTCGGTGCCATTCATTGCCGACGACATAATGGAAACCTTCGACCATTTCCGGTCTGAGGAGGTCTTCAGATTGTTTGGCGAGATGGCAAGTGCCGGGCAGGTGATCTATCTCACGCATCACCAACACCTATGCGAGATCGCCAGGGCTGTTGTCCCGGGCGTGGCGATCCATGAGCTCGGATAGTTGTGCGTGGGTTGACTTGCGCAAACGGAAAATTTGCATGATCCTACGTCTCAATTTTGGGGAGGGGATCATGAGTGTCGAAGAAAAACTTCGCGTTCTTGCCGATCGTATCAAGACGCATTCGAGCGCAATGCTTACCGAGGAAGCCTTAAAGACGGCGATAGTACTGCCCTTTCTGGCAGCCTTAGATTACGACATTTTCAATCCAGACGAGGTCATTCCCGAATTCTGTGCCGACGCAGTAGGAAAGAAGGGCGAGAAGGTTGACTACGCCATCAAGATTGACGGAGAAATCAGGATTCTTGTGGAATGCAAGCCGATCACCACCGTGCTTGATCGAGTGCATCTCGCGCAGTTGTACCGATATTTTTCCGTCACTAATGCAAAGTTCGCCATTTTGACAAACGGTCGCGCCTTCCATTTTCATACGGATTTGGTTGCGCCAAACAAGCTTGATGACCGACCGTTCCTCACATTCGATCTTTCGGACCTGCAGGGGCAATTGACCTCCGAACTGAAGAAGTTCGCGAAAGCGGATTTCAATGTCGATGGGATCCTGCAATCCGCCCATCGCTTGAAATATACGTCGGCGATCAAAAAGGAAATTGGAAGCGTGATGGAGAATCCGCCAGAGGATTTTGTACGGATGGTGACCGGGGGGCTCTACCAAGGACGGTTCACGGCCCAGGTGAAAGAGCAATTCACCCCCATGGTCAAAGCAGCTTTTCGCGAGATTGTCCGTGAATCCGTTCAGTCACGTCTTTCCACAGCCTTGGCCGAAACCGAGGTATCGGAAATTGGCGCGGACGGACTTGGCACCGAAGAAGAGGTTGTGACTACTGAGGACGAGCGAGAGGGCTTCATGGTTGTTCGGGCAATCGTCCGCGACCTTTTAAAGCCAGGTAGGGTGATCATGCGCGACCAGAAGAGCTATTGCGGGATCCTGGTCGACAACAACAACCGTAAGCCCTTGGCCCGGCTATGGTTCAACAGGTCCGTGAAATATCTCGGGCTTTTCGATGGTGAGAAGGAAGAGAAGGTCAAGATTGACTCGCTCGACGAAATCTATGACCACGCCGATCGCTTACGAGCTACCGCAAAGGAATATCTTGCCGGCGCAATCGCAGCGCCCTCGATTGCTCTATGACTTGAGCGTTTCGGAAATTCCAGGCTATGGGCCTTCCTTCAAAGTCGAACTGCGCAATGAGCCATCCGCTCGCGCGCGTTGGCCAAGGACCAACTCGCACAAGCACAGGATTTCGGCCGCCGGCCCCCAGGGGTGGCGGTGATTTCGCCGATAGGTGAGGGGGCTCAGTGTAAAATACCCATTTCACACTTATCCAGCTCAGCCCATGCTGCATTCGTGCGCTTGTGCTATTCTTCAGCTGGGTCGGTCGTTTGTAAGCTTACTCCCTGGATCCAGCGCACGCGCTTACTCCGACGTTCGTGTATCCCCAGAAACAGCGATCGTCCGCTATTCACCAAGACGAGTGCATCATTCGTAAAGAGCGGAGAAACATGAAGCCACGCTATCCAGCGTAACTCACCACGCACCTTGTCGATGAGTCCCATGCCCGACGGAGGATTGTATACAGGGATCTGCCTGCCGCGGTATGACCGAAACTTGAGTGAGCCACGCTCGTCACGCGCCTGTACATCTTTGACCGTTGCCTTATTGCGCCGCAGGTCCGAAGTCGAACCATATATCGTCAATTCATAAGCTTCGCCCGCTCTTCTTTCTGGATATGTCGCTACGCCAGCGAATGTCAGTTGAGTTGTCGTCCGATAGAGAGGGGCATCGTCGTCCAAATCCCAAGCATATTGAGGCTGATATATACCAGGTTCGATACGAGTTTCGACGCTCGCCTCGCAGTGCTCCACTTTGATGGCGAGATGTGTGTGTTCCTCCTCCGATGTGTGCTTCCGACTACGAGGCACGGATTCGCTTACCTTTCATTGATTACGGTCGCCCGTTTGATCTTAATCCCGATATGGTCCTTCTGGGGCAAAAGGTCGTATGACGGATCTCCCGTGTGGCCTCTTTCCGCAGGTCGTGCCCACACGATTTTGAACTCGTCTTGGCCATGGCCGGGCGGCCCTATGGATATTACCAACTGTTGAGGGTCGTCGTCTTTCTTTGCCGGCCTCTACTTCGGGGTGAAACTTCGCCGATCGCCGGTTGCCGATGATCAGCGCGCCGTCTGGATGCCCTTTGCGGCAGCACTCATTTTCAACCCCTTCTTTTCAGTGTTTCTACCCAGAGGCGTTTGGGCGGTGATGTTAATCCGTGGACCCCTCACGCCACCGGGGCTTGGATGGACAGGAAGAGGGTATGCACCCTCTCTTGCAACGGATGGTTGTTTGGGACCCCTACATGCTTCCTCTGGCGCTCTAGGGTGTCATGCCAGTCAGTTTTCGTCTGCGGGCAATTGCGACCAGAGCCGCTTTTGTCGCCAATGAAGTAGATGAACAGGAGGTGGGCCGGGACGTTCTGTTCCTGGAGGAAGTTTAAGACCGCCAGCCGATTGCAATACTGATAGTATCCCTTAAGCCAATCCCGTTCCGGGCTTACGCCAAGAGCCTGCTTGGTGGCTGCTAGGGTCGCCGCAATCTGAGCCCGACTGTGCTGGCTTGAGGCCGAGCACGAGGAAGCCACTTCCCCTCCATGCGCTTTGGCCTCCACCAGTAGCCATTGCCATTGGCCACCTATCTGGATCCTGCCAACGCTATCCCAATTTGGGGGATTGCCAGTGCTTGGCCAGATCTTTCGCCACACGGTTTGCAACGGAACATCATGGCTGAGGAAATTGAGTCCTTTCCATTCCCGGAGCTTCCCTGGATTGAGCGCATCGGGCGGTCCAGGGAGCCACTCAACATCATCTGAGCCGGTGGTCGTTTGAATTGCGCTGTTCAGACTGACGCGATCAAGTTCCAGATAGCGGAGCAAGTGAAATTCGCTCCCGTATCCATTGCCCAACTTGCCCATTTTTGCTTCCACCCCTGCCGCGATATCCTTGTATAGGCTGGCGGTATCGTGGTGACGAGCCCTGCTGGCTACAGAACAGCTTTGTGCCCCGTGTAGGTTCTGCCGTCTTTACCGCGCATCGTAGCAGTGGATCCGACCCGCCTGGCTTCCTATCAAACGCCATGTACTGATAATGCGTCCCGAAGAAATTCCAGATGTCCGATGGACGACCTAGAGATTGGCCGTCGGTGACGATCCCTGACCTGAGAACGTTTCTTAAAGCGATGCTCGATCACCACTGGCTTATCGCTCACTTGTCAGGAGAACAAAGAGCGAAATCACGTTCCACCAAGGTATGGTTTAGGGGGCAGAAATGGGGTCGCGTTTCACAAAAAACCCAATCAGTTCAATGCGTGTGGAATTCCGAGGCGGGCCTCCAGATGCCAGCTCCTTGCGTCGGAGCGGAATCGACCGGCTGATCTGACGCGGGAAGCGGATTGTTGGGGACATGAGTACTGTTCTCCGAATGCCACGTGAGATGGCCGATAGTCAGGTCCGCACGACCGCGCCTATTCCTGGGATTATCCCTAGGACTGCCAATGTGCCCTCAGCCGACAAGACTGCCCTCACTGGAGGAGCATCTTCCGCGGACGGAGTGGGGTCCTGTCCGCGTAAACAGCCATTCGCACTCAAAGCGCCTCAAACGAATTTCAGGGCTTTTACCGTGGTTGCTTAGCGCCGCCACCGATGTCCGGCAGTTGCAAATTGTCTGACATTTGAGCGGTAGGCGTGAGATTTACGAAGTGCTCTTCGGTTCAATGAACCTGAAAAGTCGAACACAGGCAGAACAACACGCCTAAAACGGCATATTGCGAAGTGCTCTTTTCCCGGATTTCCAAGGGTTTCAGTGGGGAGCCCACTGTTTACACCGAAGATGTCGGCGGTTCGAGCCCGTCATCGCCCACCATATGCAAATTTCAGGGCCATTGGCCTGTCACGCCCCCAGCGGCCTCGATGCGTGAGAAACCAGCGCACCTTCCAACAGGATTGCAGCATCGTTTGATGGAACTCTTTCGGCAATGCTCTTGTCGGCGGATGCCGTCGCGGTAGCTTTCCTGAAGGGGTGAATGCTGCGCTGTCAACAGGAGCCGACCATGAAACACCAGACGCTTCACGAGCTGCGAACAATCGCAGACGTCAATCCCTTGGCGCAAAGCGCCATCATGACCAGAACGCAAAGGATCGAGCGTTGGGCAGAGCTCCTCGAGCGGCAACCCGCGCGATGCCTTGGAGCACTGACCGGCACCGAACATCTGCATCCGAAAGTCCGCGCGGAAACGCGAACGGCGGGGTCGGCGATCACCGTTGCGTTCGAGGATCCGCTGCTGCGTGCCTCGGGTCTCCAGGGTGATAGCTACGGGGAAGCAAAACGCTTCTTCAAGCTGAGCGATGGGCAACTGCACGACATCGTCTGCAGCTGCCATATCGGGGCAACGATGCAAGCCAGCTGGGCTGCCGCCAGGGTGCGCAAGACCATCCGTGGAAGCAGGCTGATGGCCTGGCTGCGGAACGTGCTGGTACACTAAAGCCGCTTTGCACAAGCATCTAAACGGTGCGGTGACTGCCGGCGGATGTTTCAGCAACATCGCGGCGCACCGGCCAGAGCCGGCCCTCATGCGCCATTGAAGGGCTTCGACGAAGCAAGGTGCTGCTTTCGCTGTAAGCGGTAAGCGTCATTTTGTCCTTCGCATCAGCGATATCAGCTGGCGCACCTCGCCACTGAAGAGAGGCCCCAAGCAAGACCAGGGGAGCACGTCAGCTGATACGTCGCCCGCGGCAGGCGTGAAAAAGAACGCCGAAGAGATTGCCGAAATGCCAGGCCAGCCTCGTCCCTGGAGAATTCTTCGACGGTGCTCGGTCGCCCGGGAACTTGTCTCCGGCAGGTGGGTTATCGAGTGCCTCGCACGTTTGCGGAGGCGGCTACCAACCCAGCGGGAGACGATTATGGCAACCACGAAGAAAACAACGAAAGCGGCAAGGAAAGGTCTTGAGGATCTATTCCTCGATGGACTGAAGGATCTCTATTATGCCGAGAAGAAGATACTGAGGACCCTGCCCAAGATGGCCAGAGCAGCGGAATCGGAAGAAGTGACCGCCGCCTTCGAGAAACACCGGATCGAAACGGAAGGCCATGTGGATCGCCTTGAGGAAGTGTTCGAGAAAATCGGCAGGTCGGCGCGCGGCAAGACCTGTCCTGCCATCGACGGCATTGTCGAAGAGGGCTCGGAAGTGCTGGAGGAATATGAAGGCGCCCCGGCACTTGACGCCGGACTGGTTGCAGCCGCGCAGGCAGTCGAGCACTACGAGATTGCTCGATACGGCACTCTGATTGCCTGGGCCGAACAGATGGGTAAGAGAGACGTCGCGGACTTGCTCAACGCCACTCTTAAGGAAGAGATGGCGACCGACGAAGCGCTTTCCAGGCTGGGCGAGGGGGGCGTCAACGAGCGCGCTCTGCAGCAAGCTGCGTAGCCCGATTGCGATCGGCGGAATCCCGGCGACGCGTCGGGCTTCCGCCGTCTTATCTCTTCTCTCGGAAGTTGGTCGGCGTTCGTTGTCACGCCGACCACGGCGCGGGCCCCGCCCTGAGGGACAGACTGGGTCGCTGCGCTATATGCGCCCGAGGAGAGCCAGGATGATGATGATAATCAACACCAGTCCAAGCCCACCGCCGCCGTAATAGCCGGTGCCATAGAACGGCCCGCCGCCTAGGCCGCTGAGGCCGCCGAGCAAGGCAAGTACCAGTATGATGATGAGAATAATTCCGAGGATGCTCATGTCCTCTCCATTTTGCCAACGCGTGCGTTTGCCGCGTATTTTGATGAAGATGACTATGGAACGCGCAGCAAGCCGTCCTGTTCCCAGGGCGGCCCGAACACGCGATTGATATAGGCGGGAACAATCAGCCTGCAGAGCGCTGGAGAGAAAGCAGCGAGAGGGCGAGAGCCACGAAACCGCCCAGCTTTATGGCGGCGACAGCCACGGAGCAGCGTATCAGACTGGGCTTGATTATGGATATCAGTGTGGAAAGGCCCGCCATGCCTTCGGCGCGGCGGGCATGTGTCCCCGTCAGGTCAGGATAAGGACGATCTTCAGCGTATTCGGGTCGACGATCACGATGCGGCCATCGGCCAGCACGAAGTACTCGTAGCCCTCATAGGCCGGGACAATCTTGACGATACGGGCAGGCAGACGATGCAGCCGAACCTTTTTCCTGGGAATCTCAACGCCTACGCTGATGTCGAAGGTCACATTCGACACCGGTTCGACCCTGGTCTCATGGATCACGTTGACGATCTGCGTCTTCTGTTCGACCGTCACGTTGTTGATGGACGCGGTCGAGGTGTTGTCCTGGGTCGAGGTTTTGCCTTGGGCCTGCTGATTGGTGGTCATGCCGGCTTTGCCCTGCGCCTGCTGGTTGGTCTGGGTCGACGCCTTGCCTTGGGCCTGCTGGTTGGTGGTCATGCCGGCTTTGCCCTGCGCCTGCTCGTTGGTCTGGGTCGAAGCCTTGCCCTGGACCTGTTCGCCCTTCTTCGAGCCCTTCTTGCAATTGGGCATTCCAGCTGTGCAGTTGGTGCCGGCCTGATCCTGCGCCTGCTGCTCGGTGGTTGCGCCAGCCTTGCCCTGGGCCTGCTGCTCAGTCTTCGCATTGGCCTTGCCCTGGGTCTGCTCTTCGGTCTTGATCTTGCCCTGGGCCCGCTGGCCCATATTGGAACCCTTCTGACATTTGGCGGTACCCATCGTGCACTTGGTATCGCCGCCCGACTGGTTGTCCGCAGGTTGCTGCGTTTGGGCGAGTGCCGCCCCGCAACTGACGCCAAGCGCCAGCATGCTGGTGATCAGAACGCGTTTCATGGGGAATTCTCCTTGAACGTGTGAGTCCCTTCGCGGGGTAGAACTCTGACCCAAAAACTTTGTTCCCGGTCTGTTGGCGGGCGGTTCGGAGGAACAAGCTGCATCCGATGGCGTTTACGACTAGGCAGCCCGGGCTGCGGGCGGCAACGATGTGACGCAGCCGAGAGGTGGCCGGCTTTCACAGGAGACCATCCAGCTTTCAAAGGAGACCATCATGAGATTGCATCTTACCAGTGTTGCGGCGGGCTTCCTGCTGCTGGCGGGCGTTGGCGCGGCGGCTGCTCAGGATGTGGTGATTCAACCCGAGCAGGAGACGGTCATCAAGGAGTATGTGAGGAAGCAGCCTCTGGCTTCAGTTAACCTGCCCGGCGTCGAGCTCAACATCGGTTCCGCCTTGCCCGATACCGTCGAACTGCACGAGATACCCAACGTCCAATACCGCTATGTCGTCGTCGACAATCAGACGCTGCTGGTAGATCCGAGCACCCGCAAGGTGGTCAAGGTGATTCAGTGATCGGCGATCAATTCGGACGGGGGCGCTGCACGGAATTCCGACGCGCCTTTTTCCGTAGCAGAGGCGGTGAGGGTACCCTCGTCGCCTTTCGCTACTGTTCGAACCGAGGACCAGGAATTCCGTTATCGGCAGGCGTTATCGCAGCCGTGTAACGACGTGCTGTGCGACGGCCACTCCGTCGAGTCCGGACCACAGAGCACCGGCAGTTTTTTGGGAACATCAGCGCCGACCGCCCGTTTGGTGGGTATCTGACTTGGACAGAGAGGAGCTCAAGAAATGCCAACTCCGAGTGGCCATACCGACGCCATCCGCGCCTCGCGCGTGATTGGCACAACTGTTTACAACACGGCGGGCAAGGAAATTGGTACGATCGACGACGTGATGCTCGAAAAGACCGCGAATGGCATCATGTTCGCAGTGATTTCCTTTGGCGGTTTTCTGGGCATCGGTGAAAGATACCACGCGGTGCCATGGTCCCTCTTGGATTATGATCCGGACCGCGGCGGATACGTTGTCTCTTTCAGCACAGATCAGCTCAAGGCCGCGCCCGCCTACTCGATCGATGAACTCACCGTCGATGATGGAAGGCCGGCCCGCGAAGCTTCGTATCGATATTGGAGGGTCGAACCCTACTGGCACTGATCGTTATGCCAGCCCTTGCGGCGTATGCTGATGTGGGCGCGAATGCGCGCTCCGAAGGTGAATGCCGAAGCCTAGGAGAGCCCGATGACACCAGGCCCGATGACACCAGGTAAGAAACCCGTCGTCACATCCGAAGGACCAGCACTCGAAAAGCAGGATTGGGACGCGATCCGAGGCAGCGAGGTTCTTCCGGATGGTGTGCCGCCAGACGGCGACAGTCGCAACGCCACCGAGAAGAGTGGTGAATTGCCCGATGAAGAGGACGATAACGCGTACCAGAACAGCGACGAAGCGCTGCCGGATGACGAGGAAGAGCGTCTCATTTCGCAGAACCCCTCGAAGCTGGACATCGACGAGCCGTAGAATTCCCTCAGTCGACGGTTGCAGGAAGACGCGCGAAGCAGCGTGGAACGACAGCTTCCAGTCGCTGAGCTGGATAGCGACGCTCTCAAATGCTCTGTGAGAGCGGCTGGTCATTGCGCAGGGGATCGGATGTCAGGACCGACATGCCTCATCTTGTTGATCCTGAAATCCGCATCCTCCGCAGCAAGGACTAGGAGAGAGTCCACAACGAGAATCGTGCCGACGAATAGCGCGGTTCGTGGGAGATTACTGGATACGATGGAGGCAGCAGCCAATGTCACGCGGAAGCAAGAAACAAATCGGAGCGGGTTCACGTGGAAAGGGTTCCGGCACGGGCGCCATGACCATGACGCCGAAGGACAAGCTCAAGGAAAACCAGATCCTGTCTAATCGCGACAAGGCCCAGCATACCCGAGAACGTGGCCTGGATTCCAAACAGGTCGCGACCGAGCAGCGCCAGGACCAGCCTGCCAACCGTTTGCGGCACTGACGGCCCATCGGCGTCCGCAGCGCGCTGGTAACTTGCGAAAAAGAGGATTGGTGGCTTTCCGGGGTGCGGAACCCGCTTCCACTGGTTCGGGAGGCGCTGAACGTCTCCTGAGCACCAACTGAAAATGATAGGCTGGTTTAGCGCTATCGGACGCCGACGCTGTCGGGCCAGAGCGCCTGGATTTCCTTCGGCAGTGCATCCCGCACCTTTGCCGACTGGCCAAGGTCGACATGCCGCGCCAGCACCCGAAAGACCGAACGCGCCGCATCCTCGGGGTCGACAGGGCGAATGGTCTTCAATTCCTCACTGATGTGCTGCGAGAATTCTTCCAGCGAGCCTGTCTTTTCCGGCTCAGCCGCTGGCCGGTACCGGTCATAGTAGGCGCCGCGTACCAGCAGCGGCAGCTCAGCGCCCAGCTTGGCGGCGAGCCCGAGCTGCAACCTGTCCCTTAGCGTCCGCAGGACAGCGCCCAATATGTGCCAGGCAATGCGCCGGTCGGGACCCAGATCGGCCATGATCTCGTCGAGCCAGATGTTGGTGGTCTGCAGTGTCTTGTCGAAGACATCCAAGCCGGTTGCACTCATCATCGCCTCCTTGCAAACTCATGACCTGGGGCGAAACGATGCTCGGGGACAATTGTTTCGTCACCCGAAGACAAAAATTGTCTGGGGAACCGAGTTCCGGGTCCGGTTTTCCAGCCGGCCGCGTGAAACAGCGATCGGCGATCGAGCCGGAACCTTACCCGAACGGCATTCGTTCTTCGGCCGACGACTGCTCGTTCGCGCCGGTTGGTGCCGGCGACAGACCCAGCGTCGCAAGCCGAGGGCCGGCGTCGCGCCGGCAATTCAGCGACCGCCGATAGACCCGTTCGCGATGCCGGATACAAAGGAAATCAAGGCAAACGAAAGCGAGAGCCGGCAGCAGCTCCTGCAGATGATGACGACGGAGCACTTCGTGCTGGAGACCGCCAGGGCCGCCACCATCCAGGAGGCCAACCAGCGTGCCAATCTGTTCTTGACTTCGGTGTCGAGCGCTTCTGGTCAAGGCTCGCTGCCGATGAGGACGGCGATGTTGTCCACGGCCTTCAGTCGCGTGAGACCGGGAACAATCGATCTGTCTGGCGCGTTCGACTGTTTTGCATCTCAAGGTTTCCCAATGGCGCCACGTCCCTTCTGGAAAGGCTATCTGAAGCTCTCGCTGGTCACCTGCCCGGTCGCGATGACGCCCGCTACCACCGAGAGTGAAAAGGTCCGCTTCCACACGCTCAATCGCAAGAGCGGGAACCGCGTCATCAGCCAGTATGTCGATGCCGTCAGCGGTAAGCCGGTGGCTGAGGACGATGAGGTGAAGGGCTACCAACGCGGCGAGGACGAATTTGTGCTTCTCGAGGATGAGGAGCTCGACGCGGTCGCACTGGAGAGCACGCGGACGATCGATATCGATATGTTCGTCGAGGCCGACAGCATCGGCTGGATCTGGTACGACAAGCCTCACTACCTGACGCCGGACGATCCGGTCGGGGAGGAGGCATTCTCGGTCATTCGCGATGCGATGAAGTCGACCGGAACCGTTGGGATATCGCGGCTTGTGATGTATCGGCGCGAGCGTGCCGTGATGCTGGAGCCGCGCGACAAGGGCATTGTGCTGTGGACGCTTCGCTACGGCGATGAGGTGCGCGACCCCAAGGGATACTTCGGCCAGATCAGCGAGAGAAAACCTGACAAGAAGTTGATGGACATGGTCGAGACCCTGATCGACGAGCGTACCAAGCAATGGGATCCCGCCATGTCGGCAGATCCCGTCCAAGCGCGACTGCTGGAGATCATCGCCTCGAAGAAGAAGGGCAAGAAGCGTCCGGCCAAAGCCAGGGCCGAGGCTGGGCAGCCGCCCAGCAATGTGATCGACATCATGGATGCGCTGCGCAAAAGCATCCGTTCGGAGGCGGGAAAGAAATAGGTCCTTGGAGGAGGAAGGGCAGGGTGGCGGCGGCGCAAACGAGGCAAGATCATGAAGGCCATCCCCCATGAACCCGCTTTGGACAATACACTGGCACTGCTTCGCGAAGGCTACGAGTTTATCGGCCGCCGATGCGACCGGCTCAACACCGACATCTTTGTCACGCGCCTGCTGTTGAAAAGGGCGATCTGCGTCCGCGGCGCAAGCGCCGCCGAAATGTTCTATGGCGGCGACCGCTTCACCCGAAACGGTGCGATGCCGCAAACGACGCTGCGACTGCTGCAGGACAAGGGCAGTGTCCAGGGTCTCGACGATGGCGCCCATCGCCACCGCAAGGCAATGTTTCTTTCCTTCCTCCTTGCGGCGGATCAGGTGGAGCGCCTGCGTAGGATTTTCCGCGAGGAGTGGCTTGAGGCGCTGAGGCATTGGCAGCGGCGCGGCGAGATCAGCCTGTTCGAAGAGGTGAACCTCATCCTGACGAGATCCGTCGCGCGATGGTCGGCACTGCCGCTCGACGAAATCAGCGCCGAAGGCCTCTGTCGCGAACTGAGCGGCATGGTCGAGAATGCCGGCGGTTTCGGACCGAGCACGTGGCTTGCACTTTGGCGGCGCCGGCGAACGGAGCGATTTGTCGGCTCCGTGGTACGGCGTATCCGCTCAGGAGAACTCACGCTCGGCGAAAACGCACCGATCCGGATCATAGCCGAGCATCGTGATGAGACAGGAAATCTGCTCGAAATATCGGACGCAGCGGTCGAAATCATCAATATCCTGCGCCCGGTGGTCGCGATCGGCCGCTACATCGTCTTTACCGCCGTGGCGCTGAACGAGCAGCAACAATGGGCGGATCGCTTCGCAGCCGGGGATGAGGCCAGCCTTGAAGCGTTCGCCGAAGAGGTGAGACGGCTTTATCCGTTCTTTCCATTCATCGGCGGCGTCGCCCAGGAGACGTTCGAGTGGCATGGCTACAGGATCGACAAGGGCGCCTGGGTGCTGCTTGATCTCCACGGTACCAATCATGACCCGCGGCGGTTTCCCGCGCCGGACACCTTTTCGCTCGACCGCGACATTGGCTGGCGGATGCAAGGCTTCGATTTCGTACCGCATGGCGGCGGCGACGCTTCGGTTACGCATCGCTGTCCGGGCGAGGCGGTGACAGTCGCGTTGATGAAGGAGGCGATCCGTGTGTTAACCCGATCGATGGCGTACGAAATCACCGACAAAGTGTCGCCGCTGGACCTGTCTCGCATACCGGCACTGCCGAAAAACGACCTGCGATTGCGCGACATCCGCCGCAGCGACACCGGGGCAGGGCAATGAGCGGCGACTTCGCCTTGCCACTCGACACGCCTCCCATGGAAGCAAAGGCGGCAGACGAAATTCCCGAAGGAGAGGGTTGGCAATATGAGCGCAAATGGGACGGCTTCCGTTGCCTGGCGTTCCGGCAGGGCGAGGCGGTAGATTTGCGTGCGAAATCGGGCAAGCCGCTCGGCCGATACTTTCCCGAGCTCGTCGCGACATTGAAGGAGCTGCCCTCGCCCCGCTTTGTCGCCGATGGCGAGATCGTTGTCTCGATCGCCGGTAAATTGTCATTCGCCGCGCTGCAGATGCGGCTTCATCCGGCAGCGACGCGGATACGCAAGCTGTCCGTCGAGACGCCGGCCGATCTGATCTTGTTCGACATACTCTGCGACGAGCATGGAGAACTCATAACGAACCGGACGCTGAAGGAACGCAGGGCGGCGCTCGAGGACTTTGTCGCTTCGGCCGATCGCAAGAACATTCTACTCTCGCATGCTACGCGCGACGTAAGCGAGGCACGTTCCTGGCTGAGCGATGCAGGACATGGATCGACGGACGGCGTCGTCGCCAAGCGGCTCGACGAGCCGTACCGGCCAGGCGTGCGGTCGATGGTGAAGGTGAAGCGACTGCGTTCGGCCGATTGCGTGGTCGGCGGTTTTCGCTATCTCAACAACAGTTCGCAGGTCGGCTCCTTGCTGCTAGGCCTCTATGATGATGCGGGCAAGCTCGATCATGTCGGGTTCACCTCGACAATTGCAAATGACCACAGGGCCGAGCTCACCCGCAAACTCGAAGCGATGCGCGAACCGCCGGGCTTCACCGGAAAGGCGCCGGGTGGGCCGAGCCGCTGGAGCACGGAGCGCAGCAGCGAATGGGAGCCGGTTCGGCCGGAACTGGTGGTCGAAGTTCGATTCGATCATGTGACCGGCGACCGTTTCCGGCACGGCACCAAATTCCTGCGCTGGCGACCGGAAAAGGCGCCAGAGCAGTGCACGTTCGAGCAAATCGACTAGGGCAATTCCAGGCAAGATGTGGAAACGGCTTTGCCACCCGGAATTGCGTCGAGGCAAAGGCGCCTGCTCTGCGTTGATGCTCCTCAAGCCGCCTTCTTGCGCTGGCGCTCTTCGATTGGCACCGCGGCTGTGCGAAAATCTTGCCATGGATCAGAAGACAGGGAGGCAAGCCGGATTGGGGTGTTTTCCACTGTGAAATAGGCCGGCCCGACGCCGGGACCGAGTTCGTCCCATGACAACGGCATCGAGACCGCCGCTCCCGGCCGTGCCCTTGTCGAGTAAGGAGCGACCGCGGTGGCACCGCGCTGGTTGCGCAGATAGTCGATAAGGATTTTCCCGCGCCGCTTGGACTTTGTGATGGTCGCGACGTAGCGGCTGGGGCTGTCGGAGGCCATGGCGTCCGCGACTGCCTTGGTGAAGGCTTTTACGGCGGGCCATTCGGCTTGCGGCTTCAACGGCGCTACCACATGCAGGCCCTTGCCGCCGGAGGTCTTGAGGAATGGGACAAGCCCTGCTTCCCGCAGCCGCTCGCGTGTCTCGACAGCCGCTTCGGTCATCGCCTCCCAGCTCACGCCCTCGCCGGGGTCGAGATCCATGATGATCGTATCGGGACGCTCCCAGTCGCTCACCATCGACCCCCAGGGGTGAATCTCCAGCGCCGCCGACTGGACGAGACCCATCAAGCCGTCGAGATCGTTGATGCTGATCAGCTTCTCATCCGGCGGATCCCTGGGGTCCTGGACCAGCACGATGTTGGGATTGAGACCCTTCCAGGCATGCTTCTGGAAGAACTGCTCGCCTGAAATGCCGTTGGGGCAGCGCAGCAGTGCCAACGCACGCCCGACCATATAGGGCGACGCATAGCGCCAGACTTCGGCATAGTAGTCGGCGAGGCCCTCCTTGGTGACGCCTTGGTCGGGCCAGTAGAGGCGATCGGGATGGGTGAGCTTGACGGTCCGCCGCTGCGGCTGTTCGGTCTCCTTGTTCACCTTCGTCGCCTCGCGGACGATCTCTTTGGCGGGCTTGTCTTCACGCAGTCCGCGAAATGAGGCATGGCGAAGATTGCCGTCGGCGGTCCAGGCGCGAAACTCGATCTCGGCGACGAGTTCGGGTCTGACATAACGGACCTGCCGCGCCTCTTCCGCACTGAGCCGCTCGTCGAACGGGCTCGAGGCAACGCGCATGCGCTCGAGCGTCTTGAAGAGGTCCTGCGCGACCGCGGCCGTGTAACCAGTGCCGACGCGCCCGACATGGTGAAGCTTGCCTTGGTCATGGACGCCGAGCACGAGCGAGCCGATGGCATTGCGCGAGGTGGTCGACGGCACATAGCCGGCCACGACGAATTCCTGCCGCGCGGAGCATTTCGATTTCACCCAATTCCTGCCGCGGCCGGAGCGATAGGGCGCATCGCGAAGCTTGGAGACGACGCCTTCGAGGCTCAGTCGGCAGGCATGCCGCAGCACCAGCGCGCCGTTCTCCTCGAAATGCTGGCTGTAACGGATGAGCTCTGGGCCGGCGGCTGTGATCTTTCCCAACAGCTCCTTGCGTTCGGCCAAGGCGACATCGCGCAGATCGTATCCATCGAGATACAGCAGGTCGAAGACGTAGAAGCGAAAGCGATCGTTGCGCCCGGTGCTGAGATCGGCTTGCAGGGCGCCGAAGTCGGATGCGCCGACCGATGTCTCAACCACGAGTTCGCCGTCGATCAGTGCCGTGCCGACGGCGAGTTCGGCCAGCGCCGTAACGACCGCCTTGCCGAACTTCTGCGTCCAGTCGAGGCCGCTGCGCGTCAGCAGCTTCACCCGGCCGGCTTCGATCCTGGCCTGCAGCCGGTAACCGTCGAATTTGATCTCGTGCAGCCAGCGTTGACCTGATGGCGCCGTCGAAACTAGCGTCGCCAGCGTCGGCTCGACGAAATCCGGAAGCGCCGCCTTCCTGGCGCCCTTGATGCTGGACGGGTCCGTCACGTCGACAGGGGCGGTCTGCTCTTGGAGCGGGGCGGCCTTTGTGTGCCGGCCACGGGTCTTTCGGATGCGGCCGGTTCTCGATGACCAGCCGGGCTCCTCGCCGGCGATATCTTCGATCTCGCGGCCGGTCAGGACCGATTCCGGACGCTCGTCCAGGATGTCGGCCTCGCTCTTATCGCGCGCGGCGTCGTCGTCGCCCTTGATCAGCAGCCAGTTCTCACGTTCTTCCCGCGGCTTTCCGGCCATGCGCACCAGGTGCCACCGGCCGCCAAGTTTCTCGCCATGCAGTTCGAAATCCATTTGGCCCTTGGCGTAGCCACGGCGGGCATCGCCGATCGGGGTCCAGGTGCCCTTGTCCCACAGGAGGACGGCCCCGCCGCCATATTCGCCCTTCGGGATCGTCCCTTCGAAGCCGCCATAGTCCAGGGGATGATCCTCGACGTGCACGGCAAGACGCTTTTCGCCGGGGACGAGGCTCGGTCCCTTGGTGACCGCCCAGCTCTTCAGCACGCCATCCATTTCGAGACGGAAGTCGTAATGGAGCCGCGTTGCGGCATGTTTCTGGATGACGAAGCTGTTGCCGGTCTTCGCCGCCTTGCGGCCCTGCGGTTCCGGGGTGATGGAGAAATTGCGCTTCCTGCGATAGGTCTCGAGCGCCATCTGTCAGCCGGCTTTTCGACGCGGTGCGGTTTCCTTTGCCCTCGCGCGCTGCGGTTCCTTGGATTTTGCAACGCCTTTCCGCGCCGTTGGCCCCTTGTCGCCAACGCCTGCACTTTGGCGCAGCGCGTCCATGAGGTCGACGACCTTCTCGCGCTTCGGCTGCTTGCGCGGCTCGATCTTTCTGCCCTCAAGCTTCGCCTTGACGAGTTCGGCGAGCGCCGCCTCGTAGCGGTCGTCGAATGTGGTCGGGTCGAACTTGCCTCGCTTGGTTTTGATGATGTGCTCGGCCAGATCGAGCATCTCGCCCTGGACCTTGATGTCGGGTACGTCCTCGAAGGCGTCGGTCGCCGAGCGCACTTCATAGTCGAAATTGAGCGTGGTCCCGATCAGGCCCTCGTCATAGACGCGGATAAGCAAGGTGCGGACGCGCCGGAACAGAACCGTTTGGGCGATGGCGGCGACTTTCTTCCGACGCATGCCTTCACGGATGAGCGTGAATGCCTCTTCGCCATGCTTGTCCGAAGGAGCTAGGTAGTAGGGTTTGTCGAAATACACGTCGTCGACGCCCGAGCAGCCGACGAAGGCCGAGACCGACAGTGTCTTGTCGCTTTCGGGGACGGCGGCGGCGACCTCGTCGGGCTCGACCACGACATACTCGCCCGAACCTGTCTCATAACCCTTGACCTGCTCGTCCTTCTCCACCGGCTTACCGGTCTCGCTGTCGACGAACTCGCGATGAACCCTATGGCCGGTCGCGCGGTTTACCGTGTGAAAGGCAATCCGCTCGGAGGTCGAGGCGGCTGTGTAGAGCGCCACCGGGCAGCTGAGCTCCCCTACCTTCAGGAAACCTTTCCAATTTGCCCTGGGCGCCAAGATACTGCCTCGCTGGTCCAACACGTGATGAGGTGCAACGTGGCGGCGCCGGGATTTGTTCCTGGAGATAAACAATCATGCCATGCGATCGCGGCCGCCACCTGCAAACCCTATCTTCGCGCGCCTGCCGAATGGTCTCGACCGCCTGGGAGTCGCGCCCTCGCAACCACGACGGGTGGCGATCAGCCTGGAATGCCGCCGGCGCAATGAAGCGCTGCGCTGTTCGTCGTTTCACATCGGGCAGTCGAACCTTTGGGAGCGGCGGAACATCAACGGCTGCGCACCAGGCGCCGGTGGTTCGTTGGCTCATGCGATGTTACGGACCTCCGGCCATGGAGCCGACGACCACCATAACCAGCGCGTCGACGTCGATCTCGCCATCGACGACTATTTTATCGCCATCCCGTCGAACCTTGAGTTTCGACGGGTTTTCGGCCGCCTGCCTTTCGAGTTCCTCTATCACTCCGGTGATCGCCTTGACCTCGAGCGGTCGCGCTTTCATATCGCTGGCACCCATTCCAGAACACTCCTTCTTTTGGCTTGGGATAATGCTTGAATTCGTATTCGAAGCGACCCCATGGGATGCGGCGGATGTGATCCTGTCGCCAAGCTAACCCTCGAAGGCGAGGAGTGTTCCCGAACAGTGTCCAACGACGCGACCGTCAGCGGACCTCTCGCTGGGTAGTTGGAACATTTCCTGTCCGGCCCAGTTTGTTGCTAGGAGCATATCGGGAGTGACACATGGCAAAAGATGGCGATGAACATGGCCGTATCCGCGAGCGTGGGCTGAACGCAAGGCAGACGGAATCCGCGCGCAAGAGCGGATGGTCAGACCGGGTGTCGCAGGCGCCGAATGAGCCGGAGCCAATGTCGACAGGGATGGTCACCCTTGTCGACCACGAGGCTATTCGGGATTGGGCAGCAGCACGCGGTGGCTTCCCCGCGCTTCTCCCGGCCGAACCTTCTATCGAACAAAATGAGCCCTCGCTTGTCATCGTCTTCGGCCAACACACCTATCAGGACCAGGACCGAGGAGCGGATCGACCACCGACCATGGGTGGACCGGAACAGGTTGAATGGGAAGAATGGTTCGAGATTTTTGACGCCCGCGGACTGGCACTTATGGTGGCTAAGGACAGGCCCGGCGTCCGCGAGCAATTTCATGAGTTGGTAGCACGGTGAGCTGGCGGCCCCGTACGGAGATGCCATTCACGGCTCCCATCCTTCGATTTCTGCTCAGCCGAATTATGGTTGGTGCGCTGGCCTGGTGCCGCTACCTTTCATTTCTGCATCATGCGTATGGTGGCTGTCACGCTCGCCGCCGCCTCCAGAAATCTTGCTGCGCTTGCGCTGGTCGGAATCCGCGGGCGGTTTGTTGATCTTGAGCGGAGCCTTGGCATTTTCGTGTGAAGCGCCAGGGCCACCCTGCCGGATGCTCGCAGGCGTTTTCTTGGACGTGGACATCTTTCACACCTCAGCGATCTTGCTGATTGATCTGATGGGTGGTGTTGACGTTGATATTGCCTTGCTGGCCCTGCTTCTCGGGGTTGGGAGCCTGGCGTTTGCTCGCCTCATCGAGCCGAATCGACTTGCGTTCGCCGACACCCTTGGGACTCCGATTTTCGGCTGGGACCGGTGGGGGTTTCTTGCTCATGGCTGAACTCCTTCCTGGAGAAGAACCGATGGCACGGTCGATTGTTCCGCGAATTGCCGCGCGCAGTGATCATCACGCGTTCTCTGCGCTTCGGTCGGGAAGCTAAGGCTCCTGAGAAGCCGAACACAGCCAATTGCCCGGCGGTCGCTGCCGAGGTTCGCCGCGCCGTCTGCAAGCGGTCAAGCCGTTGCCGAAGTGCGAGGCTGATGCACTCGCCAACGCTTGCGCAATGCTCAAGGCGGCAAAAGCCTGAAATCATTGCCCTCGGGCAACAACTGTCCGCCGTCGACAACAATGGTCGTGCCGGTGATGTAGCTGGCGTCGTCGGAAGCGAGGAACAGGAAGGCGTTGGCGACGTCGCGCGGGCTGCCAAGGCGGCCGAGCGGAATGGAGTCCTCCATGTTCTTGATGTAGGCCGCGCCGCGATGCAGCTCGATCGCTTCGGTCAGGATGTTGCCTGGTTCGACGCCGTTGACGGTGATGCCGTAGCCGGAGAATTCGAGCGCTGCAGCGCGGATGAAGCCATTGATGCCGGCCTTGCTGGCGGAATAGTGGCCGTGGCCAGGGCTGGTGACGTGTGGGCCGGTGATGGACGAGGTGTAGAGCATGCGGCCAAAACCTTGCGCCTTCATCGGCACCAAAGCGGCGCGGCTGGCATTGAAGGTGCCGCGCAGATTGACGGCCATGACACGGTCCCAGTCGTCGGCACTGGTGTTTTCGATCAACTGCCAGGGATAGATCCCGGCATTCTGCACGATGATGTCGAGGCGGCCGTGCTGTTTGAGCGCCAGCGCCACCGCTGCCTCGGCATCGGCCATCAGCGAGATGTCGGTGCGGATGAACGGGACGGCCAGCTCGTCCGCGGTCGTTTGTCCGGCTCCATCCTCGGTGTCGGCGAGGACCAGCCGCGCACCTTCTTCGGCGAAGCGCCGTGCGATGCCCTTGCCGATGCCGCGGGCGCTGCCGATGATCAGCGCCACCTTGTCCTTAAGTCTTTCGGTCATGCCAGCCTCTGGCGAATGGTTTGCTTGAAAGCGTCGAGCAGCACGGCGGCCAGCACCAGCAGGCCATGGATGACCTGGGTGAAATTGGCCGGCAGGCCCATCAAATTAATTGCCGTATTGATGGCCGAGAGCAAAAGCACGCCGGCATAGACGCCGGGCAGGGTGCCGACGCCGCCTTTCAGGCTGACGCCGCCGATCACGACGGCGGCGAAAGCATTGAACAGCAGGCCGACGCCGAGATTGGCGGTGGCGCCCGAGGTGCGGATCGCCAGCAGCCAGCCGGCAAGCCCGGCGATGGCGCCGGCGAGTACGAAAGCGATGACGAGATTGCGGTTGACGCGGATGCCGGCGCGGAAGGTCGCGGTCTCGTTGCCGCCGATCATCACGAGATGCCGACCAAACGGCGTCTTGGCCATGATCAGCGAAAAGACGACGAAACAGGCGACAGCGATCCAGGCGGTCAGCGGCAGGCCGATCAGGCGCTGGATACCGAACCAGCGGATGGCCGGCGCGAGATCCTGTGCCGAGCGGCCGCCCGAAATGACCAGCACCAGGCCGCGCACCCAAATGTAGGAGGCCAGTGTGATAATGAAGGCGCTCATCTTCACCTTGACCACGAGGTAGCCGTTGAAGGCGCCGATGATGCCGCCGACGGCCAACGCAACGAGCAGCGAAACCGGAACCATCAGCCATTCCGGATGCAATTTCACGCCCATGCCGATGCCCGACGAGCAGAACAGGATGCCGACCGCCATGGCGCTGAGCGCGGCCACGGATTCGACCGACAGGTCCATGTGACCGGCGATGATGACCAGCGCCAGGCCGATCGACATGACGCCGAGCACGCTCGAAGCCTCGATGATGTTGGCGAAGATGCCGAGCTGGAAGTAGTTCGGGACAAAGATGGAGAAGACCACCAGCACGAACAGCAGCATGAACCAGACAAGGTTATCGAGAACGAACTCCAGGGCTTTGCGTGTGCGCGGGTTCATAGGATGATCCGGTTGGCGCATGCCCCGCGAAATCAATTCGATTTCGTCGGTTTCAGGCGCGGAGTCAAATTCGCCACGGCGGCCTTTCGGACGCGGCGTTGTGAAAGGGCAGGCTCCGGGCCGTACGGCCCGGAGCGCTTTCAGATGACTATTCGACGGACTTGATGGTGTCCGTCGGCGGCTTCTGGTTGCCCCAGAAGGCCGGGTTGTCGACATTTTCCTTGGTAATCGCGGCGCCGGGGATCTTGATGTTCGGGCCCCAGGCTTCCTTGGTCACGGTCGATTTCAGGCCGAGCACGTCGTATTCGCCGGGCTTGATCTCTTCCTTTTTGACGATCTTGTCCATGAACATGGCGACAGCCGCGGCCTGCGCGTAAAGCGGCTGCTCGACTTCGACGTTGAGCCAGCCTTTGCGGATCAGGTCGAGTCCGACCGGCGCGCCGTTCGAGCTCATCAGCATGACGTCACCCGGCTTCTTGCCGGCGGCCTCGAGCGAGGCGACGGCAGCGACCGACAGGTGCGCGGCATGACTGAAGATGAGGTCTATGTCGGGGTTTGCAAGGATCTGGTCGTTGACGATAGTCCCGGCTGCATCCGCCGCCCACTGCATGGCCGGAAGCGAGATGATCTTGACGTCCGGGAACGCCTTCATCTTCTCCTCAAAGCCCTTCTGGATGTCGAGCGTATAAGGGTCACCCGGATCGCCGAGCACCTGCAGCACCTTGCCCTTCACCGAGCCGTTCTTGGCTTTCAGCAGTTTCTCGGCCTGGTCGGCGGCGACGTAGCCGATCTCGACCGTTCCGGCGACAGAGGTGAAGTCGGAGGGCGTAGCGGTGATCTGGCGGTCGAACTCGACCACGGGGATGCCGGCCGCACGGGCGGCCTCGACGGACGGTTTCAGCGCATTGAAATCGACGGCCGCCAGAATGATGGCCGCCGGCTTCAGCGCGATGACGTCGTTCATCTGCGATTGCTGAGCGTCGGTCTTGTTGTCGGCGTTCAGCGTCTTCATCTCATAGCCGGTCTGCTTCAGGAACAGCTCCAGAGCGCTCACCGAGCCGGTCTGGAACTCGTCCAGCAGTGTCGGCACCAGATAGTAGACGATACCCTTGGACTGCGCGAATGCCGGCGTGAGCGTGGCAAAGGCCAATGCCAGGATACCGAAGACAGCAAGAAGTATTCGCTTCATGTCGTTCGCTCCTCTTAAGCCGGACCCCTCTTTTTGTCCCTCAGCCCGCCGGTCCGGCACCGGCAAGCGTCTCCCCGGTGATCATGTTGATCACCGCGTCGGGACTTGTTTTATTGCGTGCGACGTCGCCCGCCACGACGCCTTGCCGGATCACAACGATCCGATCGGCGACCTGGAAGGCCTGTTGCATAATGTGAGTGATGATGACGACGCCGATGCCCTGGTTGGCCACCTGGCGGATCATGTCGAGACCGCGCCGCGTCTGCTCGACACCAAGGGCTGCGAACGGTTCGTCGAGCAGCACCAGCTTGCCGCCCCAGTGCACGAAGCGGTTGAGTTCGATGGCTTGCCGCTGACCCCCCGAAAGGTGCTCGACATTGGTGCGCAGCGACGGAATACGGGTGCCGGCACTGGCCAGCGCCTTTCCGACGACGGCTTCCATGGCGCGCTCATCGAGCACGGGAATGCCAAAAACCTTCCTGGTGATTTCGCGGCCCATGAAGAAATTGGCGACCACGTCGACGTTGGTGCACAGCGACAGGTCCTGATAGACGGTCTCGATGCCCGCCGCCTTGGCCTCGGCGGGTGTTCGGGCAAGGAACTCCTTGCCTTCGAACAGCATGCGGCCCGAGGTCGGCTCCAGCCCGCCAGCGATGATCTTGACCAGTGTCGATTTGCCGGCGCCGTTGTCGCCCAGCAGCGCCACGACTTCGCCCTTGCCGATCGAGAAGCTGATCCCCTTGAGCGCTTCGATGGCGCCATAATTCTTGGTGACGTTGTCGAGCACCAGCAAGGGTTCGTTCATGCCGCAATCTCCCTGCCTTTGAGAAGGTCGCGCTCGCGTTCACGTTCGGCAGCGAACATCTGGCCGAAGCGAGGCGACAGCACGCCGGAAACCGCAAGGGCGGCAGCGCCGCGCAACACCGAATGTTGGCCGCCGCGCGCGACGAGGATTCGAGGTGTCGTGCGGTCCTGCCGTGCCGAAACGGAGTTGTGCAGGCCGACAGTCGAACCAGCAAGCCGTTCGAGCAGATCGGTGGATGCCAGCCCGCCGAGGATGACCGTTTCAGGGTCGAACAGGTTCTCGATGGTGGCAACGGCATTGTGAAAGATCGGTGCGACTTCGGCCACCCATTCGGCCTCGCCGCCCGTCCAACGCCCCCGCGCTTCGAGTGACAGGTAGCGTTCGAGACAGCCTCGGTTTCCGCACGGGCAAGCGTCGCCACCGGGAACGACCGGAATGTGCCCGATCTCGCCGGCATTTCCCCAGGCGCCGCGCAACGCGGAGCCGTCATGAACCATGACCCCGCCAAGGCCAACGCCGAAATAGAGATAGTAGTATTCGGAAAACTGGGCGCCGAGGCCATAGAGGCGCTCGCCCATGGCTGCAGCCGCCATGTCGGTTTCAAAGAAGGCCGGCAGCCCGGTGGAAGTCGCCAATCGCTCGCCAAGTGCCACGCCCTTCCAACCGGTCATAGTGGTTGGGCCGACGAAACTCATGGATTCGACATCGAATGGCCCGGGCAGGGCCAATCCCACGCCCAACACGCGCCCTCCAGCCCGCAGTCGGGTCAATTCGATCACCATCGCTCCGATTAAATCGAAGGCATGGTCCGGCGTCGCGTTCGGCGCCTCGCGGTAGGTGCTCTCGATCACGTCGCCGCTCAGATTGATCAAGGCTGCACTGATACCAAGCGGGGTAATGTGAACGCCGACGGCATAGCCGCCCTCGGGATTGATGCGCAGGGTCGCCGGGGGCAGGCCGCGCCCCTTAGGCTCTTCGCGCAGCGACAGGATATAGCCTTGCTCTTCCAACTCGCGAACGATGGTCGATACGGTCTGGACGGTGAGCCCGACGCGCCGGGCGATCTCGCCGCGGGCGATCGGCCCATGCAGGCGGATGGACTCAAGCACGATCCGCCGGTTGTACGGCCGCCCGAACTCCTGATTGGTCCCCCGCAGTGCCATGATTTGCGCGCCCTTAGGAGAGATTAGCTTCGCACCTGCTATTTATTCAGTCAAATGGAATTCAAAAATAAATTGATGGGGCGAATCCAAATCCAGAGAAGGCCGTGGACCGCACACCCGGTTCAGGACCTGCTCACGCGTCGTCGTAGGCCGATTGCCACCATGTCGAACCGCGCCAAGGGTGAGTGAACCAGTCGACCCACAAGCGAGGAAGGCAGTGCGAAACTCTGAGGGGCTTGATCTTTACTGTCGCTCGCGCACTCGAATTCTGGTACAGGGCCAGTTTTTGGAGGGGGAAGTTTTGTGGGCAAAGACTTAAGCAAGGAGTACGGACCGGCATTCTTTGAATCTCGCAGCCGGGAGGTTGGTATTGCTGAAACGGTCCTGCGCCCTTTGATTAGCCTACTGCGGCCGGAATCCGTTGTCGACTTTGGAACAGCTACGGGATCGTGGCTCGCCGCGTCAAAACACCTGGGCGTGCAGAAAATAAGAGGTATCGACGGACCTTGGGTGCCCGCAGAGCAGAGGCTCATCGCCCCACACGAATTCACCGAAGCGAATTTTGAAGAAGAGTTGCCCGACCTTGGCCGATTCGATCTGGCGATTTCGGCAGAAGTGCTGGAGCATATCTCTGGCCCGGCGTCTCTCAGAGCCGTCGAGTGGCTGTGCCGCAGCGCGCCGGCAGTGCTGTTTTCTGCCGCTATTCCGTTTCAGGGCGGCATGCACCACATCAACGAACAATGGCAAAGCCATTGGGCAAATGCCTTCGAAACATATGGCTTCAAAGCCTACGACATAATCCGGCCGGTGATTTGGACTGACACGTCAATCCCCGTTTATTACCGGCAAAACCTGATCTTTTTGGCTGACGACGAGACCGCAAGAAATCATGGTCTCGTCCCGGTCGCCCCTGCGTTCCTTGATCGCGTTCACCCTGAAGAGTACTTTTCAAAGGTGACAAAGCTAAAGCGGCGCACCATCACGGGGCGCATCAAATGGCTGCTTGCCGGCATGCATCGGCCGGAACGGTCCACGCTCCCGCAAAAGAGCTAAGCGGCAAAGATGGCGATGAGCATGCAGGGCATATCGACGCTGGTGCCATTTGAGGCTGAGGTGGAACGCGTTTGGATGCCGACCAGTATTATGGGCTTCGACAATCTGCGCCCGCCCCGCAAGGGGAAATCCCCGAACGGCGACAAGATTCCGAAGAAGGAATGACGTCTGGCGAGATGGAGGTTGCCCGAACGGCTCGATTGCCTGAGAGCGGGATTCAGCTCCCGGCCTGCGCGCCTTAGAGGTACTGTGCGACCTTCCTGCCGACGGTGAGGAAGCGCAAGGGATCGATCGCTTCGCCATTGTGGCGGACTTCGTAATGCAGATGCGGGCCGGTCGAGCGGCCGCTGCTGCCGGTCTTGCCGATGACGGCGCCGGCATCCAGTTTCTCGCCCACGGTCACGTCGATCTCGCTGAGATGCCCGTAGCGCGTCGCAAAACCATTGCCGTGGTCGACTTCCACCATGCGGCCATAGCCGCCGTTCCAGCCCGCTTTGGTGACGATTCCGGGCGCCGTGACCTTGGCGGCCATGCCGATCGGCGCCCTGAAATCCATGCCGGAATGCAGCGCGGCGGTGCCGAGGAGGGGATCGGTGCGCACGCCGAACGGGCTGGTGACGGAATGACCGGGGGCCGGGTTGGTGAGCGGCAGCCGGCGCGCTTCCCTCTTGAGATGGTCGAGCGCGTCAAGCGCTTCGTCCAATTCCTTGACCTTGCTGTCGAACTTCATCGAGGAGTCGAGCGGGATCAGCGGTCCGCCGACATCGCTATCGCCCTTGCCGAAATCGCTGTCGACCGGCAGTCCTGCTGCCTGAAGCGCCTGTGTGATCGCGTCGGCGCTCTTATACGCGTTGTCGGCAAGCGTGCTGATGCGGGTCAGTTGGTCATTCTCGATGGATTTCAGCGACTGGTTGATCGACACGAACAATTTGTCGGCACGATCGGCGGCGGAATCGTTGGGCAGCGGATCGGAGCGGGTCGACCATAGCGAAAACGGCCTGGTGTCGCCGGCGCCGAGGTCGGCGCTAAGGCTGGCGACCGCATAGTTCTGCGCTGGCTCCTTGATGCTGCCGGTCACTTCGGCGCGTTTGTCCGGTTTGCCCACCGCTGCCGGATCTTCGGCTGGCGCCGCGCCGACTTCGTTCTCCGCACGTTCGAGCAGCGGGCCAAGCCGACCGTGGCGCTGGCTCAACTGGCTCTGCCGTTCCAGCAGTTCGCTGACCTTGGTTTCCATCAGTTGTTGGTCGAGCAACTGGCGGCTGGTGATGCGGTCGACCTGGGCGCGAAGCGCGGAAATGCGATCTTCATAGGCTTGCTGCATGCGTGCCTGCCGCGCCGTGGTGGCGCCGATCAAATCGTCACGCAGCACGAGATAAGAGGTGGCCATGAGGTAGCCGATGGCAATGGCGGCCAGTGCCGAGCCGACAAAGGCCGCGAGCCAGGGACGGATCGTGAAGTGCCTGATCTCGTTGCCCCGGGCGATGATGACCGTATGGGGCTCCTTGCGCCTGCCGAAGACTGCTGACTGACCGGTTGCGTTCACGGGACCAAGCTTTCGGTTACGACACCACGACAGCTTGACTACACATTATTAAGGTTAACAAAGGCTTGTGGTGCACCGGCTTGCGGCGGCACCCGTCAGGCGAGCATAAGCTTTGGGGGGAACGCACGAACAGCCGTGCCGGCAAACCTCAAAGCGCGCGAACGGCCTCGAGCACCTCCTCGGCATGGCCCTTGACGCGGACCTTGCGCCAGATCCTGGCGATCCGTCCGTCGCGGCCGATCAGGAACGTCGCGCGCTCGACGCCCATGTATTTGCGGCCATACATCGATTTCTCGACCCACAGATGGTAGGACTCGATCACCTTGCGCTCCTCGTCGGCGGCAAGGTCGATGGTCAGATTGTATTTCGACTTGAACTTGTCGTGCTTCCTGGCGGTGTCAGGCGACAGGCCGATCACTACGGCCCCCGCCTTCTCGAAGTCTGGCTTCAGCTGCGAAAAGCTGATCGCCTCTTGCGTGCAGCTTGTTGTGTCATCCTGCGGATAGAAATAGAGGACAATGGGCTTGCCGGAGAAGGCGGCAAGGCTGAGCGATCCGCCGCCGTCGCGCGGCAGATCGAATTGCGGCGCAAGATCGCCCACGTCGAGGTCAGCCATACCGATGCCCTTGTTTGAGGTTACGCGCGAAGCCACACCGATATAGTGTCGAGCGGGGAGTCGTCCACGATCGAGTTCGTACAACGGAAAATTGCTTGGATCAGGAGCAACCGCAGCACAAGAAGATCCGGTTCAGGCGTGGCGAGATCACCGACCTGGCGGCTTTCCCGTCGGCGTGTCGTGTGCCGCCGCTCGGTCAGGCGCGGATCGGACGCGGCTTTCGCATCTTGTCGCGGCTGTTCGCCAGTCTGGTCGCTCTCGTGTTGCTGGCCGCCGTGCTCGTTTATCTGGTTGGCGCCTCCGGCATCGGGGCCGACCGGCTTCGTATCGAGGCGGAAACGGCTCTTGAGAAGCTGGCCGGCGTCGATGTCAATGTCGCGGTCGGGCCGGCGCGCATCACGCTCGACAGTTCGAGTTTCATAGCGCTCCAGGTCAGCGATGTCAGCCTGAAGACCGCCGACGGCAAGCCGATGGCCGATGCCGGCCGCGTGCGATTCGGCGTGCGCCTGGTTCCTCTTCTGTGGGGGGATGTGCGGCTGACCAGCGCCAGGATCTCCGATGCCCGCATTGTCGTGGCGGCGATGCCGTCCGGCGGCGACTGGACCGCCGCCCTGCGCAATGCGGACGGCCTCATCGACCCTGAGAAGCTGTCCAATGCGGTGTTCGGAAACGTCAACCGCGCGCTCGATGCCGTGCGGGAAGATTCGCTGCGCCAGATCGATCTTCGCAACGTCGAATTCGTGCTGCCCGAAACCGGAACGATCAACCTCTTCAAGATAACCGACGCCACCGTCGTGCAATCGGGACCGGGCGGCATGCAGTTTTCATCCAAGGTGGATGTCAACGGCAGGACGGTTACCGTTGCCGCTTCCGCCACCCGCGACATCGCGGCACACCGCGTCACGGCGCTGGACGCCATCATCGACCTGGCGGATGCCGACGGTCCCGCGGCCGCCGCCGGGAAGTTGGGCGCGGTCGCGCTGAAGCTGACGGGATCGGAAGGATCGGGGGCAAATGCATCGCGGCTGACGGCTCTTTTGTCGTCGACGGGTTCCATTCTCAATCTAGGCACGCGCGGACTGCTGCCGGCTGACGTCGATGTCGACGCAACGCTTGTTGCCGGCAGCAACAAGGTCCAGGTCGACAGGTTGCTGCTGAAGACCGGTCGCTCGACATTCGATTTCGCCGGTTCGATCGGTCCGAAGCCGGCAAGCGGGGCGGCGGGTGAAGAGCCTTCCTATCGCTATGACCTGACCAGCGACGGTTCGTCGCTGGCGCCTTCGGAGTCGCCTGAGCCAGCGCTGACCTTCCTTGCCCGGATTGCCGGTGTCTACAACACGGTGAGCCACAGATTGGTCGCCGACCAGATCGCGCTTCGGTCCGCTGCCTCCAGCGAAGTGCTTGGCACCGCGGCCGTGGCGTTCGTCGACGGCAAGGCGCCGGGGATCAACCTTGCCGTCAATATCCACAACATGCAGGTCTCTCACGTCAAGCAGCTGTGGCCGTGGTTTTCGGCGCGCAACGCGCGGCTGTGGGTGCTCGCCAATCTGTTCGGCGGCCGCGTCGTCGACGCCAACCTCCAGTTCCAGGTCGTGCCGGGCCGGCTGGGCAACGGCGTGCCGCTGTCCGCCGACGAAATATTCGGCCGCTTCCAGATCGAGGGTTCGCGCTTCGACACGGCCGGCCGCATTCCGCCGATACGCGACGCGGTTGGCGTCGTCGGCTTTCACGGCAACGATGTCGATATCTCCCTGTCCTCTGGCACCGTCTATATGCCCAGCGGCCGCACCGTGGCGGCCAGCAATGGCACGCTGGCGATCAAGGCGGCCAATCACCCGCCGGTCATCGGCGCGCTCGACATCGACGTTGACGGCGGCGCATCCGCTGTTGCCGAACTCGCATCCTACGAGCCGATCAACGCCATGCGTCATGTCGGCATTCTGCCGGAAGAACTGTCGGGCAGCGTCACCGGCCACGTCAGGGCGAATATTCCGCTGCAGTCCGGCGTCGACTCCTCGAAGCTCGATTGGCTGGTGTCGCTCGACTACACCGGCATGTCGTTGGCCAAACCCTTCGAGGGGCAGACCGTGACGGATGCCGACGGTTCGATCACCGTCGACCCCGTTAAGGCGGTGATCTCCGCCAAGGCGTCGCTGAACGGCATTCCGGCCGAACTCGATCTGATCGAGCCGCTCAGGGATGATGGGCCGGCGCGCAGCCGCAAGGTGGCCTTGGTGCTCGACGACAAGGTCCGGGCCGCCGCCATGCCGGGTCTGAAGCCGCTGCTTGCCGGAACGGTGAAAGTAGCAATCGACAAGAACGGGAGCGGCAACCAGAACGTCTCGGCCGATCTGACCAATGCCAGGCTGGACATCCCCTGGGCGGGTTGGAGCAAGGGCGCGGGGGTCCCCGCCAATGTCACATTCGTCATGACCAAGGCCGGCGATACGACGACGCTGTCCGACTTCAACCTCGACGGAGAGAGTTTCTCCATCGACGGCAGCATCGTGCTGGTCAATGGTAGCTTGTCGTCGGCGCGGTTCAGCAAGGTCACCCTGAACAGGGGCGACGACGTAGCGGTGTCGGTGAAGCGATCCGGCAAGAGCTATGCGGTCGACATAACAGGCAGTGCCCTGGATGCCCGATCGCTTATCAAGCAGTTCACCTCGGATGTGGATACGGCCACCAAGACGACAGGTTCCGATGCTATTTCCGTCAGCGCCGATGTCGATCAGCTGACCGGTTTCCACGACGAGCAATTGTCCAATTTGAAACTCGACTACAGTGCGGCCGGATCGCGGGTGAATGGGCTGAAGGTCAGCGCCATGGCAAGTTCGGGCGCCGCCATAACCATCAGCAACACCACCGGTGCCGGCCGACGCGCCCTCAACATGCAGTCCGCGGACGCTGGCGCCGTCCTCAGGTTCCTCAACATCTACGAGCATATGGAAGGCGGAACGATCACCCTGGCGCTGGCGGGGCCGAGCGACGGAGCGCTGAAGGGCAAGGTCGACACCAGCAACTTTTTCGTGGTCAACGAGCCGAAACTGGCCTCTATCGTCTCGACCACGCCGGCAGGCGACAACCGCAGCCTCAATCAGGCGGTCAAGGGTAAGCTGGACACGTCGCGGGTGAAGTTCGAGCGCGGCTATGCCGAGATCGACAAGGGCAGCGGCTACCTGAAACTGGCCAATGGCGTGCTGCGCGGCCCGCGAATCGGCACGACGTTCCAGGGCACGCTCTACGACCAGAACAACAACATGGACATGACCGGCACGTTCATGCCGGTCTATGGCCTCAATCGCATCTTCGGTGAACTGCCCATCGTCGGCGCGCTGCTCGGCAACGGACGCGACCGTGGCCTGATCGGCGTGACCTACCGGCTCAAGGGCAATGCCAACAAGCCGCTGCTGGACATCAACCCGCTGTCAGTCATCGCGCCTGGTATATTCAGGTCGATCTTCGAATACCGGTGAGTGGCCTCAAGCCGGCCGCACCAGAATGTGTTTTTTCTTTCCCAAGGAAAGCTTTACGGCGTTTTCCGGACCCAAATCCATTGAAGTCACCAGCCGGCGTTCGTCGCTGACAGGCTCGTCGTTCAGGCGCACGGCGCCGCCCTGCACATGCCGCCGCGCCTCGCCGTTCGACGCCGCCAGTCCGGCGGTGACTAGCAGCGACAGGACGCCGACGCCGGCTTCGAGAGCGGCCTTCTCCAACTCGACGCTCGGCAGCGATTCGGCGAGCGCGCCTTCCTCGAACGTCTTGCGCGCGGTTTCGCTTGCTGTCTCCGCGGCTGCGCGGCCGTGCAGCAAGGCGGTGATCTCGGTGGCGAGGATCTTCTTGGCCTCATTGATCTCGGATCCGCCGAGCCGCTCGAGCCGCGCGATCTCGTCCAGCGGCAGCGTCGTGTAGAGTTTTAGGAAGCGGGCAACGTCGGCATCCTCGGTGTTGCGCCAGTACTGCCAGAATTCATAGGGGCTCAGCATCTCCGCATCGAGCCAGACCGCGCCCGACGCCGACTTGCCCATCTTGGCGCCTGATGAGGTGGTGAGCAGCGGCGTTGTCAGGGCATAAAGCTGCGCGTTCTCCATGCGGTGGCCGAGATCGATGCCGTTGATGATGTTGCCCCACTGGTCGGAGCCACCCATCTGCAGGCGGCAGCCAAGACGCTTGTAGAGCTCGACGAAATCATAGGCCTGCAGGATCATGTAGTTGAATTCGAGGAACGACAGCGACTGCTCGCGATCGAGCCGGAGCTTGACGGAATCGAAGGCCAGCATGCGGTTGACGGAAAAGTGACGGCCGACGTCGCGCAGGAAATTGACGTAGTTGATCTCCATCAGCCAGTCGGCGTTGTTGATCATGATGGCATCGTTCGGACCGCTGCCGAATTTGAGGTACGGCATGAAATTGCGGCGGATGCCGGCGAGGTTGTCGTCGATATCCTGCGGGGTCAGCAGCTTGCGCGCCTCGTCCTTGAAGGACGGGTCGCCGATCATCGAGGTGCCGCCACCCATCAGCGCGATGGGCCGATGACCGGTCTGCTGCAGCCAGTGCAGCATCATGATCTGGATCAGCGAGCCGGCATGCAGGCTTTTGGCGGTCGCGTCGAAGCCGATATAGGCGGTCACCGTCTCCTTGGCGAAGATATTGTCGAGGCCGGCATCATCCGAAGTCTGGTGGATGAAACCGCGCTCGCTCATCGTGCGCAGGAAATCGGATTTGAAGGCGGACATTGTTTCTTTCCCGAAAGCACCCGGCCGCTGCGGCTCGGACGTGCATGAACGCGGGCGTTTAGCATCCAAGCGCGATCAGCAAAAGTGGTTTCCGGTTTTGCGTCTGATCGCGCTTCAACAAAGAACTCGCGATCAGCAAAAGTGGTTTCCGGTTTTGCGGCCCGGGCGGGTGGCCAAGTAGGGCAACGACTCGGGCTAACGGGTTCCTTCGGAGCCTTCGCCGGCGCGTAGGCTGACGGAAACGAAAAACCCGCCTGTGCGGCGGGTCACTGGCGCAAATCAGCACCATAGAGGAATATGTACCATAGCTGAGGACACAGAGTCAAGAAAAAATTCCTATCGTGAAAAGCTGCCGGTACAGAAGCTGCCGACACCGCTGAACTGGCTGCCGTCAGGTTTTACCTGAGTTCGGAGCCCTAGATGGCCAAGCCCACTTCTTGCCTCATTCTTTTGGCTGGCGTATTGAGGCGCCGCGCAGGGGCAGGGCCGAAGCGCCACGACGGGGCCATCCCGCAGATCAGACCCGGAAAGCTCCCGCGATGAACAGGAACTATCTCCTCCTCTTTCTGTTCAGTCTGCTGATGACTTTCGGCGGCCTGATGAGCCTTCCGCCAGTCGACCGCGACGAGTCGCGTTTTGTCCAGGCCACCAAGCAGATGGTCGAAACCTCCGACTATGTCGACATCCGTTTTCAGGATGCCTCGCGCTACAAGAAGCCGATCGGCATCTATTGGCTTCAATCGGCGGCCGTGGCGCTGAGCGGCGAGGGCGCGGCGGCGCCAATCTGGGTCTATCGCCTCGTCTCCATGCTTGGCATTGCCCTGTCCGTCGTCGGTATCGCCTGGACGGGCACCAAGCTCTTCGCGGCCAATGCGGGTCTCGCCGCCGGTCTGATGATGGCGGCGATCTTCGCCACCGCCTTCGAGGGCCGCGACGCCAAGACCGACGCGATGCTGCTGGCTTGCTGCGTTGCGGCTCAAGGCGCGCTCGCCCAGATCTATCTGGCGTCGCGGCGAAAGGAACCGATAGCCGCCCATCTGCCGTGGGTCTTCTGGGCGGCCCAAGGCCTGGGGATCCTTATCAAAGGACCCGTCGCCCCGCTGTTGTCGGTGCTGACGGTCGCCACCCTTTTCGCCTTCGAGCGCGACTGGCACTGGATCCTGAAGCTGAAGCTCGTGCGCGGCGTCGCTCTGGTGCTCCTTATCGTGCTGCCCTGGGTCGCGCTCATCACCTGGAAGAGCGGTGGCGCCTTTCTGCAGGATGCCGTCGGCAAGGACATGGTGGCCAAGGTCGCGTCTGGTGAGGAGTCGCACGGCCTGCCGCCCGGTTTCTACATGCTGACCTATTCGCTGTTCATGTGGCCTTTCGGCCTGGTCGCGGTCGGCGCCGGGCTCCAGGCCCTCAACCGGTTGCGCGACGATCCGCGGCTGCGTTTCTGCCTCGCCTGGTACATTCCGTTTTGGCTGGTGTTCGAGTTGATCCCGACCAAGCTGCCGCACTATGTCCTGCCGGCCTATCCCGGCATGGCGCTGCTGATCGGCTGGCTGCTGACGTTGTCGCCGCAGGAGGCGAATGCGCCGCTCAAGCGCTGGCAGAATTGGTTGTGGTGGTCGACAGCATTCGGTCTGGTCGTCGTCAGCCTCGGCTTGGCGGCGGTCTGCATCGGAGCGCCGATCTACCTCACCGGCACTTTCTCCTGGTGGAGCATCCCGGCAGCCGCGGCAGCACTGGGGGCGGCCTACTTCGCTTTTTCCAGGGAGCTGCAAGTGCCGCTGCGCCGCATCGGCGCCATCGCGGTCTGCGCGGGCATCACCTATGGCTTGCTGTTCGGCATCATCGCGCCGTCGCTGAAGCCGATCTGGCTGAGCCCGGCCATCGAAGCGGCGGTCCGTGCCAACAGGCCCTGCGAGACCACGGTGCTCGCTTCGGCGGAATATCACGAGCCGAGCCTGGTGTTCCTGGTGGGCACGAAGACGGTGCTGACCGATGTCGATGGCGTCGCCAGACATCTGCTTGGCGACCCTGCCTGCGCGCTGGCGCTGGCAAAGGTCGGCGACGAGCAGAAACTGAACGGCCTGCTGGCCGCACAAGGCAAGTCGGCAAACCGAGTGGCGCGGATCGATGGGCTCAACTATTCGTCGGGAGACAAACTGTCTCTCGGCCTCTATCGTGTGGCCCAATGACGGCTCGTCGATGCCCATGACGGCAACAATGGGGTCGAATTTCACATGTTGGTAAAATCGCGCCCTTCCGTTTCCGGCCTGCTCCTTGGGCTAGGGCGCCGGTCCCTCGACAATTTTCGCGATACGATGCAGATCGTCAAAAGGCGCTTTGCCGTCCGTCCGGCCAGATACCCGAATATTTTGTGGTCGGTCTGGGTGCTGGTCTGGGTTTTGCTGACGGCGGCAGCGTTCGTCCGCCTCGACACACCGGCTGGAGTGCTTCACGGCCAGTGGTCGGCGAAATTTGTCCGGCTTGCCGACTTTTTCACGCAGCTCGGCCTGGGTGGCTGGTATCTCATCCCGTCGGCGCTTCTGCTCGTTGCCGCGAACCTGACGGACTGGCGAAGCCTCTCAAGGCGCTCGCTGATGCTCGTCTACAACTGGACCTGCCTGGCTTTTCTGGTGCTGGGCGCCGTCGGCCTGTCGGGCCTCACCGTCAATGTGCTGAAATACGCGATCGGTCGGGCTCGCCCGCTCTATTTCGGCGACTTTGGTGTGCTGGCCTTGCATCCCTTCGCTTTTGATGCGCGCTTCGCCGGCTTCCCGTCCGGCCATGCCACGACCATGGGCGCCGTATTCGGCGTCGCCCTGCTGTTGTTTCCAAGGCGCTGGTACATCGCATTGGCGATCACGGCTTGCATTGCCTCGACGCGGGTCTTCGTCGGCGCGCACTATCCCAGCGACACCGTTGCCGGCTTCGGCCTCGGCTGCGCCATCGCGCTGGCCTGCGGGCTGCTCTTTGCCCGGCTCGGCTTCATCTTTCGTCCGATGCCGTCAGGATTGCCGGTCCGCAAGAACACGTTTCGGCTGATCGGACCGACAAGGAAGGCCTGAGCGTTCGGTCTGGCTCGAACCGGCCCTGGCGTGCGCCTTTCCCTGAGATGGGGAGGCTCGTAAATGGCTGCCGTTCTTCCTATCTCAGCCGCTTCGGCCGCGGATCCGACAATTCACCGGCAAGCCGGCGGTCGAGATAATCAGCGCACTCCTCGAGCAACAGGTCGGCGTCGTTGGAGAAGAAATGGTTGGCGCCGGGCAACGTCTTCTGCGTGATGGTGATGCCTTTTTGCGTGTGCAGCTTGTCGACCAGGCCTTGCACATCCTTTGGTGGCGCCACCTTGTCGGCATCGCCATGGATGATCAGGCCCGATGACGGACAGGGCGCCAGGAACGAGAAGTCATAGGTGTTGGGCTGCGGCGCGATCGAGATGAAACCTTCGATCTCCGGCCGGCGCATCAAAAGCTGCATGCCGATCCAGGAGCCGAAGGAGTAACCGGCGACCCAGCAACTCTTGGAATCCGGATGCAGCGACTGCACCCAATCCAGCGCTGCGGCGGCATCCGACAATTCGCCGGTGCCGTGATCGAATTCGCCCTGGCTGCGGCCAATGCCGCGGAAATTGAAGCGAAGCGTCGTGAAATCCCGCTTCTGGAACATGTAGAAGAGGTCGTAGACGATCTTGTTGTTCATCGTGCCGCCGAACTGTGGGTGCGGGTGCAGAACGATGGCTATCGGCGCGCTCTTTTCCTTGGAAGGCTGGTAGCGCCCCTCCAGGCGGCCGGCAGGACCGGTGAAAATGACCTCAGGCATAAAATACTCCACTTGCAACGAATGCGCGGCGCCCGGAACATGTCTTCCTCTGGCCTTGACGCAGGGCGAGCGTCTTCTTAGAAGCTAGTTTAGAATTGTTCAAAACTGAGTGGCAAGCCATCGAGCCGGGCCACCCGCGCCGCAAGCCGCGTAAATAGGACGCCTCGCCTTGGAATTTCAAGGAAATAACGCGATACGTCGGCGGAATGGCTTCTAACGGGACCAACTGGACGAAAATGGCCGCAAAACGAGCCTATCTCGACTACAATGCCAGTGCGCCGCTGCTTGCAGTGGCCCGCGAGGCAATGGTCGCGGCGCTCGATTTCGCCGCCAACCCGTCCTCGGTCCACGCCGAAGGCCGCGCCGCGCGACGCCTGGTCGAGACCGCAAGGCGTGATGTGGCGGCACTTGTCAACGCCAAGCCCGAGCACGTCGTGTTCACCTCCGGCGCGACTGAAGCCGCCTCGACGCTGCTTTCACCCGATTGGCAGATGGGACGCGGCGCCATACGCATGAGCCGGCTCTACATGTCCGAAGCCGATCATCCCTGCCTGTTGAACGGCGGGCGCTTCCCGGCCGGACTGGTGACGCGGCTCGGCGTCGATGCTGACGGCACCGCCGATCTTGCAGCCTTGGCCGCAGCACTTGTGGCGCATGACAAGGCCGATGGCCTGCCGCTGGTCGCCATCCATGCCGCCAACAACGAGACCGGTGTCATTCAGCCGATCGATCGCATCGCCGGTATCGTCAAGGAAGCGGGCGGCATCCTCGTCGTCGACGCCGTTCAGGCTGCCGGACGCCTTTCAATCGATATGTCAGCGGGTTACGCTGATTATCTGATACTGTCTTCGCACAAGATCGGCGGCCCCAAGGGCGTCGGCGCCATAGTCGCCGCCTCCGATCTGATGATGCCGAAGCCGCTGATCAATGGCGGCGGCCAGGAAAAGGGCCACCGTGGCGGCACGGAAAACCTCGCCGCCATTGCCGGTTTTGGCGCCGCCGCACGCGCGGCTCTGGGCGGGCTGCCGGCCATGGATGCGGTGCGGCAGCGCCGCGACGAGATCGAAGCCATTGTGAAAATGTTGGTGCCGGACGCGGAAATCTTTGGAACGGGTGCGCCAAGGCTTGCCAATACGACATTCTTCGCTATTGCGGGCGTCAAGGCCGAAACCGCTCAGATCGCTTTCGATCTGGCCGGCGTGGCGCTATCGGCCGGCTCCGCCTGTTCGTCGGGCAAGGTCGGACCGAGCCATGTGCTGAAGGCCATGGGATACGGCGACAGTCTTGGCGCCTTGCGCGTGTCGATCGGTTCGGCGACGGGCGCTGAGGATATCGAGCTGTTCCGCACCGCGCTGGCGGGGATCGCCGCACGGCAAACCGCCAGGGAGAAGGCGGATAGAGACCAGGCCGCGTGAGCGGTTGGACAAGTTTGGGCCTTTCGGCCTGGTAGAGCCGTGCGTTTCGTGCTGGCCGGGTGAATTTCCGGTCGAGACGCACTATATGGAACTCACGCTGCCGCGAGCGCTTTTTTCGGCGTTGATTGGCAGTGCCATAGTTTGAAAACTGTCGGGCCTTGACCCCGGCGTGGATGGAGAACGCATATGCCTGCTGTGCAGGACACGATCGATCGGGTCCGAAAGATCGACGTCGACCAATACAAATACGGATTCCAGACCGAAATAGCGATGGACAAGGCCCCCAAGGGCCTGAGCGAAGACATCATCCGCTTCATTTCGGCCAAGAAGGACGAGCCGTCCTGGATGCTCGAATGGCGTCTGGAAGCGTATCGCCGTTGGCTGACGCTGGACGAGCCGACCTGGGCGCGCGTCCATTATCCGAAGATCGATTTCCAGGACATCTACTATTACGCTGCGCCGAAGAGCACGCCCGGCCCGACGTCGCTGAGCGATGTCGATCCCGAACTGCTGAAGGTCTACGAGAAGCTCGGCATTCCGTTGAGGGAACAGGAAATTCTCGCCGGCGTGCAAAAGGCTGACGCCTCCGAGCTCGAGGAAGCCAGCGACAATGTCTACAAATCGGGCCGTGTCGCGGTCGACGCCGTGTTCGATTCCGTATCGGTCGTCACCACCTTCAAGAAAGAGCTGGCGCAGGCCGGCGTCATCTTCTGTTCGATCTCGGAAGCCATCCGCGAGCATCCGGAACTGGTGAAGAAATATCTCGGTTCGGTCGTGCCGACCTCCGACAATTATTACGCCACGCTGAACTCCGCCGTGTTCACCGACGGCTCGTTCGTCTTCGTGCCCAAGGGCGTACGCTGCCCGATGGAACTGTCGACCTATTTCCGCATGAACGAGAAGAACACCGGCCAGTTCGAGCGCACGCTGATCATCGCCGAGGAGGGGGCCTACGTCTCCTATCTCGAAGGTTGCACGGCGCCGCAGCGCGACGAGAACCAGCTGCATGCGGCAGTTGTCGAACTGGTGGCGCTCGACGATGCCGAGATCAAATATTCGACGGTGCAGAACTGGTATCCCGGCGACGCCGAGGGCAAGGGCGGCATCTACAATTTCGTCACCAAGCGCGGTGACTGCCGTGGTCACCGTTCGAAGATCTCGTGGACGCAGGTCGAGACCGGTTCGGCGATCACCTGGAAATATCCGAGCTGCATCCTGCGCGGCGACGATTCCAGCGGCGAGTTCTATTCGATCGCCGTGTCGAACGGCTATCAGCAGGTCGACAGCGGCACCAAGATGATCCATCTCGGCAAGAACACGTCGAGCCGCATCATCTCCAAGGGTATCGCCGCCGGCTTCTCGCAGAACACATATCGCGGCCAGGTCTCGGCGCACCGCAAGGCGACCAACGCCCGCAACTTCACCAACTGCGACTCGCTGCTGATCGGCGACCAGTGCGGCGCGCACACCGTGCCCTACATGGAAGCCAAGAATTCGACGGCGCAGTTCGAGCATGAAGCCACGACCTCGAAGATTTCCGAGGACCAGAAATTCTACGTCATGCAGCGCGGCATCCCCGAGGAAGAGGCGATCGCCCTGATCGTCAACGGCTTCGTCAAGGATGTGATCCAGCAACTTCCGATGGAGTTCGCGGTCGAAGCGCAAAAGCTGATCGGAATTTCGCTTGAGGGCTCGGTCGGTTGACCGGACAGATATTCAGGAAACAAAAGAATGCTTGAAATCAGAAATCTGCATGCCCGCATCGTCGATGACGGCACCGAAATCATCCGCGGCCTGAGCCTGACGGTGAAAGCCGGCGAGGTCGCTGCGATCATGGGACCGAACGGCTCGGGCAAGTCGACGCTGTCCTACATCCTCGCCGGCCGCGAGGACTATGAGGTGACCGAGGGCGACATCCTCTACAACGGCCAGTCGATCCTCGAAATGGATCCGGCCGAGCGTGCCACGTCGGGCATTTTCCTCGCCTTCCAGTACCCGATGGAGATACCGGGCGTGGCGACCATGGAATTCCTGAAAGTGGCGATGAACGAGCAGCGCAAGGCGCGTGGCGAAGAGCCGCTGAAGATTCCGGAATTCCTGAAGCGGGTGAAGGAGGCAGCTGCCTCGCTCAGCATGGACATGGCGATGCTGAAGCGGCCGCTCAATGTCGGCTTCTCCGGCGGCGAGAAGAAGCGCGCCGAGATCCTGCAGATGAAACTGCTTGAGCCGAAGCTGTGCGTGCTAGACGAGACCGATTCCGGCCTCGACATCGACGCGCTGAAGATCGTGTCCGACGGCGTTAATGCTTTGCGCGCACCGGACCGCGCGTTTCTGGTCATCACCCATTACCAGCGCCTGCTCGAACACATCGTGCCGGACAGCGTGCACGTGCTCTACAAGGGCCAGGTCATCAAGTCCGGCGACAAGTCGCTGGCGCTTGATCTTGAGGCCAACGGCTATGCCGGCGTGATCGGCGAAGCCGCGTGAGATGCCAGAGGGCAGATTGATGAATATGCACACTCAACCGCAGCGGACGCAGGCCGAGACAGCGTTGATCGACGCGTTCGGTGACCGGCTGTCGCTGCTGCCGGGCGACGGCGCGGTGATGCTGAAGCGCGACGACGCCATCGAGGCGATCAAGCACGGCCTGCCGACTCGGCGCATCGAATCCTGGCATTACACCGACCTGCGCCGGCTGTTGAATGCGGTGCCGGACTTCGACCCGGCCGCCATGGCCAAGGCCGTTGCACCGATCGTCGATGGTTCTGCCGTGGTGTCGATCCTGAATGGCAAGTCCGACGCGAAAATGCCGGCCCTTGAAGGCGTCGCCTTCCAGCCTCTGTCGGAAAAGCTGATCGATGGCAGCATTGCTCCGGGGCTCGATCCCTATGGCAGCGACGATGCCATCGGCGCGCTGAACACGGCCTTTGTCGCCGACGGTTATTTCGTCGATATCGCCGAAGGCACGGAGCTTGAAAAGCCGATCGAACTGCAGAATTTGCAGGCCGGCGGCCAGACCCATGTGCGTTTGCCGGTGCGTGTCGGCGCTGGCGCCAAGGCGGTCATCGTCGAGCGTCAGGCGGGTGACGGCGCTGCTTTGGTCAGCTCGGTCAGCCAGCTCGTGCTGGGCGAGGGCGCCGAGGTGACGTGGCTGATCGTGCAGGAACAGCCGGAAACCGCGACGCATCTGGCGCAGTTCAAGGCCCATATCGGCAAGAATGCGAAGCTGACGCTGTTCGTCATGAACGCCGGCGGCAAGCTTGTGCGCCAGGAGGTCATGGTCAGGACGACTGGCGAAGGCGCCGATTTCAAACTGCGCGGCATCAATCTTCTGGCCGGCGACACCCACACCGACGTGACCATGGTTCTCGACCATGCCGTGCCGCACACGACCTCCACGGAAGTGATCCGCAATGTGGTGACGGGCAAGGCGCGGGGCGCCTTCCAGGGCCGCATCAACGTCCATCAATACGCGCAGAAGACCAATGCCAAGATGGCTTGCAACACGCTGCTGCTGTCGGACGACGGCGAGTTCTCGACCAAACCCGAGCTTGAAATTTTCGCCGACGACGTCATCTGCGGCCATGGCGCGACCGTCACCGAGATCGACCACGACCATTTGTTCTACCTGATGGCACGTGGCGTCGACGAGAAGACCGCGCGGGGGTTGCTCGTGAAAGCCTTCGTCGCAGAGGTGATCGAGGAACTGGACGACGAGGCGATTGTCGAGGCGCTCGAAGCGCGGCTCGACGGCTGGTTTGTGGCACACGGGTGAAGTGATGAACGCGCCGGGCAAGATCGGAGATTTCTACGACGTCGAAGCGATCCGCCGCGATTTCCCGATCCTGTCGCGGGAAGTCTATGGCAAGCCTCTGGTCTATCTCGACAACGGCGCCTCGGCACAGAAGCCGCAGGTGGTGCTGGACACGATACAGCACGCCTATTCCCAGGAATACGCCAACGTCCATCGCGGCCTGCATTTCCTCTCCAACGCCGCGACCGACGCCTACGAAAAGGCGCGGGAAACGGTGCGCCGGTTCTTGAACGCGCCGAGCACCGACAACATCGTCTTCACGTCGAACACGACCTCGGCCATCAACACGGTCGCCTATGGCTATGGCATGCCCAACATCGGCGAGGGCGACGAGATCGTGCTGTCGATCATGGAACACCACTCCAACATCGTACCGTGGCACTTCATCCGCGAACGGCAGGGCGCCAGGCTGGTATGGGCACCGGTCGACGATCTCGGCGTTTTCCACATCGAGGAATTCGAGAAGCGGCTGACCAGCAAGACAAAGCTTGTTGCCATCACGCATATGTCGAATGCGTTGGGCACGGTGACGCCGATCAAGGAGATCGTGCGCATCGCCCATTCGCGCGGCATTCCGGTACTCGTCGACGGCAGCCAGAGCGCGGTGCATATGCCGATCGACGTGCAGGATCTCGACTGCGATTTCTTCGTCTTCACCGGCCACAAGGTCTACGGCCCCTCGGGCATCGGTGTGCTCTACGGCAAGAAGGACATTCTTGAGGGCATGCGCCCCTTCATGGGCGGTGGCGAGATGATCGAGGAGGTGACGGAAGACATAGTCACCTACAACGAGCCGCCGCACCGCTTCGAGGCCGGCACGCCGCCGATCGTCCAGGCGATCGGGCTGGGCGCCGCGCTCGACTATATGGAAAAGATCGGCCGCGAGCGCATCGCGGCCCATGAGGCCGACCTCAAGAATTATGCGCATGAGCGGCTGCGCGCCATCAACTCGCTGCGCATCTTCGGCGACGCGCCGGATAAGGGCGCCATCATCTCGTTCGAATTGCAGGGTATTCACGCGCATGACGTGTCGATGGTGATTGATCGGCAAGGCATTGCCGTCCGCGCGGGCACCCATTGCGCCCAGCCGCTGTTGAAACGCTTCGGCGTAACCTCCACATGCAGGGCGTCATTCGGCATGTATAATACCAGGGCCGAAGTCGACGCTTTGGCCGAGGCGCTTGAGAAAGCGCGCAAATTCTTCGGGTGAGAATTTTTTTGGGTGACGACCATGGATGATGTGAGCCACACCACCGAGACCGCACCGGAAGCGGCCATCAACCCGCTGGTTTCCGCCTCGGCGATTCCCGCCGACGAATTGGCGCGGCTGACCGACGACATCGTCTCGGCGCTGAAGACCGTCTACGACCCGGAAATCCCTGCCGATATCTACGAACTCGGCCTCGTCTACAAGATCGACATCGAGGACAATCGCGCGGTCAAGATCGACATGACGCTGACCGCACCGGGCTGCCCGGTCGCCGGCGAAATGCCCGGCTGGGTGGAAAACGCCGTCGGCGCCGTCGAAGGCGTGTCCGGCGTCGAAGTCAACATGACCTTCGATCCGCCTTGGTCGCCCGATCGCATGTCGGAAGAGGCGCAGGTCGCGGTGGGTTGGTATTAGCGTCGAGGCTGGCACACTTGCGCCAGTCATAAAACTTCACCATTTTAGGTGAAGAATCATTCGGCAGGCCTTGAACCTGCATGGAATGGAAGGAAAAAGAATGGGACGCTTCGCCGTCATCACGATGACCGAAAAGGCCGCCGACCGGGTGCGCGAGATCGTTGCCACCCGCGACAATGCGCATGGCATTCGCCTCGGCATCAAGAAGGGCGGCTGCGCCGGCATGGAATACACGGTCGATCTGGTGACCGAGCCCAACACCAAGGACGACCATATCGAGCGCGACGGCGCCCATGTCTATGTGGCGCCTGAGGCAGCGCTATTCCTGTTCGGCACCGAGATGGATTTCGAGCAGACGACGCTGCGCACCGGCTTCACCTTCCACAACCCGAACCAGAGCTCGGCCTGCGGCTGCGGCGAATCCGTCGAGTTGAAGCCGGCGGACCTCAAGGCGCTGGCGGAAGCACGCGCCTCGGCCTGATCTTTCTTCGCCCCGTAGACGGGGCGAAGAAGACTACTCCACCCACATTCCCGTCCGTTTGTGCCAGTCGGCGATCGATTCCTCGGGATAGACGTCGAACGCCTTGTCGCCCTTGCCGATATCGGGCTCGACCCAGTTCGCCTTGTATTTCAGCATCAAATGCACCCGGCTCGGTGGAATGGGCAGGTCGCTGTCGATAGCTGACGCAAAGGGATGCACCAGTTCCGGCCATGTCGGATCGTAGAGCCACAGCGCCGATCCGCACTTCTTGCAGAAATTGCGTTCGCCGGTCGATATCTCGCACTGCGGGTGCTCGTCGTCTTCGATTTCGGCCCGGTAGACGCCAAGGCTTCTCTTGCCCCTGATATTCAGCGTTTCGTAGTCGGCGCCGAGATTGATGGTGAAGCCGCCGCCGCCTTGCTGCTTGCGGCAGATCGAGCAGTAGCACAGCATGAACGGCACCGGCGTGTGGCTCTCCACCTCGAAGCGGACGGCATTGCAGCGGCAGGATCCTTTGAGCAGAAGCGGCATGGCAAAAACTCCAACGGATGGCTCTCAACCTGTCAGCATGATTTTGGTTGCGGCGATGACAAGGTCAAATGCCGGTGACATGATCGCGGCATGGACAATGAACGCATCGCCGAACTGTTCGAGGGCCTCGGCCCGGTCAGTATCCGCAAGCTGTTCGGCGGCAAGGGCATCTATTTCGACGGCGTCATCGTCGCCATCGTGCTGCGCGGCGAATTGATGCTGAAGGCCGACGAGCAAAGCGCACCCGAGTTCGAAGCCGCCGGCTGCACGCAATGGACCTATACCGGCTCCCGCCATGGCAATCAGGTCTCCATGCCCTACTGGAGCGTTCCCGACAGCGCTTTCGATGATCCCGACGAGATGACGGTCTGGGTAAGGCGAGCGTATGAGGCGGGACGGCGGGCGGGGAAGTGACGCGCAATATTTGGGAACGCCGGCGGGACAGCGCCCCCCTCTGGCCTGCCGGCCATCTCCCCCGTAGAACGCAGGACTGTCCGGGGAAAGTTATTCATATATGAAGGCCATCTGATTGAGGGAGGATCGGTCTCTTGGTCGGCTCGGATTGACCGGCGGCGGCTTATCGATGGCG